>WFSI01000044.1 GCA_015486105.1 Aquificota bacterium | reverse complement strand
TCAAGGTAACAGGTTCTGGCAGGTTGAAGAGAAGAAAGGCGGGAAAGAGTCATCTTCTGGAGGAGAAGAAGGCTAAGAGAAAGAGGCATCTTCGCCGTTCGTCTCTGGTGGGTAAGGAAGAGATGAAGCGGATGAAGAGGCTCCTTCCCTATGCCTTTTAAGGAGGATTGAGAGATGGCGAGAGTGAAGGGGGGTCCCAAGACCCGGCGCCGGAGGAAAAAGTGGCTCAAGATGGCCAAGGGCTATTATGGCAACAAGAGTAAAACCTATTCTGTAGCCAGGCAGACGGTGATTAAGGCCTTAGCATATGCCTATAGGGACAGGAAGAACAGGAAGAGGGATTTTCGGAGGCTTTGGATCGTCAGGATAAATGCAGCAGCCAGGCTTTATGGGCTTACCTATGGGCAGTTCATTCATGGATTGAAGCTTGCCCAGGTTGATGTGGACAGGAAGATGCTGGCCGATATGGCGGTGAGGGAGCCTCAGGTTTTTGCCCGTCTGGTGAGTGTAGCCAAGGAACATTTGGAGGCTGCGTAAACGGCATTGATAGAAGGGAAAGTGAGATATGTAGCCGTTCTTGGAGTAGGCCGGTTTGGTTACAGCGTGGCCAAAACCCTTACCGAATTGGGTTGTCAAGTACTGGCCATAGACAAGGATGGCTCTAAGGTGAAGCAACTGGACGATTTAGTCACCCAGGCCGTTCAGTTGGATGTAACGGATGAGAGGGCCTTGAGGGCTGTGGGCATCAAGGATGTGGATGTGGCGGTGGTAGCCATTGGCCAGAAGATGGAGGCCAATATCTTGGTTTCCCTTATCCTCAAGGAGATGGGGGTGCCTTATGTGGTCTCCAAAGCTGTCACTCCCCAGCACGGAAGGGTTTTGGAGAAGATTGGGTGTGACAGGGTAGTCTATCCCGAAGGGGATATGGGGGTTCGTTTGGCCCGTTCCCTGGTCTCTCCCACCATTTTGGATGAACTTGAGATATCTAAGGATTACGGTATCTACGAGATTCAGGTGCCTCGGGTGTTGGAGGGACAAAGCCTGGCTGAGTTGGCCATTCGCTCCCGGTTTAATTTGAACATTGTTGTCATCAAGAAGCCTTCAGGGGAGATCAACCCCTCTCCCGGGGGGGACGATGTTTTGCGACAGGGGGAGGTGGTGGTCCTGTTGGGAAGGAAAGAAGACTTAAACCGTTTCGAGAAAGCCATGAAAAAGCGGAATAAAGAGCGATGAAGAAACTATTAGAGGATATGAAAGAGAGGGCCTTGAAGGAACTGGATGCTGTGAAGGGTACCCAGGAGCTGAGAAACTTTCGTGTGAAGCTCCTGGGGAGGAAGGGAGAGCTCAAGGCTATTCTTACGGGGATGGGGAGGCTTTCTCCTGAAGAGAGGCCATTGGTGGGTCAAATAGCCAATCAGGTGAAGGTCATTTTGGAGAAGGCTATAGATGAGAGAGAGGAGTTTTTCAGGCAAAAGGAGGAAGAAGAGAGACTGGCCTTGGAAAGAGTAGATATCACTCTCCCGGGTAGGGGCCCTGAGCTGGGCGGTGTCCATCCTCTTACCCGAGTGTTGAGGGAGATTGAGGAGGTTTTTATCTCTATGGGGTTTCAGGTAGCCCAAGGTCCCGAGATTGAGATGGACTACTACAATTTTGAGGCCCTGAATATCCCTTCCCATCACCCTGCCCGGGATATGCAGGACACCTTTTATGTGAGCGGGGGGATTCTCCTTAGAACTCACACTTCCCCTGTCCAGATCAGGGTGATGGAGAAGGTCCGTCCTCCCATTCGGGTTATCTCTCCTGGCAAGGTGTATAGGAGGGACGCTGATGTCTCTCATACCCCTATGTTTCACCAAGTGGAAGGACTTCTGGTAGATGAAATCACCACTTTCGGCGACCTGAAGGGGGTGCTGGAGGAGTTTGCTCTGAGGGTTTTTGGTCCCCGTACTTTGGTGCGTTTTAGGCCTAGTTATTTTCCCTTTACCGAGCCTAGCGCTGAGATGGACATAGGTTGTGTTATCTGTGGAGGTAAGGGGTGCCGGGTGTGTAAGGGTTCGGGTTGGTTAGAGATCTTGGGCTGCGGCATGGTGGATCCTGCTGTCTTTTCTTTTGTGGATTACGACTCCCAGAGGTATCGGGGGTTTGCTTTTGGTTTAGGAGTGGAAAGGATCACTATGCTTAAGTACGGCATTGATGATATTAGGCTATTCTATGAGAACGATCTGAGGTTCCTCAGGCAGTTTATGTGAGGGTGCCATGCTTTTTACTTTGAATTGGCTGGACGAGTTTGTGGATTGCAGGGACCTGCCTCCCGATGACATTGCCTACCGCCTCACCATGGCCGGTCTGGAGGTGGAGGGTGTGAGTTATTTAGGTGAATGTCTGAACGAGGTGGTGGTCGGTTGCCTCGTCTCCGTTAAGAATCATCCCCGGGAACCCAAGTGGAAGGTGTGTAGAGTGGCCATAGGGGGAGAAGAGGTCCAGGTGGTGAGTGGCGCGCCCTACTTGAAGGAAGGCAGGAGGGTCCTGGTGGCTCTTCCGGGGGCTTCCCTACCTTCGGGTATGGTGGTAGAGGCGGTGGAGTTAAAGGGGGAGGCCTCCCAGGGCAATCTGGTGTCAGAGATAGAGCTGGATCTGGCCGAGGAAGGGGAGGTGGAGACGGTCATATTTCTGGAGGAGGGAGAGCCGGGTGATCCAGCTGCCCCTTTGGTTTTTATGGATGATTACCTATTGGAAACCAGCCCTACCCCTAACAGGCCCGATTGTCTGGGGATTCTGGGGGTGGCCCGGGAGTTGGCAGTCTTATTGAAGAGGCCCTTGAAGATGCCTTCCATCAGTTTTCCCCAAGAGGGTCCTGCTGTAGAGGAAGTAGCCCAGGTGGAGATCAGAGACCCGGACCTGTGTCCCCGATACTGTGCCCGATATGTAGAGGGGGTTCAGATAGCCCCTTCTCCCCTTTTCATGAAGGTGAGGCTCAAGGCAGCGGGTATTCGTTCTATATCCAATGTGGTGGATGCCACCAATTATGTTTTGGTAGAGATGGGACATCCTCTTCACGCCTTCGATTACGATGACCTCAGAGATCATAGAATTGTGGTGAGGAGGGCCAATAGGGGGGAGGCTCTAGTCACCCTGGATGGAAACGTTAGAGAGTTGGATTCCTCCATGCTTCTTATAGCCGATGCTGAGAGGGGCGTGGCCCTGGCGGGCATCATGGGTGGGGCCAACTCGGAAGTGAGGAGAAGATCTCAGCGTATCCTTATAGAGAGTGCCTTTTTTGAGCCCACCTCCATTAGAAAGACTTCTAAGAGATTGGGTATTTCTACAGAGGCCTCCAAGCGCTTCGAAAGGGGTGCCGACATAGAAGGTTTGGTTAAGGCCTTGGACAGAGCAACCTGGCTCATCAAGGAGTTGGCTGGAGGGGAGGTGGCCCAGGGAATGTTGGATGTATATCCCAAACCCTATGTGCCTAAAAAGGTTTTCCTTTTACATAGGAATTTAGGGGGCGTATTGGGGATCAATGTGGTTCCTGATAGAGTGGAGAGTATTTTGGAAGGCTTAGGGTTTTCCCCTCAATGGGATGGAAAGAAGTGGGAGACTACAGTTCCTTCCTTCCGTGCTTTTGACGTGTCCAGGGAGATAGACTTAGTGGAAGAGGTAGCCAGGATCCATGGTTACCATAATATTCCTTCTACCATGCCTTCGGGTCCCCTTCCTAAGGAGAAGGTGGAGAGCCAGAGGACATTGATAGTTGGGACAGAAGCCATTTTGTCGGGGATGGGTCTTATGGAGGTGATTAATTACAGCTTTATAGATCCCAGATCCCTTAATGCCTTGAAATTGGCTGATTCAGATCCCCGCCTCCGTTTCATGGCCATAAAGAACCCTTTGAGTGAAGAGATGTCTGTTATGAGGACTACGCTTTTGCCAGGTCTTCTTAATACGGCTTTGTTGAATGAGAAGGCCCAGGTGAGGGACATGGCCTTCTTTGAGGTAGGCCGTGTCTTCCTGCCAGATATCCCTGAGAGGCTTCACTTGGGTATCTTGGCTATGGGGAAAAGGGGAGTTAGTTGGGATCAAAGGGGTCAGGAGTACGATTTTTTCTTTGTGAAAGGGGTGTTGGAGGAGCTTGCCAAGAGATTGAAGGGTATAGAACTTCAGCTGGAGGCAGGCAAGGAGCCTTTCCTTCATCCAGGTAGATCGGCTTTGCTGAACATAAATGGAAAATCCGTAGGCTACATGGGAGAGATCCATCCTCAGCTTGCCCGTTCCTATCGTTTCTCCCAGCGGTGTTATGTGGCTGAACTCTTTTTGGAGGTATTGGAGGGGGAGAAGAAAATGGGCTTTGAGCCCCTGCCCCGTTTCCCCGGCTCTGTGCGGGATCTTTCCCTTATCGCTCCCATGGACCTGAGTCATAACCGGATTCTTGCTACAATTCAGGAACTGGCTCCTTCTTACTTAAGGGAGGTGAGTCTTATTGATTATTATACAGGTCCCCCTATTGAGCCTGGGAAAAGGAGTCTCACCTATTCCCTTCTCTACCGAGCTGAGGATAGGACTCTTACCGATCAGGAGGTAGAAGGAGAGCACGGGGATTTGGTAAAAGAGTTAGAATCTAAGCTTCCCATTGTAGTGAGGCGATAGGTATTGCCGACTTTTTTAAATTTTTCAAAAAAGTCAATCTCTGAAGGACAAAAGGGGTTGACTCTGCCATGTTCGTGTTTTAGTTAAAGTTTTGCTCATGCCTTTTGTTTAATCTGGGCAGGGAAGGGGGGTTGAGGATATTTATGTCAAATGTAGTAAATGCCTTTGTGAAGGTGGATAGTGATTTGGACTCTGCATTAAAGAGGCTCAGGAAAAAGATTGAGAAAGAGGGCCTCATCAAAGAGATCAAAAAGAACATGTACTATGAAAAACCTACCCAGCGCAGGCGCAGGAAAATGCTGAAGGCCAGAAAGAAGATGCGCCGCATGCAAGAGAAGATGGCCAGGTACGATCGGTACTGAGGGAAGGCTTTTTTGAAAGGGGGCCTATCTATTGAGGGCCCCTTTTCATTTGGCTTATCTGGATGTTCGATTTCATTTTGGTAGAGTTGGCAAAGTATAAGGGTGAAACTCTCTATAAGCTTTTTTCCAGGACCTTAATCACCTCCCCCCATACCTCCTCTAAGGTGATGGCTTCCAAGCAGGGGGGACGTTCCTCTTGCCCTGGTTGGCAGTCTTTGAAGAAACGCTCTCGGCATGGAGAGCAGGGAAAGGCCTTCCAGAGATATTGGCATTGGGATCCCTGGGGGCCAGTGAGATGGGGAGAGGTAGGGCCGTGGAGGGTGAGGGTAGGGATACCTAAGGCAGCAGCTAAGTGGCCCGGCCCGCTGTCGTTTCCAATAAAGAGGAGCGTTTTTTCTATGAGGGCGGCCATCTCTCCCAGACCTACCTCCATGGAGGTGAGGTTGAGGAATGGGCCTTTGATACCTTCTATTAGGGTTTGGGCTTTCTCTTTCTCTTTTGGACTTCCCAGGATCATGGGGACCAAGGCCTCTTCCGATAGTTTTTCGATGAGAGCCCTGAAACGGCTGGGCAGCCAGGTGCGGGGTTCCTTGGAGGAGAAGGGATGGAGAGCTATCACTTGTCTCCCTTCCAGTTCTTTTTTTTCCCAGAGGGTGTTTGCCTTTTCCTTGGCATCCTGGGAGGGGAATATGGAGGGACCTTCCCAGGGCTGAAGAAGGCCGGCTTTTTCTGCTATGTGGCGGTAGATCTGGGCTTGATGAAGGGACTCTTCGGGAGATGGTATCTTTCGATAGAGGAGAAACCCTCTTCCATCGGTGGGAAGTCCCCAGATGCGGGGTACGCCTCCCAAAAGGCACATAAGGGCTGATTTGAAGCTGTTGGGTAGGAGGAGGGCCTTGTCCACAGGGCTTTTTAGGAGGGCGGAGGCCCCTTCCATGAGGCTGATTCTCTCCTTCCCCCCGCTGGGTATATAGACCTGTGGAGGAAAACATCCTGCCAGGAGTTGGTAGAAAGAAGGAGGGCCCATCAAGAGGGCTTTCCCTTCTGCTACCACCCCTAAGATGGAAGGCAGAGCCATGATGAAGTCTCCCATCCAATTGGGGAGGATGATAATGGTCTTTTTCTCCATGGGATGGAATGTAAAGGCATTTTCTCACCTTTGACAATGGGGGGAGCCAGGGGATATTCCATAACCCATTGGGAGCTTAGGCTCCCATATCTTTGTGGAAGACGGGAAGGTGATCCCTTTCCTTGGGGAGAAGAACATGGCGGAGATACGGGAAAAAATCAGGGGGGACTTGCTGAAGAAGCTCCAGGCTTTCAGGGAGATGGGGATTAATCCTTATCCCCATCGCTTCAGGGTAAGCCATACTTTGGGAGAGGTAGTGGAAGGATTTGGAGGTGTGGAAGACCCTGGGGCATTGGAGACTGGGGGAGAGTTTACCTTGGCGGGAAGGATGGTTTCCATGAGGATTCATGGCCGTATAGCCTTTGCCCATATTAGGGATGCCACAGGGAGGCTTCAGATCCTTGTGGAACGGGATCTGGTAGGCAGGGAGTTTTACAATGGGGTTTTTAAGAAGCTGGATGTGGGAGACTTTTTGGGCGTGAGAGGCACCCTCTTCAGGACGAAGACGGGGGAACTCACCTTACATACTAAGGAGGTACATCTTCTTTCCAAGGTCTTGAGGCCCCTGCCAGAGAAGTGGCATGGCCTCAGGGATGTAGAGCTACGTTATCGTCAGAGATACCTGGATCTTATCGCTAATGAAGATTCCAGGAGGGTTTTCCTTATCAGGAGTGAGGTGATCAGAAGGATTAGGGAATTCTTGGTGGAGAGGGGCTTTGTGGAGGTAGAAACTCCTATGATGCAGCCCATTCCTGGAGGGGCTGCAGCTCGTCCCTTTGTTACTCATCACAATGCCCTGGACATAGACCTTTATCTCCGTATAGCCCCGGAGCTCTATCTTAAGAGGTTGGTGGTGGGGGGATTCGATAAGGTATTTGAGTTGGGCAAGTGTTTCAGAAATGAGGGAATATCTACAGAGCACAACCCTGAATTTACCATGATGGAGTTTTATATGGCTTACGCAGACTATATGGACCTTATGGCTCTCACGGAGGAGATGTTTTCTCAACTGGCTCAAGGGGTCTTGGGTAGAAATGGTGTCTCTTACGGAGGACAAGAGATAGATTTCGCCCCCCCTTACAGGCGTATCACCTTTCATGATGCCCTAAGGGAGATAGGGGATGTACCCGAGGAGGCATTGGAAGATGAGGGCAAAGCCAGGGCCTATGCCAGGGAGCTGGGAATAGAGGAGGAGAACCTGGCCTCTTTTGGTAAAGTTTTGGGTGAGATCTTTGATAAGAGGGTAGAATCTCAACTGTTGCAGCCTACCTTTGTTTATGACTATCCCCGGGACATCTCTCCTTTGGCTAAAAGTAAGGAAGGGGACCCTGCCTTGGTGGAACGCTTTGAATTCTTTATGGCTTGCAAAGAAGTGGCCAATGCATATACGGAGCTTAACGACCCTGTAGACCAGAGGAGAAGGTTTCAGGAACAGTTGAGGGAGAGGGCTCTGGGAGACGAAGAGGCCCATAGGATGGACGAAGATTATATTCGGGCCTTGGAGTATGGCCTACCTCCCACTGCGGGGGAAGGCATTGGCATAGATCGTTTGGTGATGATTCTCACCGATTCTCCCTCCATTCGGGATGTGATCTTCTTTCCTACTCTCAGACCAGAGGTCGCTGAGAAGGATGAGGCTTGAAGGGGGTGAAAGCATCTTTCCATGATAGGGGTTGGGCTTTCTCCTTTGGTGGGTAGGAGATTGAAGAGGGAGAAGGAGGTATGAGGGGTTTCAGGTTAGAGTCCTTCATTGCCTTCAGGTATCTAAGGCCCAGGAGAGGGAGGGGGCTTCTATCTCTTACTTCGGGGATTTCTGTCCTGGGTATTGCCCTGGGGGTGGGGGCCCTCATTGCGGTTATTGCTGTAATGACAGGTTTTGATACTCATTTAAGGGAGAAGATCCTGGGTACCAATGCCCACTTGGTGGTTATGAGTTACAGGGGTGTGGTGGAGGATCCGGCCAGGATTATGGAAGAGGCCTATAAGATTCCCCAGGTAAAGGCCGCATCCCCCTTCATCATTTCCCAGGGTCTCGTCAAGTCCCAGGGGGCAACCCGGGGGGTGGTGATCAGGGGAGTGGACCCCCTTTTAGAAGGCAAAGTTACTATACTTCCCTCTTCTATTGTCCAGGGTAGCTGGAAGGCCCTCTCCCAAGGGGGGTATGTTGTTGTAGGGAAGGTGTTGGCCCAGCGTATGGGTCTATTCCTTGGAGATGCCCTTACCCTTTTCACTACCCAGGGCCGCATCACCCCCATGGGTCTTATTCCCCGCTTCGCCACTTACAGGGTGGGGGGTGTTTTTGATACGGGTATGTATGATTTTGATGCCAATCTGGCGCTCCTCTCCCTTAAGGATGCCCAGAAGCTTTTGGGGTGGCAGGGGGGAGTTACAGGGGTAGAGCTGAAGCTGAAAAACATTTATAAGGCCAAGGAGGTGGGGAAAGAACTGATTTTTCGTTTGGGCTATCCTTTCTATGCCAGGGACTGGATGAGTATGAATAAGAACCTCTTTTCTGCCTTGAAGCTGGAAAAGGTAACTATGTTCCTCATCCTTACTCTCATTATTATTGTGGCGGCCTTCAATATTGTTTCTACCCTTTCTATGATGGTGATGGAGAAGAAGCGGGAGATAGGCATCCTGAAGGCCATGGGCTGTACCACTGGGACGATCACCCGGATTTTCCTCCTTCAAGGGTTCATTATGGGGATTGCAGGGACTGGGTTAGGGGTGTGTTTGGGGATAGGCATCTCCCTTTTATTGAAGCGTTATCACTTTATCCAATTGCCCAGTGATGTCTACTATGTTACCACTTTGCCCGTCCAGATTGTCCCCCGGGATGTGGTGGTTATTGCCCTTTCAGCCATGATTATTACTCTGTTTTCTACAGTTTACCCCGCTCGCCAAGCAGGGAGTGTAGATCCTGTGGAGGCTTTGAGGTATGAGGGGTAAAAAGCGCTTTTTCATTGAAGGGAGAGCTTTTGGAGGGTAAACAACGGGTATCATAAAGCTGGAGGTGTATAGTGAGGATCTTTGATCTTTTTCGCAAGTCTCCTTTTCAACCCTTGCAGGAAATGATGGAGAAGGTAAAGGAGTGTGCTCACCAGGCTAAGCCCCTTTATGAGGTCCTCATAGGGGGGGATCGGGAAAGCTTGCAGGAGATGGTGCACAGGATCTCCCATTTGGAGTATGAGGCGGATCAGATCAAGAACCGTATCAGGTCTACCCTGCCCAGGGGCATCCTTATGCCTGTGGCCCGGGGAGATATACTGGAGATCCTAGCAAATGAAGATGCCATTGCCGATGCCACAGAGGATGTGGCTGTTCTCATGATCCTCAAGGATTTAAAGGTTACTCCTCAGCTTAGGGAGTGCCTTATGGATTTGGTGGAGAGGGCAATTGAGGTGGTGGATATGGCCTCGAAGGTGATAGATGAGCTGGATGTCTTGGTGGAAACCTCCTTTGGAGGACCTGAGGCCCAGAGAGTACTCTCTATGATAGATGAGGTTTGTGACATGGAGCACCATGCCGATGAGGCCCAAAGGAAGGTGACCAAGGGGCTTCTCAGCCATGAAGAGGCTTATACCCCTGCGGAGCTGTGGCTATGGCTTAAGATCGTGGCAAAGACGGGAGATATAGCCAACTACGCTGAGAGGATGTGCAACAGGATTCGCCTCTTCCTCTCCAAGTGAGGTGACCACTATGAATGTAATCATTCTGGGGATAGCCTTGCTTGGGGGCCTTTATATGGCCTGGAATATTGGGGCCAACGATGTGGCCAATGCCATGGGCACCTCTGTGGGTTCCCGGGCACTTACTCTGAAACAAGCGGTCTTGGTAGCAGGGCTTTTTGAGTTTATGGGGGCGGTGTTGGTAGGGTCTCATGTGACTCAGACCATAAGCAAGGGAATAGTGAATCCCCAGTTTTTTATTGGGGAGGAGAGGCTTTTCGTCCTCGGTATGTTGGCTGCTCTTATTTCTGCAGGTATCTGGCTTCAGGTGGCAACCTATATGGGGCTCCCTGTATCTACTACCCATTCCATAGTGGGGGCCGTGGTGGGCTTTGGCTTGGTTTCCTGTGGGTTTTCTGCGGTAGAGTGGAACAAACTTGCGGAAGTGGTGGCCAGCTGGTTTGTATCGCCAGTCATGGGGGCTATTATCTCTTTTATTCTTTTTCGCCATGTGGCTAAGAGGATCTTAGGGCATCCTCATCCCTTAAGGGCTACCAAGCAGTATACCCCTTTTTTAGTGTTATTGGTCTTTTTCGTGCTCACCCTTTCCTTCACGTACAAAGGATTGAAAAATTTAAAGTTGCACTTCCCTTTTTGGGAAGCTTTGATCATTGCCTTTGCTGTGGGGATAGGAGGGTTGGTGGTTACATCCTTTGCTATGGGAAACTTCCGGATCCAGCCTGCTGCCCGTATTCGGGATAAGCTTCAGGAGGTGGAGGGGATCTTTAAATATCTCCAAGTGATGACTGCGTGTTCTATGGCTTTTGCCCACGGGGCCAATGATGTGGCCAATGCTACAGGGCCCTTGGCAGCTATTTTTAGCACTATGAAGGCCTCTACGATCCAGGGTAGGGTGACTGTGCCCCTGTGGGTCCTTTTCGTTGGCGGCATGGGCATTGTGGTAGGATTGGCTACATGGGGTTATAGGGTGATTGAGACGGTGGGAAGGAAGATTACGGACATTACTCCCAGCAGGGGGTTCTGTGCCGAGTTCGGTTGTGCTACCACCGTTTTGTTTTGTTCTAAGATGGGTATGCCTATCTCTACCACCCATACCTTAGTGGGGTCTGTAGTGGGAGTGGGGTTGGCCAGGGGCATTGGGGCCTTGAATCTCAGGATTCTTAAAGATATCTTTCTCTCATGGATAGTTACCATTCCCTTTACTGCAGGCTTGGCCATGCTTCTTTTTGTTGTGTTTAAGGCCCTTTTTTAAGTGAAGGGGATAGGGTTGAATCTTTAAGTTGACTTTCCTTTGGCCAGAGACCATCATTCCCTTGGAGGGAGCAGATAGATGGGGGACAAGTGCTGGTTAAAGGCGTCTTTGGAGGAGGGGGAGTGTCCCAATATAGATCCTGAGGGGGAGGCCCATCTCCTTCACGATCAGAGGGCCAGAATGAAGGCCAAATGCTTGGAGTGCCCCAAGCTTATGATGGACCTGGTGAGTTGTGAGGCGCCTCATAGAATGGCTATGGAGCTGTTGCCTCAGGTGCTGGAGGATGATCAGACCGGGGTCCAGTTCCTGAGGGATAGACTGGAGCATGGCAAAAATAGACTCAAGGCCTTGAGTGAAGTGGCCGGCCTAATTAGGGACTCCACCAATCTGGATGAGATTATCCACACTATCCTTACTTATCTCACCGCTGGGGATGGGTTGGGATACAACAGGGCCTGGATTCTCTTAGCGGAAGAGGGTTTCCTCAAGGGTTACTGTGCTATTGGTCCTAAGGACCCTCAAGAGGCTATGGAAATCTGGGGATGCATCAATTCGGAGAACTGCTCTGTGCATGACCTCTTGAAAAGGAAGGGGACCCTTTATCGGGATAGGGAGAGGCTTTGGTTTTTGCTGGAGAAGCTGGTCTTTCCCTTAGATGATAGGGACCCTCTGGTGAGGCTCTTGAATGTACGAAAGGCTTTTATGGTGGAGAGGAGTTCGTGCCCCGAGCTGGCCAGCCTTTTGGATCTATTAAGGGTGAAGGACCTTTTGGTTTTACCCCTTTGGAGTGGAGATCGCCTTTTGGGGTGTATTTTGGTAGACAACGTGATCTCGGCGGAGCCCTTTCACCCTGTGGATGTAAGGGCCATGGATACTTTCGCAGCTCAGGCCGCCCTGGCTGTGGAGAGGGCAGGTCTCTATCGGCGATTGGAGACAAAGGTGAGAGAGTTGGAACGTTGTTCCGAGGAGATGAAGTGCCAGTATGACTCCCTTACTAAGCTGGAGAAGATGAGGGTGGTAGGTACCATCACGTCTAAGATGGCCCATGAGATAAGGAATCCCCTTACGGCCATAGGGGGGTTGGCCAAGTACCTGCTGAAGACTGGGAAGTCTGATGAAGGGATCCTTCAGGCTATAGTGGAGGAGGCCTCCCGTTTAGAGGACTTAGTGGGGGATCTCATCTCCTATGCTGACTCCATTTGTCCCTCAAGAACCCTGTTAGATTTGGGTACTGTGGTGAGAAAGGCCTTAGAGGAGGTGGAAGAGATTCTCCGCAATGGGAAGCATACTTTTTCCCTATTCTTAGATGAGGGACCTCTCATGGTACTTGTAGATCCTAAGCACATTCGTATCCTCTTATGGAACTTTTTGAAAAATGCCATGGAGGCCATGCCTTATGGTGGAGAGATAAAGGTCTCTTTGCAGAAGGAAAAGGAAGAGGCCCTTCTCACCGTGGAAGACCAGGGTGAGGGTATTTCCCAGGAGATACTGGATAAGGTGACGCAGCCCTTCTTTAGCACAAAGGGTGGGACGGGTATGGGTTTGCCTATATGCAAAAACATCATTGCTGAGTATGGGGGCAGGTTGGAAATTCAGCCTTTGCAAAAGGGCACCCTTGTGAAGGTATGGCTGCCTTTGAAGGAATGGGATGAAAAGGAGGTGGACAATGACAATGATAGTAATGGAAGTAAAAACCATGGCCAGGGAGATGGGGATCGTTCCTGGGAGAAAGAGGAAGACCCAGCTCATCAGAGAGATCCAGGATAGGGAGGGCAATATTCCCTGTTTCGGTACCTCCAGGGTTGAGACATGCGGTGAAGAGGGCTGCCTTTGGAGACAGGGTTGCTGGAAGGCATTCAAAAAGACCCAATAGGGGGTATATCATGGATAAGAAGGGCCGGTTGCTGGTTGTTGACGATGAGGAGAGTATTCGCTTCCTTTACGATCAGGAATTTACCGACGAGGGGTACCAGGTGCTCTTGGCTTCTTCTGGGGAGGATGCTTTAGAGATCCTGGAAAAGGAGCCCGTGGATCTGGTGATTCTGGATATTAGGATGAAGGAGATGAGTGGTTTGGAGGCCCTCCAGCACATTGTGAAGGAGAAGAAGAATCTGCCGGTTATTCTCTGCTCTGCCTATTCTTCCTATCAGGACGATTTTTCCAGTTGGTTGGCTGATGCCTATGTCATTAAGTCTGCGGATCTCACTGAATTAAAGGAAGAGGTAAAGAGGCTTTTGGAGAAGTACTACGGGAGCGAGTAGCATGAAAGCCGTTATCATGGCGGGGGGATTTGGTACTCGAATCCGTCCTCTCACCTCTTCTTTACCCAAGCCTATGCTCCCTTTGGTGAATCTGCCTATCATGGAGCATATCCTTCGCCTCCTGAGAGGACACGGTTTTACGAATTTGGTGGTTCTCCTTTACTTTCAGCCCCAGGTGATCAAAGACTACTTTGGAGATGGTTCGGATTGGGGGGTAAGGATTGCCTATATTACTCCTACCAAGGATTTAGGGACGGCAGGAGCGGTAAAGGCTGCCCAGAGCTATCTGGATGCCCCTTTTTTGGTGATATCGGGGGATCTCCTTACTGATATGGATCTTGCAGCCTTGGCGGATTTTCACAGGGAGAAGGAGGCTTGGGTAACCTTGGGCTTGGTTTCCGTTGTGAATCCTCTCCAGTTTGGAGTGGTGATTACAGACAAGAAGGGCCGCATAGTGAAGTTCTTAGAGAAGCCAGGCTGGGGGGAGGTCTTCAGTGATACTATAAATACAGGGATCTATATGTTGGAGCCCCAGGTCCTGGAAGGGATTCCCGAGGATGGGGACTTTGACTTTAGTAAGGACCTTTTCCCTAAGCTCTTAGGTAAGGGTAAGCCCCTTTTTGGCTATCACGGCAGGAACTACTGGCGGGACATTGGAGACCCCGAATCCTATCGCCAAGCCCATTATGACATTTTTGACGGGATGGTGAGGGTAGAGATTCCTGGGAGCAAGCTGGATCTGGTGGGCCGGGATGTCAGGGTGGGGTATGAGGTCCAGATAGGGGAAGGGGTGCGTTTTGAGGGGACTGTTGTTTTGGGCAACAATACCCGTATTGGGGATGGGGCCTTTTTAAAGAACTGCGTGCTGGGCAACAATTGTTCCTTGGCTTCCCGTGCCCGGGTGATAGATGGCGTGGTCTGGGACAATGTATTGGTGGGGTATGAGGCCCAGGTAAGAGGGTCCGTGGTTTGCAACAACGTGAAGGTGGGGTCAGCGGCCCGAGTAGAGAAGGGGTCCGTGGTAGCCGAAGGTTGTGATGTGGGGAAAGGGGCCCTGGTGAGGGAAGGGGTAATGATCTGGCCCAACAAGGTCTTGGAGGAAGGGGCTATCCTCACGGACAATCTCATTTGGGGAGAGAAGTGGAAGAAGAGGCTCTTTGAAAGTGCCATGGTGACTGGTATCACCAACATGGATCTCACCCCGGAGTTTGTGGCCAAATTGGGGGTGGCTTATGGTTCTACTCTTCCTAAAAATGCCTCTATTATGACGGGCAGGGATTCTCTCCGGGCTTCTCGGATGCTCAAAAGGGCTTTCATAGGTGGTGTCCTTTCGGCGGGTATTCATGTGAAGGATCTAAGGCTTGTCCCAGAGCCTGTTTTGAGGTACAAACTCCAGTCCTTTGGTGAGGTGGGAGGTGTAGTTTTTCGCCAGTCTCGGGAGACTCCTTCTGTGACGGAGATCTGTTTCTATGACACGGAAGGGTTGAGCATATCTACGTCTCAGGAGAAGGGTATAGAGCGCATCTTTGCCAGGGAAGACTTCCGCAGGGTCCATCCCTCTGAGCCAGGGAGAATATCTGAGATCCCCAAGGTGGTAGATTTTTACCGGGAAGGTTTTTTAAAATCATTGGATAGGGGAGCTATAAAGGAGGCCCGTTTTCGTATAGTGGTAGATTTCGCCCATGGTCCTGCTAGTACCCTATTACCAGAGATGCTGGGGGAGCTGGGATGCGATGTAGTGGGAATCAATGCCTATTTGGAAGAACGGGCTATCAACGAAGTTAAGAGCGTGGCGAAATCTTTAGAGGGCCTATCTAAGATTGTGGTGGCCTTGGGGGCTCAAGGGGGGTTCAGGATATCTCCTTCAGGGGAAGAGCTCATTCTGGTGGACGAGGTGGGGAGGGTTTACCAGGGTACGGAGGCCCTTATGGGCATGTCTTCTCTGGTGGTGGCCACACATTCCCCTGGTACTTTGGTGGTTCCTGTGGCTGCTCCTTCTGTCTTAGAGGAGGCGGCCGTGAGGAAGGGATTCTCCCTTTACCGGGTTCCCCATGGTCCCAGAAGCTTGACTGAGGCCTGTCGGAAAGGAAAGGTGGTCATGGGGGCTTCCCTTGGAGGGGGATTCGTTTTTCCTGCCTTTCACTATGTCTTTGATGCCCTCTTCGCCTTAGCCAAGACTTTGGAGATGATGGCCAGAGGGAAACTCTCTTTGGGCCAGGCCAGGGGAATGCTACCCTTCAGCACCTTTCTTCATAGGGAGGTGCCCTGCCCCTGGGAGTTGAAGGGAACTATCATGAGGCGCCTTAGCCAAGATGCTGCCGATAAAGAGGCTTCTTTCGTAGATGGTATCAAGATCTTTTTCCCTTCTGGAGCTTGGATTCTGCTGATCCCTGATCAGGTGAGATCCCTCTTCCACCTGTACGCCGAGGCTCAGGGGGAGGCAGAGGCCATAGAGCTGCTGGACAGTTACCAGTTTCTGCTGGAGGGATGGAAGAAAGGGGGCTCGGGTGACAAGGGAGACTGAGGTTTCTTTCCTCTTTGGGGTCCACGGTCACCAACCTCAGGGCAACTTTCCCTGGGTGATGGAGGAGGCTTTTGAAAAGGCTTACAGGCCTTTTATGGAGGTGGTGAGGGGTCATCCCCATTTCTCTTTTTCTCTTCATTACACCGGGCCTCTATGGGAGTGGATAGAGAGGGAAAGGCCCTGGTTTCTGGACTGGGTAGGAGAAATGGTGGATAGGGATCAGGTGGAGATTCAGATCAGTGGTTTCTACGAACCTGTTCTGGCGGCTATCCCTCCTGATGACAGGTTGGGGCAGATAGAGATGGCCAGGGCATATGTTAAAAAACGGTGGGGGGTTACTCCCAGAGGTCTCTGGCTTACGGAAAGGGTCTGGGAACCTCAGATCCTTCCCCAACTCATAGAGGCTGAGATGAGATATGTGGTGGTGGACGACTATCATTTCTTGTGCGCGGGGATGAAGGAGGAGGAGTTGGGGGGCTATTATCTCACCGAAGAGGGAGGGGAGACTTTAGCTATCTTTCCCATCAGCGAGAGGCTTCGTTATATCGTGCCTTTCAGGCCTGTGGAGCAAGTGATGGACTATTTGGGCCAGTGCCCTGGGCCTGGGGCTATTCTCTATGATGATGCAGAGAAGTTTGGGGTCTGGCCGGGTACCCATGATTGGGTTTATGGGAAGGGATGGTTGGAGAGATTTTTGGAAGCTCTGGAGGGGGCTCCGTGGTTGAATACCCTTAGCTTCTCTGGATTCATGGAAACCCATCCTCCCAAGGGAAGGGTTTATCTTCCCACGGCCTCCTATTTCGAGATGGGGGAATGGAGTCTACCTCCTTTTCAGGCCTCAGAGTTTCATGGTCTGGTGGAGGATTTGAAGGCCCGGGGTGAGTGGGAGAGGTATCGGCCCTATGTTAGGGGGGGCATTTGGAGGAACTTTCTGGTGAAGTACCCTGAAGCCAATCACATGCACAAGAGAATGGTTTGGGTTAGCAAAAGGCTGGTCCAGGCAGGGGAAGAGGCGAAGAAGGCGTTGTACAGGGCCCAGTGTAATGATCCTTATTGGCACGGTATCTTTGGTGGGGTGTATCTTCCCCACCTTAGGCGCTCTGTGTATCGCTCCCTACTGGAGGCAGAGGATCTGGCAGGGATGAATCTTGAAGGCTCATGGGTGATGGATCTGGATGCGGACGGTTTTGAAGAGGTGGTTATGTCTAATAAAGAGTGTCTTGCAGTGGTTAAGCCTCTCCGTGGGGCCTCATTGGTGGAGCTGAGTTTTAGAGAAGGTAGAGTAAACATTACCGATACATTGGCTCGGCGATTTGAGCATTATCATAGGGGCATGGAGTCCCATGGAGGGGAAGGGGGTACCCTTAGCATTCATGAGCAGGCCAAAAGCCCTCCTTCTGGGGAGGTGATATACGATGTCATGCCCCGCTATTCTTTTCTAGATCGTATCCTTGAGCCTCAGAGTTCTATAGCAGATTGGGAGAGGGATCCCGGATACGCCCTTCGCCTTTTGGCCCTTCAGGGTTATTCCCTTGTGGGGGATGGGCCCTTTACCTGGAGGTGGGAAGGGGAGGAAGGGTGGTTGGAGAAGGGTTACCATCTTTTAGGTAAAGGCCTGGAGGTCCTTTACCAATGGTCTTTTGTTGGTGGTTTTCCCTTGGGGGTAGAGATAAATCTTCATTTTCCCTGGGCCCAGGAGGCTCGAGTAGAGGTTTCGGGAGAATCCATAGCTGCCACCAGGGTTAGGGATTGGGGGGATGTGGAAGTGGTGAGGGGTGTGGATCCTTCCCTTTCCTCCCCTGTTATGTTGGAGGTAGAGGGAAGGGTTCGACTTTGGCAGGTGCCTTTCTTTACCCTTTCCCAGTCTGAGGGGGGCTTTGACAGTATATACCAGGGTACGGGTTTTATGTTTATCATGGGGGCCCAAGGAGAGAGGGCCTTTCGTCTCTTCCAGGAATAGGAGGTGAAGATATGCCGGAGCTGAGGATTGATCCTGTTAGACAGAGGTCTGTCATTATTGCTGTGGAACGAGCTAGGAGGCCTAAGGATTATCAGATCCCTGAAGAAGAGAAGCACCTCCATGTTTGTCCTTTCTGTTATGGCAGCGAGGATAGGACCCCCCCTGAAGTCTTTGCCATCAGACCCCCAGGTTCTGCCCCTGATACTTCAGGTTGGAGGGTGAGGGTGACCCCCAACAAATTTCCTGCCCTTAGGGTGGAGGGGGAATTGCAGAGGGAGGGGGTAGGTCTCTTTGATAGGATGACAGGCATAGGGGCCCATGAGGTGGTCATTGAGAACCCTGATCATGACCGTTCCCTTGGTGATCTATCCGTAGAGGAGATCAGGGATGTTTTGTTGGCTTACAGGGAAAGGATCAGGGATTTGAGGCGGGATAAGCGCTTTCGTTATATCTTGGTTTTCAAGAATCATCGGGCAGCGGCGGGAGCGTCTATTTCCCATTCCCATAGCCAGATCATCGCCACCCCTGTCACCCCTTCTGTGGTGATTCAGGAGCTGAGGGCGGCCCAGGAGCACTATCTCAAGAAGGAGCGGTGTATCTTCTGCGATATCATTAAGCAAGAGTTGGCCATAGGCAAGAGGGTGGTGAAGGCTGATGGCAATTATATGTTATGGACACCCTTTGCCTCTTCTTTCCCCTTTGAGACATGGCTTTTTCCCATGAGGCACAACCATGATTTTGCCTGTTTGTCTGAAGATGATCTTTTGGTCCTGGCCCAGGCCATGAAGGACATGCTCCTCAGAATAAAGCTTACCCTTAATGATCCCCCGTATAACTTTGTTCTTCATACCTGCCCCTCTCTCACTCCCAGGCCAGGGAAGCCCCATTACTGGGGGACTATTGAGAACGATTATCACTGGCATTTGGAGCTGGTGCCTCGTCTCACTAAGATTGCGGGTTTTGAGTGGGGCACAGGTTTCTATATCAACCCTACGCCCCCTGAGGTGGCTGCTGAGGAGTTGAGGGATATCCAGATAGAGCTGTGAGCGAAAGTTGAACGGAGGGTTTTGTGGGAACTTGTGGTGTACTTTTTTGGGGACGCGCGTATGGAGGAAGTTTTTGCTGGCCCTTAGGCGGCCAGCAAAAACTTCGCTTTTCTATCTTTCTATGGCAATGGTTTTCCAATTGCGTTGGTAAAAGCCAAAGCAAAAAATATAATACCTTCAATCAAAGAAATAAATCCGGCTATCTTTCCAAAGAAGTGTTTTCCCGTATAAGCCCCGAGGGATAGGAGCCAGCAGAGGGGTACCAATAAAGCAAAGGCAATGGTGAGCCATATGATGTGGTGCATTCCCAGGAAGACGGCGGCAAAGAGGAAGTAGAACCCTGTGAACCACACGGCGTGGGTTTGGGCCTGGCGGTTGGTATCCCCAGAGACAAAGGCGGCTCCCAGGATCCATAGTAGAAGAATAAAGGCGGCTGCCGCTGTGGCGCCAAACATGTCCTTGGACGCTATGAGGAAGGCCATAGCGAGGGTTTCCATAAGGCCACCTGTTAGGAGAATCCATCCGAAGTCTTTAGGATCGTTCTTTCCGATGCCCATTTCCACGAAGCCTATGATCCAAAGCATAATTGCGGCTTCCCAGATCAAAGTATTCAACGCAACATGTGCCATTTTACACCTCCTGATAACATGATTTAAAAATGGTTACTAAAAACTAAATCTTCTCCATCGCATTTACGAACAACACTTGTAATAACCTATAAATTCTTCTATCACCTCCTCTCTACAGTTTTGCAGTAGGTTGGTTTTTCGTTATCACCCCCTTCTTGGTTTATACTAACATAATTCTATAAATAAATTATAGGTCCAAGATGTTGATAATGTCAAGAAATCTTTCTTGAAATTTAAACCTAACTTTGAGGAGCTGCCGGTCAGGTTCCTATTTTCCTGTAAAAACGAATAGCTTAGATTAAACAAGGATTTTCTCCTTGTCAGCTATTCCTAAACTCTCTCTATGATGGGAATGCCGGCCATGAAGCGCCCTGCTACGGACATCTCGTACCTGTCACGGCAGTGGTCTGTGAAGGCCACAGGTGCGTACTTCTGCAACGGTCCCGCCATCAGGAGGGCGGCGGCAATGGGGAAGCTTACAATGATACCCACCATGGCCCACCAGAAGGGGTAACCCAAGATGAACATGAAGCAGAGCAGCTCCAGGAAACTGGAGAGAGAGGTAAGTGGCGGCCAGCACAGCCTCGTTTGTGAAGGATCCTACAGAGCGGCCTGCCACGTAGTGATCGGCAACACTTACCGCCGGTTTTTTGGAGTAAAGACCGATATCAATAATGATAACAAAGTAGAGGATAGCACTCGCAATGACAATGAACCTACACCTGCTCCATATTGCATTTTTTTACCTCCTTAATCCGTACTTACGATCCATGCAATTAGGAGTTCCACAGATAAAGCCCTATGAGCAGGTATACCATACAGGAGCGGAATCGCCTCCAATGATGACTTTTGTGATGCCGGGATTGACAGCTTTCACTATCCACCAGAAAAATACATAGGCACACATCGTAACAAAGGCCAAGATCAATTGTTTTGGTGGTATTAGCATCTTCTGTTGCCTCTTTCTTTTCAGAAATGTAAACTTGGATATTCCCTGTGGCTCGCCACAGGGATACCTTAGCCAGTGGTGGGGGTGTGGGTGGAGGAAGAAACAGAGGTAGCAAGGTAAAGAAGGGGTATCGCTGTGCGTGGCAGATGCATTACCACATAGTTTTTCCGGTAAAGTATTAGGAAAGCGCTATTAGAAGGAGATGTAGTGGAAATAATAAAGGAGAGGGTGAGAGGGATAGAAGAGAGGTATGCGATGAAGTTTGAGGCTACAGGGATAGATAGAGATCACATACATATTTCGTGTAGCGCACATCCGAATAGGAACCTGGGGCTGGGATTTGGTAGAGACCTATACCATGTTAAGAATTATTCAGGCTTTGTGGCTCGGATGGGCAAATCTTCGGCGGAGATTAAACCATCCATAGGTCTCTTTGGCCATTTTATTGTGGAGAAGTCGGGGGAACACAAAAACGCTTTGGATATCCAACTTAGAGGATGCCTCCCCATACTGGAAGGTGTAAGGGCCTTGACCCTTGTGGAAGGGATTAGGGAGACCAATACCTCTGATCGTATAGAGGCGATGGCGGAGGTGGATGTTTTTTCCAAGGACGAAGCCGATGAGTTTATCTTTGCCTACCAGTTTCTCCTCACCCTAAGGATGAGGAATCACTTTTCTCTTCTGAAGGGGAGGAAACCCTTACATAATTATGTAGATCCTTCTTGCTTCACTAAGTGGGAGAGGCGGTTTCTCAAGGACTACTTCGCTTTCCATTTACCGTCCCCAGCAACTGGTCATGAGCAGGACCGAGGCGGCCTTTTTGCCTGATTGGTTTAGGAGGGAGTCATGGAAGGGGATGCTAAGATTAGAGAGATAGTAAAGCTGGCTTGGGAAAGGAGCCCGGCTTTCAAGGAACGTATGGAGGAAGCCGGGCTGGTAACAGGAGACATTAAAGGCCAGGATGACTTAGCCCGTATCCCTGTGTTGAAGAAGGAGAAGCTGGTTTCTCTCCAGGAACAAGCTCCTTCCTTTGGGGGGCTTTTGACTACGGATGTTTCTTGCCTGGCCCGGATTTTTGTCTCTCCAGGGCCTATCTTCGATCCCCAGGGGGCTACAGAGGACTACTGGAGGAGGGCTCAGGCCTTAAAGGCAGCAGGTTTTGGCTCCGGAGACCTGGTGGTAAATGCATTTTCCTATCACCTTACCCCGGCAGGTTTCATGTATGATGAGGGATTAAGGGCTTTGGGGGCAGTGGTGGTGCCCACGGGAGTGGGTAACAGGGAGCTCCAGGTGTAGATTATCCTCAAGTTAGAAGCTACAGGGTTTGTAGGGACCCCCAGTTTCCTGGCTTCCGTTTTAGAAAAGGCCCGGGAAGTAGGTGTGGCTCCGGTGGAATTTCCTTTGCAAAGGGCCTTGGTTTCAGCAGAGCCTCTTCCCTCTTCTCTCAGGGGAATGTTCCAGGAAGAGTGGGGTATTGATACCTACCAGTGTTACGGTACTGCCGATGTGGGTACCATAGGCTTCGAGTGTGTCAGGAAGGAGGGCCTCCATTTGGCTCAGGGCTTGGTGGTCCAGGTATGTGATCCTGTTACAGGAGAGCCCTTGACCATTGGGGATGTGGGAGAGGTAGTGGTAACGCTTTTGAACAAGGTCTACCCCCTCATTCGTTTTGGTACGGGGGATCTATCAAGGTTCCTGGAAGAGCCTTGTTCTTGTGGCAGGTGGGCCTCCCCACGCTTGGCGGGGTTCATGGGCAGAGTGGGCGACTCCGTGAAGGTGAGGGGCCTCTTCCTCCACGGCCACCAGGTGAAGGCCTTGGCAGGAGAGTTTCCCTGGGTAAGGGGGCTCCAGGTAGTGGTGGATCGGGAAGGGGTGAGGGACACCCTGGTCATTCGGGTGGAGGGAAAGGCTTCTCCTAATGATCTCAAGGCCTTGAAAACCCGGGCCGAAGGGCTATTTCGTCTGAAGGTGGATGCCGTGGAGACTGTGGCTTCAGGGGAGTTGAAGGGTTCTAAATCCTTGGAGGACCGCCGGAAGTGGGATTGAGGGAATATCTGGGTCTACTTTTGTCTCATGAGCTGGAGGAGATAAGGAGGGCTGGTAGATACCGCTTTCTGAGGACCATTTGGACGGTTCAGTCCCCCCGAGTGGTTCTGGATGATCGGGAGGTGGTCCTTATGTGTTCCAATAACTATCTAGGGCTTGCTGGTCATCCCCGGCTCATGGATGCGGCCAAAAGAGCCATAGACCTATACGGCACCAGTGCTGTGGCCTCTCGTCTAGTGTCGGGAACTATGCGTCTTCACCGTGAATTGGAGGAGGCCCTTGCCCGATTCAAGGGCACGGAGGCTGCTTTGATCTTCAATTGCGGGTACATGGCCAATCTGGGTGTCATTTCTTCTTTGGTGGGCCCTGAGGACGTGGTCTTTTCCGATGAACTGAATCATGCCTCCATTGTAGACGGCTGTCGCCTCTCCCGGGCCAAAGTGGCCGTTTATCCCCATAAGGATATGGGTGTCTTGGAGAGTCTTTTAAAAAGGGAGGGAGGTCGTCGCCGTCTCATTGTAGTGGATGGGGTCTTCAGCATGGACGGGGATATAGCCCCTCTTCCAGAAATAGCGGGTTTAGCCGAGGACTATGGGGCGTTTCTTATGGTGGACGAGGCCCATGCCACGGGTGTGCTGGGCGAGAGGGGAGCGGGAACGGTGGAGCACTTTGGCCTTACCCAGGATGTGGCCATCCAGATGGGTACTCTGGGTAAAGCCTTGGGGGGCTTTGGGGCCTATGTGGCGGGGAGCGAAATCCTTAAGGACTATCTCATTAACAGGGCCAGAAGCTTTATATTCACCACAGCCCTTCCTCCAGCGGATATGGCTGTGGCGTTGGAGGCTATAAGGATAGTCCAGGAGGAGCCTGAAAGGCGCAGTCGGCTCCACGATAATGTGGCCTATTTTGTGGAGGGTTTGAGGTCTTTGGGTTTTGATGTGGCTAACCAGCATACGGCGGTGGTCCCCGTAATCATTGGTCCTGAAGATAAGACCATGGAGATGAGTCAGAGGCTACTGGAGAAAGGGGTCTTTGTGGCGGGCATCCGTCCTCCCACGGTGCCTCCTGGTACCAGTCGTCTCCGAGTGACCCTTATGGCAACCCATACACGGGGGGATTTAGATCTTGCCTTGAAGGCTTTTGAAGGAGCAGGCAGGGATGTGGGCATCTTTGGGGGATAGAGCGACTTTCGCATCTTCTCCCTCAAGAAAAGGGAATCTCTGGCCTGTGCTCCTTGACCTTAGGAGAGAAATGAGGAATAATTTTCCAAATTCTCTATTAGGAGGGATGAAATGATGCGTAAGGTGTTTTTGGTAGCTCTGGGTTTGATGTTTGTGGTGGCTTGTTCCGGTTGCGGAAAGAAGAAGGAAAAGGCCCCTGCAGGTAAGGCGAAGGCCACTGTATCCCAGCAGGCACCCAAAGAGGCGGCCCCGGCACCTGCTCAGGTAAAGGAAAAGGCTGGTAAGGCTGTGAGCAAGCCAGCAGAAGGACAGGCGGGTGAGGCAAAGGCTCCTGCGGTAGAGAAGGCTACCCCTGCCGTCAAGAAGACCAACGAGGGAGCTAAGGAAGGGGAGAAGAAGGCAAACGAGCCTCCCAAGACCCCTGGAGGAGCCACCAAATAAACGCTTGCTGTCCCAAAAGGGGTGCTTAAAGGCACCCCTTTTTATTGTTTCATTATAGACTTAAGCTGCTTCCTCTTCCCATTTTATTAGTTCTTCCCTTACTCTGGCTTGTGCAGCGGCTAAACGGGCTGTTGGTATGCGGTAGGGGGAGCAGCTAATGTAGTTGAGGCCCATTTTGTGGCAAAACCTGATGGATACAGGGTCCCCTCCGTGTTCTCCACAGATTCCCACTTTGATGTTGTGGCGGGTATTTCTTCCCTTTATTACACCTATCTCTATAAGTTGACCTACTCCCCCTTCCTCCAAGGTGGCGAAGGGGTTTTTGGGATATATGCCCAGCCCTACATACTGGGGCAGGAATTTGGCGGCGTCATCCCGGGAGATACCCAGGGTGGTTTGAGTGAGGTCATTGGTGCCGAAAGAGAAAAATTCTGCCTCTTGGGCTATTTCGTCTGCCGTAAGGGCGGCCCGGGGTAACTCTATCATTGTGCCGATGAGGTAACCTACCCTTACCCCTTGCTCTTTCATCACTGTTATGGCCTCTTTCTCTATGAGATCCCGGAGGATTCGCATTTCTTTTACATGGGCTACCAAGGGGACCATCACTTCGGGACGCACATCTACCCCTTCTTTGGCCAAGGTACAGGCTGCTTCGAAGATGGCCCTCACCTGTATCCGGTAGATCTCGGGGAAGAGGATGCCTAAGCGACATCCCCTGAGGCCCAGCATGGGGTTGAATTCGTGGAGTCGAGCCACCTTCTCTTGCACCTTTTCCAAGGATATGCCTCTCTCCCTGGAGAAGGCCTCCATCTCTTCCAGGGTCTTGGGCAGGAACTCATGGAGAGGAGGGTCCAGGAGCCTGATAGTGACAGGCAGTCCCTCCATGGCTCGGAGGATGCCTTTAAAATCCTCCCTTTGCAAGGGGAGGAGCTGGGTGAGGGCTTTTTTCCTCTCTTGAGGGGACTCGGCCAAGATCATCTCCCTAACTACGTTTATACGATCTTTTTCGAAGAACATATGTTCCGTTCTGCACAGGCCTATGCCCTCTGCTTCCAGTTTCCTTGCCAAGAGGGCGTTTTCTGGGGTATCCACATTGGCCCTTACCTGGAGTGTCCTTACAGAGTCGGCCCATTCCATGATTCGGGAAAAGTAGGGTCCAGGATCGGCTTCCACCAAAGGCACCTCTCCTACTATCACCTCTCCTGTGGATCCATTTAGGGTGAGAGGGCCTCCCCGGTTTATTTTCACCCCTTCTGCTAGGATGTATCCTTCCTCTTCGTTGATAATGATAGTGTCGCACCCCACTATACAGCACTTGCCCATGCCCCGGGCTACCACTGCTGCATGGGAGGTAATGCCGCCCCGAGCGGTCAGAATGCCTTGAGCGGCATTCATACCCCCTATGTCCTCGGGAGAAGTCTCAGGTCTCACCAGTATCACTTTTTCTCCCTGGGCAGCTGTCTCTTCAGCTTCCTGAGCCGAAAAGACCGCCTTCCCCGAAGCGGCCCCAGGAGAAGCTGGTAGCCCCCGGGCTACCACACAATAAACGGTATTGGGGTCAATGTCGGGGTGAAGTATCTGTTGTAGTTGCTCTGGATCTATCCTTAATAGGGCCGTAGCCCTATCAATGATACCTTCTGCTACCATCTCCACGGCGATGCGGATGGCTGCTTTTACCGTCCTTTTTCCAGACCGGGTTTGGAGGATGTAGAGTTTTCCTTTTTCTATGGTAAATTCTATATCTTGCATATCCCGGTAATGGCTTTCCAGAAGGCACGCCAGATCTTTCAATTTTTGATACACCTGAGGCATCCATTCTTGCAGTTTAGCTATGGATAAGGGGGTCCGTATCCCTGCTACAACGTCTTCCCCTTGGGCATTGAGTAGGAATTCGCCGAAAAGGCCTTTTTCCCCTGTAGCAGGGTTTCTGGTGAAGGTGACTCCTGTTCCTGAATCTTCTCCTAAGTTTCCGAAGACCATGGTCTGGATGTTAACTGCTGTGCCCCACTCCTCGGGAATGTCATGGATACGCCGGTATGTTCGGGCCCTTTCGTTGTTCCAGGATTTGAATACCGCTTCAATGGCCTCTTTTAGCTGGGCCCATGGTTCCTGGGGAAAGGAAACCCCTTCCCGGGCAAAGAGATCCTTGTATCTCTGGATCACTTTCTGGAGGTCTTGGGCAGTGAGATCCAGGTCCTGTATAACCCCCTTCTCTCTTTTCACTTCTTCTAACTGGTATTCAAAAAGCTGGTGGGGAAGTCCCCTTACTACTTCTCCGAACATTTGAAGAAGACGGCGGTAGGAGTCATAGGAGAAACGGGGGTTGCTGGTTACTTGGGCCAGTCCCTCCACTGTCTCATCGTTGAGACCCAAGTTGAGAATGGTATCCATCATTCCTGGCATGGAAACCCTGGCTCCTGAACGTACAGATACCAACAGGGGTTGGGTTTTGTCTCCAAAGACTCGACCCATGGTCTCTTCTAAGTGGATCATGTGTTCCTTTATCTCTCTTTCCAACCCTTCAGGCCAGGCTTCTTCCTTGAGGTAATGAATGCAGGCTTGGGTGGATATGGTGAAACCAGGAGGCACGGGTATACCTAAGCGAGTCATTTCGTGCAGGTTGGCACCCTTGCCTCCTAAGAGGTCCCTCATAGATGCATCACCATCGGCTCCGCCTGCGCCGAAGAAGTAAACCCAAGGTGCCTTTGTCATGGCCCACCTCCGATGAAGATGGTGCATGAGCTAATTATAGTGTTTCAGGGAATTCATTGCCAGGATAGGGCTTTTTTGGGTAGGCTAAAGGGGGGGCAGTATTCTCTCTGCCCCCCCTTTAGCCATTATTTACCTACTACTACCTTAGATAGATCTGCCAAGTCCATGAAGAGGTTGGATATCCTTTTGAGGAGGGAGAGGCGGTTGTTTTTCACTTTTTCCTCTTGGGCCATGACTAATACCCCATCGAAGAAGGCGTCCACCCTCTCCTTCAGGGTGGCGATGGTCTTGAGGGCCTCCAGGTAGTTTTCATGGTGTACCAGATCTTTCACTTTCCCCTCCAGCTGGATGAGGGCCTCATAAAGGTCCTTCTCTTCTTTCTGCTTCATAAGGTCAGGGTCCACTTTTTTCTGGGTAAAGCCCTTGGGAAGGATATTTACCACTCTCTTGAAGGTGGTCATAAGGGCTTCGAAAGGGGGGTCTTGGCTGAATTCTTGGAGGGCCTCCAGGCGCTTCTTGGCTGCTACTAAATCGTCGAATCCAGCGGAAAGAGCGGCCTCTGCCAGGTCTTGGCGGAATTCTTCCGAAACCCACAGATGGTAAAGCCTCTGGCGTAAGAAGTTGAGGACATCGGCTTTCACCTGTTCTGGTTCCCGTTCCAATTTGTCAGTCAGTAGCTCCAGGGATTTATCTATGAGCTCTCCCAGGGAGAAGCGGAAGCCCTTATGGAGAATGACGTGGATCATCCCCAAGGTGTCTCTGCGAATTCCGTAAGGGTCTTCAGAGCCTGTGGGTATAAGACCGATGCCGAAGCAACCCACGATGGAATCTATCCTGTCGGCAATGCCCACCAAGGCTCCTGTCACAGTAGAAGGCAGTTTGTCTCCGGCAAAACGGGGTAGGTAATGTTCGTATATGCCTAATGAGACCTCTTCCGGCTCACCCTGAATCCTGGCGTATTCCCGGCCCATGATGCCCTGGAGTTCAGGAAACTCGTAGACCATTTGACTCTCCAGATCGGCCTTGGCCAAAAGGGCGGTGCGGTCTACCAGTTCTTTCTTATCGGGGGCTACTTGATCTGCGCAGAGTCCTGCCAGCTCCCGGAAACGCATCACCTTTTCATATGAAGTGCCCAGTTTTTCCTGGAAGACTACATCTCGGAGTTTCTCGAACATTTCTATGAGGGGCACTTTTCTGTCTTCTTGGAAGAAAAAGCGAGCATCAGCCAGACGGGCCCGGAGAACCCTCTCGTTTCCCTGAGTGATCACCTCCATGTCGGGGCTGAGCATGTTGTTTACTACTACGAAGTGGTGCATGAGTTTTCCCCCTTTATCGAAGACAGGAAAGTACTTCTGGTGTTCTTTCATGGTAGTGGTGAGCACCTCAGAGGGTAGTTCCAGGAATTCAGGGTCGAAGGAGCCACAGGTGGCCACAGGATACTCTACCAAAAAGTTCACTTCGTCCAGCAGGTCTTCGTCCCTTTGAGGTAACCCGCCTACTGAGGAGGCCTCCTTCTGAACCTGATCCCATATAATATTCTTTCGGGCCCTGTGATCGGCTATTACCTGTCCTTCCTTCATAGTATTTAGATAGTTTTTTGGGTTTTTCACTTCTATTGGGTGGGGGGCCATGAAACGGTGTCCGTAGGTGATGGAGCTGCTCTTTATACCTTCTATCTCAAGATCTATCACTTCCCCTCCAAATAGGACCATGAACCAGTGGATGGGCCGGGCGAATCGTATATCCCTGTTTCCCCATCTCATGGATTTTCTAAAAGGGATGGATCGAACCAATTTTTCTAAGGTGTTGGGGAGAAGATCAGCCGTTTTCCCTCCCCTCTCCTCTTTAACCACATAGATATAGGATCCTTTGGGGGTTTCCTTCACCTTCAGGGCTTCTACGCTCACCCCCTGGCCTTTGGCAAAGCCTGAAGCGGCTTTGGTTAGATTTCCATCTTGGTCAAAGGCAACACTGGCGGGGGGGCCCATGATCTCCTCCACCTTGTCCCGCTGGGTTTCGGAGACATTTTCTACCAGGATGGTGAAGCGGCGTGGGGTACCGTATGTATAGATCTTTCCATGCTCTATGCGGTTTTCTGCGAAGGTCTTTTTTATAAATCCCTCCATGAACGAGAGGGCGGGGATCATGAAACCCGCGGGTATTTCTTCTGTTCCTATCTCAAAGAGCAGCGTTTTTGTCATACTTTCCTCCTGGCCTTTTATTTAAAGGAGATTAATAGATCTCCTCAATCTTTTTGAGGGCCTCTTCAGGGTAAAAAACGGCGGCAGGGCGTCCCAGGAAAGCCACTTCTTGTTTCACTGCCCTCTCTACATCTTCCAACATCTGCCCTGTATTTAGTTCAGCCACTAAGAAGCGGGCTCCTGTAGATGTTAAGTCTTCCAGGATTTTGAAGGGAAAGGGATAGAGGGTGATGGGTCTCAGAAGTCCTACCTTCAACCCCTTTTCCCGACCCTTTTTGATGGCTGTTTTTACTATCCGGGCTGCCGTGCCAAAGGCAACTACCACTAAGCGGGCGTCATCTAACATGAATTCTTCCCATTGGGTTTCCCTTTCCTCTATCACCTGGTATTTTTCTTTTAGGTTCCAGTTGTGCTGGGTAAGCTCCCCAGGTCCCAAGTAGAGAGATTTTATGAGTTGGGGATCCCTTCCTTGGCACCCTGTCAGAGCCCAGGGTTTTTCCTGAAAGGGGGGTGACCATTCTTCGGGCATTTTTACGGATTCCATGATCCCTGCCAGAAAGGAATCTCCCAGCACCACTACGGGATTTCTATACTTGTCGGCTAAGTCGAAGGCCAAGAACAGGAAGTCCACCGCCTCCTGGGTAGAGGATGGTGCCAAGGTGGGGGTTCTGTAGTCTCCGTGGCCTCCCCCTTTGGTGGCCTGGAAGTAGTCTCCCTGGTTAGGTTGGATACCAGCCAGTCCTGGGCCTCCCCTGTTCATGTTCACGATGACGGCGGGCAGCTCACATCCGGCCATGTAAGAGATGCCCTCTTGCATAAGGCTTATTCCTGGGCTGGAGCTGGCCGTCATGGCCCTCACCCCTGATGCGGCGGAGCCTAAGACAATGTTGATGGCGGCCAATTCGCTCTCAGCTTGTATAAAGACCCCACCTACCTCGGGAAGCCTCCAGGAGAGGTATTCCAAAATGGGGCTTTGGGGGGTGATGGGATAGCCGGCAAAAAACCGGCAACCTGCCCTTACTGCGGCTTCTCCTATAGCGTCGCAACACTTCCACAGTTGACTCATGGTTTCACCTATACACCTCTATGCAGATATCGGGACACACCTCAGCGCAGAGGGCGCAGCCTACACAATCGGATTGAGAGATTATCACTACAGGGTGGTACCCGGACTTATTCACGCTCTTTTCACTTAGCATAAGTAGACTATGTGGGCATGCTTCCACGCAGAGGCTACACCCCTTACACCTTTCTTCATCTATTACTACCATTTACCCTTGTCTCCCTCCTGAGACTTCATCTCCCATCATACGCTTCAACTCTTCCTCTTTTTCTAAAGGGGTAAGCTCCCTCACCTGGGTGAGGGTTTTGCCCCTCGTCCTCTTTTTTTCTACCATCAACTGGTGATGGCTATGGCGGGCCACCTGGGGAAGATGAGTAACGCATATCACCTGATATTGCTCCCCCAAATCCATGAGCAATTCCCCTACCCTATGGGCAGTGATCCCTCCTATCCCTGCGTCAATTTCGTCCAAGACCAGCACAGGGGTCCCTTCTATATCTGACAAAACCCTGCGGATTGCAAGGGTTATCCGGGAAAGCTCTCCTCCTGAAGCCACTCTGCTCAGCGGTTTGGCTTCCTCTCCTACATTAGGCCTGATGAAAAAGGCCACGTCCTCTAACCCTTGAGGGCCGGGCTCTCCTCTCTCCCTGAAGGTGATCATGAAACGGCAATCCTCCATGAGGAGTTGAGCCAGGGTGGCCTCTACCTGTGCCTCCATCTCTTTTGCCTTTTCCCTCCTTTTGCTACTTAGATCTTGCCCCAGCTTTTCCACTTCTTTCTTGGCTTCGGCTATCTCTTTTTCTATTTCCTTTCCCCTTTCTTGGACCTTTTCTAAGTGCTCATACTCTCTTTGGGCCTTTTCTAAGTAGGACAGGACTTCTTCTATGGTAGCTCCGTATCTGGTTTTTAGACGGTGGATAAGATCCAGTCTTTCCTCTACCTGGGCCAGCTCTTGGGGATTCAATTCTACTCTGCTTAAGAGACTCTGAAGGTTGGCAGTGCTCTCCTGGATCCTTAGAAGGGTTTCGTCTAGACTCTGGACCTCTTTTATCAGCTCTTTTTTCACATGGCCCAAGGGGGAGAGGAGAGATAAGGCTTGTCTTACCCCTTGGGCAGCAGAGACCCCTTCGCCGTCCAATACTTCCACGGTTTGGGTCAGGGCCTTTTTAAGCTTTTCCCCTGCCCTGAGCCAATCTCTTCTCTCTCTGAGGGATGTTTCTTCCCCGGGTTGAAGGTTTGCACCTTGGATATCTCCGATCTGGAAAGCCAGGTAGTCCATGCGTCGAAGGCGCTCCTCCTGTCCCCTTTTCCCAGCTTCCTTTTCTTGTAGTAGCGTTTCATATTTCTCATATGCTGCTTTGTATTTATCTGACAGGGACTCAAGGCGAGCGAAGGCGTCTAATAGAGGTAGATGGTGAGAGGCCTTTAAGAGTCTAAGCCCTCCTCTCTGACTCAGGATCTCCACCAGTCCCTGGGTAATTTCCTGAAGGCAGTGAAGGGTCACGGGTGAATCGTTGATGTAGATCCTGTTCTTACCGTCCCGGGAGATAATACGCCTCACCAAGAGCTCTTCCTCCTGGGGTAGGCCCTTCTCCTTTAATTTTGCTTTAATGGGTTCCTGGTTTTTCAAGGAAAAGATCCCTTCTACTAAGGCTTCTCTTTCTCCCTTTCTGATCCAGATGGTTTCGGCTTTCTTCCCCAAAAGGAGGCTAAGGGAATTTACTAATAGGGACTTGCCAGAGCCTGTCTCCCCTGTGATGGCCGTGAAACCAGGGCGAAAGGATACATGGATATCGTGGAAAAGCGCAAAGTTTTGGGCCCTTAGCTCTTGAAGCACTTTACAATCCTCCTGAGTACCATAAATTAATAGAACAAAAGGAAGAAATCTATGGGTCTTGACCCCAAGGGGGACAATTGTTACAAACTCTCCGCTTTTAGGTAGGGCCGCTAGCTCAAGTGGCAGAGCAACGGCCTTTTAAGCCGTTGGTTCCAGGTTCGAGTCCTGGGCGGCTCACCAACTAAATGGGCGTCCCCTTCGTCTAGCTCGGCCAAGGACACCGCCCTTTCACGGCGGCGACGGGGGTTCAAATCCCCCAGGGGACGCCAACTATTTGCCCGATTTTAGCCTTTTTCAAAAGCTGACTTGGTTACTCTGTGGGCAGGGGTGTGTGGAGTCATGGGTTTGGCTGCCTCTGTCTGTTTGGGTAAGAAAAAGGAGAAAAAATCTTGATCTGGGGGTTGACGGAGAGGCTTTTCATGTCTATATTTCCACTTCGCTCCTTAAAGGGGTGTCTTGATCTTTGACAAAGGGATATGGGGGTAGAGAGGGATGGGCTGGGGTTATGGGGTTAGCATGGAGGGTTTGATCCTGGCTCAGCGCGAACGCTGACGGCGTGCCTAACACATGCAAGTCGAGGGGCAGCAGGCTGAATCCTTTAGGATTTGGTGCTGGCGACCGGCGGACGGGTGAGTAACGCGTAGGCGACCTACCCCATGGTCTGGGACAACTCTTCGAAAGGGGGGCTAATACTGGATAAGCTCACGGCATTTAGATGTTGTGAGAAAAGGTGGCCACTGGTTATATTCTTTAGGGGGTGTAATCAAGCTACTGCCATGGGATGGGCCTGCGTCCTATCAGTTAGTTGGTGGGGTAGTGGCCCACCAAGGCGACGACGGGTAGCCGGCCTGAGAGGGTGGTCGGCCACACTGGCACTGAGACACGGGCCAGACTCCTACGGGAGGCAGCAGTGGGGAATATTGGGCAATGGGCGCAAGCCTGACCCAGCGACGCCGTGTGGGGGAAGGAGGCCTTCGGGTTGTAAACCCCTGTCGAGAGGGAAGAATGGCTGTATAGTTAACAGCTATACAGTTTGACGGTACTTCTGGAGGAAGCCCCGGCTAACTACGTGCCAGCAGCCGCGGTAACACGTAGGGGGCGAGCGTTGCGCGGAATTACTGGGCGTAAAGGGTGCGTAGGCGGCCTGGTAAGTCGGAGGTGAAAGCCCACGGCTCAACCGTGGAGGTGCTTTCGATACTGCTGGGCTTGAGGCCAGGAGAGGCTGGCGGAATTCCCGGTGTAGCGGTGAAATGCGTAGATATCGGGAGGAACACCGGTGGCGTAGGCGGTCAGCTGGCCTGGCGCTGACGCTGAGGCACGAAAGCGTGGGGAGCGAACCGGATTAGATACCCGGGTAGTCCACGCTGTAAACGATGG
>WFSI01000043.1 GCA_015486105.1 Aquificota bacterium | reverse complement strand
CAGACAGGTGTATGACCTGCTGGCATTTGCGTAAGGAAGAGAGAGGCATCAGGGGACTGAAAGGAGTGTTGAAGGACAGGTGTATCTGAAAAGAGAAAAAAGGGCTGTAACACAAGGCAGGAAGGAGAGGAATTAGGGGTTAGGACAGGAAAAGAGTACTCAATCAGGGATTGGGGATAGAGGAGAGAGGGTGTAAGTGGCCCCATGGCACCCTAAAGGAAGGTATGGATGGAAAGATGTCACGGATTCAGGAAAAGATTAAATAGGGCATCGAAATGGTCCAAACGACCAGGATTACCTTTGTTCTATCCTTGACTTAGTCCCCTGAAGCCTGGAATCTAAGGTTGGGGGGTGAATCTGGATGATTAAAAGTACAGGGGTGATAAAGGGTGAAATATAGGATCATCATAGAGCAGGGCGAGGGCGGGATGTTTGCCGCCGAGTGTGCTGCTTTGCTGGGCGGCGTCCCCCAGGGGAAGACCAGAAAAGAGGCCTTAAGAATATCAAGGATGCCAGCAAGGGCTGCCTATAGAGCTTGAAGAAGCACGATGAGTCTATACCTATGCCCATTGAGGAGGAGGTTGTAGGACAAAGCTCCAAGGATTGAGGCATGCTCTATCCAATAACCCGATTGACACCTCATTATTTCTCTTATAAATAGGCCCCGGCGTTATTAGCGAGGTGATTTATGTGGGAAGAAGAGAAAAACCAGTTGGATGTCCTGAGGGAAAGATTAGAAAGACTCTGGAGGCATCTTTGACATCCCCGGCAAAGAAGCCCGGATAGAGGCCCTGGAAAAAGAAACCTGCAAACCCAATTTCTGGGACAATCCCGACCAGGCTAAAAGGATCCTTCAAGAGAAGAGTCACTTAGAGGAAGAAGTGGGTTCCTATAAAACCCTCCTCCAACAGCTGGAGGACTCAGAGGCCCTGGTGGACCTGGCCCAGGAAGCCAAGGACCTCTCTTTAGCCCAGGAAATCGGCGAACAGATTTCCCAACTGACTTTAGCCTTGCAAAAGGCAGAACTTAAGACCCTCTTATCCGGCCTGGAGGACAAAAGCAACGCCATAGTCTCTATCAACCCTGGAGCGGGAGGTACCGAATCCCAAGACTGGGCCGCCATGCTATTTAGAATGTATACCCGATGGGCCCAGAATAGGGGCTACAATGTAAAGCTCTTGGACTATCAGAGCGCTGAGGATGCAGGCATCAAAGGGGCCACCTTTATTGTAGAGGGCCCTTACGCCTATGGCTATTTAAAGGGCGAGACGGGGGTTCATCGTTTAGTGCGTATCTCTCCCTTCGATGCCGCTAAGAGACGCCACACCTCCTTTGCTTCGGTCTTTGTCTATCCTGAAGTGGAAGAGGCTATAGAAGTAGATATAAAGGAGAAGGACCTGAAAATAGAGACCTACAGAGCCAGTGGCCCTGGGGGCCAGCATGTGAATGTGACTGACTCAGCGGTACGTATCACCCATTTACCTACAGGGATAGTGGTCCAATGCCAGAATGAACGCTCCCAGCTGAGAAACCGGGAAATGGCTATGAAAGTGCTCAAGGCCCGCCTTTTTGAGCTTAAGAAGAAAGAAAAGGAAAAGGAAAAGGAGGCTCTGGAGAAGAACAAAAAGGAGATAGCCTGGGGATCTCAAATAAGGTCTTACGTGCTCCACCCATACAGATTGGCCAAAGATCACCGTACAGGGGTTGAAAGAGGCAATGCAGATGGAGTATTGGATGGTGACCTGGATCCATTCATAGAGGGATACCTCTTATGGGCCAGGGGAGAAAAGTATAACACACGCCCTCATCACTCCCAGGGTGCCTCAAAAGGAGGTAGGGAAAGGGGGGCGGAGGAAAAAACCCAAGGGAGGTAAGACATGACAGTACTAAGCATGAAGCAGCTCTTGGAGGCCGGGGTTCATTTCGGCCACCAAACCCGCCGATGGAATCCCAAGATGAAGCCCTACATCTTCACAGCCAGAAACGGGATTTACATCATCGACCTTCAGAAAACCCTGTCCATGTTCGAGATGGCCTACAACTTCGTTAGAGATCGGGTAGCTGAAGGGGCCAAGGTCTTATTTGTAGGAACCAAGAAACAGGCCAAGGACACTATAGAAGAGGAGGCCTCTCGCTGTAGCATGTTCTATGTAAGCCACCGTTGGCTTGGGGGAACCCTTACCAACTTCTCCACTATAAGAAAAAGCGTAGAGAAGCTTAAAGAGCTGGAAACCATGAGGGACGGAGGCTTTTTCGGAAACCTCACCAAGAAAGAAGGCATAAAGCTCAACAGGAAAATAGAAAAGTTGGACAAGAATCTCAAAGGCATCAAGGAGATGGAGGACCTCCCCCAGCTCGTTTGGGTGGTAGATCCTAAAAAGGAGTACATTGCCGTACGAGAGGCGAGAAAGATGGGTATCCCCATTGTGGCCATTGTGGATACCAACTGCGATCCCGACGAAATTGACTACATCATCCCTGGTAATGACGACGCCATCAGGGCCATAAGGCTCATCACATCCAAGGTAGCTGATGCTGTAATAGAGGGACAACACCTCTACATGGAAAAGGCAGGAGCAGAGATGGCTGCTCAGGAGGAGACTCCTGAAGGGAGAGGGGCACCGTCAACAGAGGAAGAAGTAGGGACAGCTGTAGCCTCTGAAGATGCGGACGTAGAGGATGTAGATGATATAGGGGAAGAAGCGTTAGAAGAATACGAAGAGGACTGGGAGGAATAGATTATGGCCGAAGTGACCCCCCAAAGGGTGAAGGAGCTCAGGGAGAAGACAGGGGCAGGTATCATGGATTGCAAAAAGGCCCTCCAGGAATGTGAAGGCGATCTGGAAAAAGCCATAGAAACCTTAAGAAAGAAGGGGTTAGCCGCTGCAGCCAAGAAGGCGGCAAGGAGCACCAAAGAGGGCCTTGTACATGCCTACATCCATATGGGCGGAAAGATAGGGGTCCTCATAGAGGTAAACTGCGAGACAGACTTTGTGGCAAGAACCCAGGAATTTGAAGAGCTGGTTCATCTTCTGGCCATGCAAGTAGCTGCATCCTCCCCCCTATATGTGAAAAAGGAGGATGTGCCTCCAGAAATCCTGGAGAAGGAGAGAGATCTCTATAGGGAACAGGCCTTGGAGCAAGGGAAGCCGGAAAAGGTGGTGGATAGGATTGTAGAGGGTAAGCTCAACAAGTTCTACCAAGAGGTGTGCCTTCTGGAGCAACCCTTTATAAAGGAACTAGAGAAAAGAGTTTCCCAACTCCTCGCCGAGCATATTGCTAAACTGGGAGAAAATATCCAAATAAAAAGGTTTGCTCGGTTCCAGTTGGGTGAGGATTAGCGTGGCGGGTCTCCCCTATAAGAGAGTGCTTCTGAAACTGAGCGGAGAGGTCCTGGCCGGAGAAGAGGCCTATGGGATCTCTACTGGCTCCCTCGCGCGTATCGCCAAGGAAATAAGAGAGGTATGGGATATGGGCATTGAGATAGGCGCCGTTATAGGGGGTGGCAATATCTTTCGGGGCATTCAGGGAGTGACATCGGGCATTGACAGGGCCACTTCCGACTACATGGGCATGCTGGCCACAATCATCAACGGATTGGCCCTCCAGGGGGCCTTGGAGAAACTGGGTGTTCCCACCCGTCTCCAAACGGCCTTGGAGATGAGGCAGTTAGCTGAACCCTACATCCGGCGTAGGGCTATGCGCCACCTGGAGAAGGGACGGGTAGTGGTCTTTGCAGGAGGCACAGGTAACCCCTTCTTCACCACCGACACCGCAGCGGCCTTACGGGCAGCGGAAATCGGGGCCCAGGTCATCTTGAAAGGAACCAAAGTAGAAGGGGTCTACGACAAAGACCCAAAACAGCATCCAGACGCCATCAAGTTCAACAAGATAAGCTACATAGAGGTATTAGATAACCATTTGAAGGTCATGGATCCCACAGCCATCTCCCTTTGTATGGAGAATGGAATTCCCATTGTGGTCTTTTCAATCCTCCAGGAGGGCAATATAAAAAGGGTGGCAATGGGAGAAAAGGTGGGTACCTATGTGGGAGGGTAGCTATGCTGGATGACCTATACAAAGACTTAAAGGCCAAGATGGAAAAATCTGCAGCCAAGCTGGAAAAGGAACTGGCGAGTATTAGAACAGGAAGAGCATCTTCAGCCCTTTTGGAAGACATCAGGGTAACTTATTACGGCAGCCTCACTCCATTAAACCAAATTGCAACCATCTCGGTTCCCGAGGCCAGACTCATAACCATCCAGCCCTGGGATAAGTCCATCATCAAGGATATAGAAAAGGCCATCACCCACTCAGACTTGGGGCTTACCCCCTCCTCTAATGGCAATGTCATCCGCATCTCTTTCCCCCCCCTTACTGAAGAAAGGAGGAAAGAGCTGGTCAAGGTGATCAAAAAGATAGGCGAGGAGTACAAGATAGCCATTCGAAACATCCGCCGGGAGGGCAATGAAGAAGTTAAAGAAATGGAAAAAGAAAAGGTTATATCGGAAGACGAAAGTAAAAGGGCCCTGAAGGAAATTCAAAAGATTACCAATGATTACATAAAAAGGATTGACGAAATCCTATCCATAAAGGAAAAAGAGATCCTGGAGTTTTGACTTCCATAAACCAAGGAGGTGATTGTTATGGCTTATGTAATCACTGAGGAATGCGTAGCCTGTGGGACCTGTCTGGATGTTTGTCCGGCCGAGGCCATACAAGAAGGAGAAGAGAAGTATACCATCGACCAGGAAAAGTGCACTGAGTGTGGGTCCTGCGTGGAGGTGTGCCCTACAGAAGCCATAGAGGAACAGTAACAAAAATTAAGGGGAAGGGTACTGCTAGGGGATCCTTCCCTTTTCCTTTCAAAAAGAGGTTACCTTGTCCAACTCTGCAACCTTCAAAGTAAAAATAGAAAAGCTTCCCCGCCACGTTGCCATTATCATGGACGGCAACGGACGCTGGGCCAAACTTCATGGACGCCCCCGCATTCACGGCCACCAAAAAGGGGTAGAAAGGGCCAGAGAGGCATGTGAGGTGGCCTTAGAGCTGGGCATTACCGTTTTATCCCTCTACGCCTTCTCCACGGAAAACTGGTCCCGTCCCCCGGGAGAGGTGGAGTTCCTCATGGCCCTATTGGAAGAGTATCTAACTAAGGAGCTGCCTATCATGATGGACAAAGAGATCAGGCTCCACCCCATAGGCCGCCTCAAGGATTTGCCTGTCACTACCCAAAAGAAGGTAAAGGAGGCCATGGAGGCTACTAAGGGCAACGCCCGTCTTACACTCAACCTTGCCCTCAATTACGGGGGAAGGGCTGAACTGGTAGATGCTTTTAAGGATATGGCCAAGCTCCTTAAAGAGGGGAAGCTTTCACCCCACGATATTGAAGAAGCAACCGTCAATAGATTCCTTTATACCAAGGCCCAGCCTTTCCCCGATCTTCTCATCAGAACCAGCGGAGAGCTGAGGATCAGCAACTTCCTCCTGTGGCAAACGGCCTATACAGAACTCTACTTCACTTCTACCCTATGGCCTGATTTTGACAGATCTGAGTTCATCAAAGCCCTCCTGGAGTATCAAAAAAGAGAAAGGCGCTTTGGAGGTTTGGGCTACTGACATTTCACAGCACCAGATCCAAGACCATCTTGGCCTTTTCCACCACAGTTAGAGCGTCTTTTCCCAGTATCCTTATCATGGGTTCCTTCCCCACATCTCCTCTATCATAGATGATATCTGGCACCCTGCCTAGCCTGCCACACACCTGATTCACACCCCATTCCAAGGTAGATCCCTCCCGCTCTTTTACTTCTATAGGCTCATCCTTCCTGGAAAAAGAGGCTACATCCAAGGGAGAGGCCTCTAAAAGAGGTATCCAGCCTTCTTCAAATTTTACATTCATGGCTGCCTTCATAGAAAGATCAAACCTCATGGCCGTTAAGACAATATTGGCCACATGACGAGAGACACCAAAGGCAGGACAGCCTGCTGATCTCATCCTGTCTCCCCATCTCACAATGCGCCCTTTGATCCCCGCCACCTCAGAGTGATTCCGCGCCAGGGGGATGGCTTCACAGAGATTGACCTGGACCTCAGGGACCAGGAGTCCACCATAATCCAAAGCCTCCAACTCCTCCATAGCTTTTCTGAGGCTCTCCAGAACAAGTCCCTTAGCTTCTCCTCTTTCTCCCAGCACCAAAGGATTAGCAGGAATGGCTCCCCTTCCTACCTTTTTGGCTCCTCTAATGTATAGCTCCATCAATTCCAAGGCCTTCTCGTAAGCCCCAGGTATACCCAGGCCTCTGGATAGAAGAACAGCAAGAGTAGAAGCAAAGGTGCAGCCCGTACCATGACTCTCTCCAGTCAAAGGAATCCTGGGATGGGTAAAGTGACAGAAATCCATCCCATCATAGAGAAGATCTACCACCTCATCTCCATCCAGATCCCCTCCCTTCACCACTACCCAGGCGGGCCCATAGTTCTTGAGCACTTTGGCTGCCTTCTTCATGCCCTTCAGGTCTTTCACCTCCAACTCTGCCAGGGCAGAGGCCTCATGAATATTAGGGGTGATCACTGTAGCCAAAGGGAAAAGATCCTGGTAAAAAGCCGATTTTTCTCCTTCAAAAAGCTGATCCCCACTGGTAGCTACCAAAACAGGGTCTACCACTATGGGCACGTCCAATCTCTCTAAAGATCGAGCCACAGTTTTTATGTTATCCCCGCTTCCTAGCATTCCTGTTTTTACTCCTTGGGGCTTAACATCCTCTAAAAGAAACTCTATCTGATCCCTCAAAAGCTGGGGAGCTGTGGGAACGAAGGTCTTCACTCCTCTGGTGTTCTGCACAGTAAGGGCTGCTACCACCGCCATGCCATAGGCCCCTAACTGGGAGAAAACCCGGAGATCCTGTTGGATGCCTGCTCCTCCAGATGGATCGGAACCTGCTATGGTAAGGACTTTTGTATACACTCAATCTCTCCCAACAGAAGGGCCAAGCCCCTATCCAAGGAAATTCGGCTTTCTCTTTTCCAGAAAAGCCCTGGCCCCCTCCTTGAACTCATCCCCCAACATGCAGCGGCTAAAAGCCTCCCTCAGAATCTTCGTATCCCTTAGGTGAGAAGGAATGAGCCATTGACCTATAATCCTTTTTGTCATCTTAATGGCCATAGGGGAGTTTTGCATGATTCTTCTTGCCAAGGCAATGGTCTCCTTGCCCATATCTCCCTCGTTGGTCGTCACAGAAGCCCAGCCGGAAGCCTTCAATTCCTTCATGGGTATAGGGTCGGCCGTTAGAAGAAACTTGGATGCCCAGGCCAACCCTACCGTTTCTATAAGCCTCTTGATGCCCAATGGCTCCACGGCTAAGCCCAGACGAGGCAGGGGAATACCCACTACAGCCTTTTTAGAAACTACCCTCAAATCGCAGGCCGTGGCCACCATAGCACCACCTCCCAAGGCATAGCCCTCCACCAAAGCAATGATGGGTTTCTCTACTTTGCCTATGTCAGAGAAACACCTGTTCACAGTGCCAGCGTAGGTCTGAGCCAAAAGAGGATCCCCAGCGTAATCCAGAAGCTCTCTGATATCCGCTCCCGCTCCAAAGTGGCCTCCCTCCCCCCTCAAAAGTATCACCCTTATGTCAGGATCCCTGGCCGCCTCGATCACAGCCGCAGGTACCTCTCTCCACATTTCAAGATCGAAGGCGTTCTTCACCTGAGGTCTGTTAAAGACCACCCATCCCAAGGGTCCCTCTTTAACTACAATCAATCTCCGAGCCATCTTAACCCCCCTTGAAAAAACAAAGGATACAACAAAGTTTACAGCCTTTCTTAAAGATTGCCAATAACCAGCTTTGAAGGAATTTTCCCCAAGTGTTGCTATTCAGGGGTATTTCGAGAAGGGGCTCCAAGGAACCTGCATTCTACCGGTAGCAGCATCCAAGGGATGAACTACAATGGGACCTTTGTCTCGTATTTGTATTATCAGGGGTTCCATAGTGTTCTGATGGGTGTATCCCTCATGGCTCTTAAACTCCACTGGACCCATGGGAGTTAAGAAGTGCCCCTTTGTCAACCCCTTTTGAATAAGGGAACGCTGGTCTTTATGGGCGCCACTTCCCCCTTGCCTTAGAACTTCATCCAGAATCCAAAGGGCAGAATAGGCCTCTGCCGCATGATAATCAGGATCTTCTTTGTAACAGGTCCGGTAATCCCGACAAAAGTCCCTGGCCTGGGCCCAAGCGGCACAGGGAACCCAAAGGGCAGGAAAGATAAGGCCTTGAGCTTCAAGACACTGATTGGAGAAGAAAAAGGGGAGAGAAAAGGCCAGGTCCAGACCTGCCACAATAAGGGGATGGTGCCTTCTATTCTGGATGCCATGGAGGAGAGGAAGAATATCGGTAGTAGATGAGATGAGCAATATCAAAGAGAAAGACTTCTCCTTGATCTTTTCCATAAGCTGCTGATACTCAGGGGCACCAGGGGTATAGGGCAAAAACAGCGGAGAAAAACCCCCCTTGTCCCTCAAAATCGCCTTCATCTTTCTTCCCAGATCCTCACCCCAGGGAGTGTTTTCATAAAGGATTACCCCCGTGGTATGAGAGGGAGGCAAAAGCTTAATGAGGAAGGAGGCAAAGCCTTCTAAGAACATACCTCTGGAGGGGCAGAGGCGGAAAACCCACTTGAATCCTTGACGGGTAAGGCGATCAGCCATAGCAGAGGGGATGATGAGGGGTATCTTGTATTTCTGGGCAAGTACTTCCAGTTTATAAGTAACATCGCTGGAGTAAGCCCCTACCATAGTTATAATGGAGGGGTCTCGGAGCCTCTCCCTTAAATCTTTCCTGGATCCTTCCCTAAACAAGGAGCCTTCGTCTATCCAAACAGGATCAAGGGAAACCCCTTGTTTTGCTAACTTTCTGAGAGCCAAGGTGTATCCTTTTTTCAGTCTTTCACCCACAGGTGCTTTGGGCCCCGTCATGGGAAGTACTAAGGCCACTTTCCAAGGAGTTGGAGCAGCCTGCGCATGAAGGGAAGGAGTAATACTCAAAGAGAATAACCCTAAGGCCAAAAGCCAGAGCACAAACATACCCCCTTTATGGAGAAACCTCTTTTCAAAGGGTATCCTGTGAATCTTAAACCCCCAGGTATGCCTTCTTTACTTCTTCTGACTCCTCTAACTCTTCCCCTTTACCCTCCATCACCACCCTGCCCTCGGCCAGAACATAGGCGTAATCGGTGATGGCCAGAGATAGGTGGACGTTTTGTTCCACCAGTAGCATGGTGACACCTTCTTCCTTTAGTTTCTGAATGGCTTCAAAGACCTCTATCACCAGCTTGGGAGCCAGTCCCAGGCTGGGTTCGTCGAAGATGAGAACCCGGGGATCGGCCATGAGTCCTCGGGCGATGGCCAGCATCTGCTGTTCCCCACCGCTCATGGTACCGGCTCTCTGATCTAGACGTTCCTTAAGGCGGGGGAAAAGGGAGAGGGCGTAGTCCAGGTTTTCCCTCATCTTGCCTCTAGCCCTTTTGGTAAAGGCTCCCATCTCTAAATTCTCCAACACCGTCATCTCTGGAAAGATCATCCTTCCCTCAGGAATCATAATAAGTCCCATAGCGGCTCTAGTGTGAGGGGCGTAGGAGGTTATCTCTTTCCCCTTAAAGCTCACCTTACCTGTCCACAGGGGAAGGATGCCGGTAATGGCCCTCAGGAGGGTACTTTTGCCTGCCCCATTAGCTCCCAAGATAGTGGTTAGAGTCCCGTAGGGAACATCCAGATCAATCCCCCAAAGGATCTGGACCTCTCCATACCCTGTTTCCAAGCCTTCTACCTTCAGGGCTGGCCCATTTCTCATCCCCGCTTCCTCTTGTCCTTGAAGAGCTTAATAGCCAGCTCGGGATCCCCCAGATATGCCTCTACTACCTGGGGATCATTGGCTACCTTCTCCGGTGTCCCCTCTGATATTTTGCGACCGTACACCAAAGCCATCACCCTGTCTGACACGTTCATAATGGCATGCATGAGATGCTCAATCATGAGAATGGTGATACCTTTATCCCTTATGGCCTTGATCACCTCCAACATGCTGGCAACCTCCATAGGATTGAGACCTGCCAACACCTCATCCAACATGATGAGGATAGGGTCCGAGGCCAGGGCCCGGGCCATCTCTAAACGCTTCTTCTCGGGAACGTTCAGCTTCCCTGCCAAGGTGTCTTCCTTACCCTTTAGACCCACAAATTCCAGAACCTCCGCAGCCTTTTTTCGGGCAGCGGAAAGGCTGAAGTTACCTTTGCCAAAGCATGCCCCCACCATCACGTTCTCTGTAACACTCAAGTCGTTTAAGGGCTTAACTATCTGGTGGGTCCGGGCAATACCCAACCGGGCCCGGACATTGGAGGAAAGGGAGGTGATGTTCCTCCCTTTGAAACGGACTTTACCCTTGTCGATTTTGAAAACCCCGCTAATGGCATTGAAAAGGGTGGTCTTTCCCGCACCATTGGGACCAATAACCCCCAAAATCTCCCTTTCTTCCACCTGAAAGGTGACATCACTCAGGGCCACTAAACCGCCAAAGGTTTTAGTCACCTCTTCCACTTGCAGGATCATTCTAATATCCCCCTGAGCCTCTTGGACTTTTCCCTGATGAAGCCGATAATACCCTGGGGTATGAAAAGGACGATAAGAAGAAGTATGGCACCAGAAATGGTCATATGAAGGTTTTTAAAGAGGGGATTTACCAACAGAAACCCTTTGAGCCTTTCATAGACTAAAGCCCCTGTGAAGGCACCAGCCACATTACCATAGCCACCCAGCATCACCATGAAGATCATCTCAATGGACTTTATGAGGTGAAAAGCATCGTGGGGCTCAATGTTTCCCGCTTTGAAAAAGAAGACCGCCCCCACCATACCCGGAAAGAAAGCGGAAGCAGCGTAGGCCAAACTCTTGTAGCGTTTGGCATTGACACCCAGAATGATGGCGGTGTCTTCGTCTTCCCTTATGGCCATGAGGCCAAGACCAAACTTGGATCTTTTTATAACATAGCTGGCTACTATGGTGATGAGGGTAACAGCAGCCATAGTGTAATAAGAAAACCAGATAGCTTTGGCGGCTCCCCCATAGGACCTATATACCTTAAAATTGAAAAAGAGACCCTCAGCCCCTCCTATAAAATTGAGGTTATTTACCAAGGCCTTAACGGCTTCATTGACTCCAATGGTGGCGATGGCAAAAAAAGCTCCCCTCAGACGTAAGACTGCTTCTCCCAGAGCAAAAGCAGCCAATGCCGACCCTATTCCTCCCAGGATCATGGCAGGGATAAGGTGTAGGCCATAGTTTATCATAAAGTAAAAGGCAATATAGCCCCCAATGCCGTAAAAAACTATATGTCCGAAGCTTACATACCCCGTATAACCTAAAATGATATTAAGACTGCTAGCCAAGGCCACATACATGAGGATGAGAAATACCCCCTCCCGCAGAGTTACAGATCCTGTGACAGGAGGAAGGGCCACAATGAGAACAAGGAAGGGAATGAGCCAAAAGAGGGTTTTACCCTTTGCCACGGCTCTACCTCCTGGCTAAGAGCCCCGTGGGTTTCACTACCAGGATAAAAACCAAGAGGAGAAACTCCAGAAAAGGTACATAGCTGGTGGGGATTTGGAGAGTCACCAGATTTTCTACCAAACCCAGGATTAGCCCCCCCAACATGGCGCCTAGGGGGCTGCCTAATCCCCCTAAGACACAGATAACAAAGCTCTTCAGCTCGTAACCCCCTCCAGAGAGGATAGTGAAAGGAAAAATGGTGGCGGCAAGGGCCCCGGCCGTCATAGCCAGGGCCACGCCTATACCAAAAGTCAATCCTAAGGTCATGGTGGTATTAATGCCCATTAGCTCTGCGGCGTCCCTATTCATAGAAACAGCTCTGATGGCCTTGCCTGACCAGGTTTTGTAGAGAAAGTAATAGAGCCAGAGAGTGAAAATTACAGAAAAGACCCCTGTGAGGACTCGGGTCGTAGGAAGAACAGTACCCCCTATGCTGACAGACCCCATGCTAATATCTATGGCCCTGGGGTTGGTGGTGAAGATGAAGGTACCCAGGCCTATAATAATGAGGCTCACCGAGTAGGTGGCCAATAGGGTGGAAAGCTCGGGGGCCGATATGATCCTGTGAAGGGAAATAAAGTAGGTGGCTATGCCCAGGAAAATCCCAGTAACCAGTATAGCAAAGACTCCTATAAAAGGGGAAAGGTGGAGGGAGTGAGCCATGAAGTAAGCTGCAAACATGCCCAGAGCGATAAAGGCTCCATGGGAAAGGTTAATAACGTTCATCACCCCCCAGATAAGATTGAGGCCTATGGCAGCAAGGCCATAAAGAAGCCCTAAAAGGACCCCGCTTAAAATGGCTCCCAGCCAAGTGGCGAGCACTATGCCCTCTTCAATTCTTCAATAATCAGTACTTCTTATAGAAAGGATAGACCAAATCGGATGACTTGCCCTCTAAGGGCCAAACCACCTCCTTGACCATCTTTCCATTCTTATTCTGCCATTGGAGATAGACCATGGAGTGGCCAATTTGGCGACCGTAGAATTTGCCTGTGTCAAACTTGATCTTGCCGTAAAAGGTAGATATGGCCATCCCTTCTAAGGACTTCTTTACACGGTCTGTTTTGATGCACCCAGCATCCTCTATAGCCTTCTGGAGTACCAAGCCTGCCACATAACCACCAGCGGCATGGTATCCAGGCACATACCCATAGTCCTTCTTATAGGCTTGGACAAACCCCTCAGAGGTGGGACCAAACCAAGTCTTAGCCGCCTTCTCCCTACTAAATTTAGCTGTGGGCTCCCACTGGGAAGGTCCTGTGACATAAAGGGCAGCCTTGCCCAGCTCAGCGAACTCGGGAACAGCAGGGGCCACTAAGAGGGAGACCAGCTTTACCTTTACTTTTTGCTCGAAGAGCTGCTTGGTGAAGGTTTCTCCATCGGCGAAATGGCCACCCCCAATAATGGCATCGGGATTGGTGGCTTTGATCTTATTGATAAAACTGGTGAAATCGGTGGTTCCAGAGTCATAAGCTTCAAAGAGTACCACTTTGAGTCCCTTCTCCTCTGCGTAGTTTTTAACGGCGGTGCAAACGGACTTGGCAAACTTGGAGTTCTCATAAACCACAGCCACCCTTTTGGCCTTGGGATCCTTAGCCATAAGCATATCTACGGCCCCAGTAAGGTACCGGCTGGCAGGGGTGTATATCTGATACACATGAGTATACCCTTTATTAAAAATACTGTCTGAAGCGGCACCTGTAGCCATCATCACCTTCCCATATTGTTCAGCGATAATGGCGGCAGAAGCAGTAAGACCACTGGAATAAGGGCTGATGAGGAAGTCCGCTTTGTCAGCGCTGATTAGCCTTACGTAAAGCTGCTGCACCCTGTCCTTACTACTCTCATCGTCATAGTACTTGAAGGATACAGGTAGCTTTTTGCCCATGGCCTTCACATAAATACCTCCCTTGGCGTTCACCTCTTTGGCCCAGAGCTTCAGGCCCTGATACTGCTCCTTGGATTCGGCGTTGAACTTGCCCGTTTGAGACATGGTGAACCCAATAACGATGCGCTTTTTAGCGGAAAAACCGATGCTGGGCAAAAGAGTAACCATCAGAAAAGCCACGCCTACCAGTAATGCACCAAACTTCTTCATAATGCACCTCCCAAATTAAAATGCTTGTAGTTGACACACTTCTTATTACTCCCCGAGGTCTTCCCTTTCAAGGACCCCATATTGAAAGCCCTTAAGGATGCGAGATATCGACAAAAAAACCAACCTAAGGTGCAAGGAAGAGGATCGCTAAGGTTCATAGAATTCAAAAGGAAGACCAAACTAACCTTGGGCACCCATAGAAACCTATAGCACATCTTAAGGTGTATAACCCAGCACCGGAAAGGAAGATGCTTGAACCAACTTCACTGGTGAGGCAAGCATCCATATTACTCCAGCAAGAATCTTCCTATGTCCCTTTCTACCATCACTACTGTCAACAAGCGATCCAGACCTATTGAGGCGCCGGCAGCAGGGGGCATGGAATTCAGGGCTTCCAAGAGTTCTTCGTCCAAGGGCCATGAAACCATTCTGGCTTTTCTCTCAGCCTCCAGCCTCTCTCTCTGTTCCTTGGGTTGGGTGAGCTCGGAGTAACCATTCATTAGCTCTACCCCCCCCATGTAAAGCTCCACCCGTTCACACAAACGGGGGTCTTGGGGAGAAAGGCGGGCCATAACAGACAGGGAAGCAGGGTAATTATACAGAAAGACAGGTCTATCCATCTTGCCTAAGGCTGGCTCAACCTGGTCTACGAATAGATAGTGAAAGCAGGTCTCCCAGGAATCCTGGGCAGATACCTTAAGGCCTTCACTTAAAAGATGGCCTCTGAGCTGGCATTCGTCCATCTTTAATGGATCAATTCCGGCGAATTCTCTGAAGGCTTCAGAAATAGTAAAGGAGGGCCACTCGCCTTCCAAACTTACTTTAATCCCCTTTATGGACCAGATAAAAGGTTTTAATCCAAGGCCTTCTATAATGTACAGGACAAGGTTCCTAGCATCTTCCATGAGAACCCGGTAGTCTCGGTTTACCCGATACCACTCCAACATGGTGAATTCTCTACGGTGCCAGGGAGCTGAAGGGTCCTTCCGAAAGACCCGGCAGATCTGAAAGATGTTCCCGGTACCTGCTGCCAGGATCTTTTTCATCTGATATTCGGGAGAAGTGTGTAAAAACAGGCCTCCATCCACCAGAAAAGGCTCCACGTAGGGGTCCAAGTTAGGGGCTTCCTGGAGATAAGGGGTTTCCACTTCCATGAAGCCCCAAGAAAGAAAATACCTTCGGACCAGGTCAAGGGCCCTGGAGCGCAGAACCAGATTTTGCAAAAGCCTGGGATTCTTCTTAAGGGCCTTCCAATCTATAGCTTAGAACCTCTTTCTCTCTTTCTCTTCTTTGCAGCGGACACATAATACGGCAAAGGGTTTGGCCATAAGGCGTCCCTCCTCTATGGGCTCCCCGCACTCCTCACAGTAGCCATAGGTACCCTCTTCTATCCTTTGCAAAGCACTCTCTATGGCTCGGAGACGCTGGACTTCCATAGCCGAAAGGGCAGAACGGAGGTTCTCCTCTTCTAAGGCCACTGCCTGGTCTACATCGTCTCCTACAGCCTGTCTATCCCTATTGTTTTTCTCTTCTTCCTTGTTCCTCTGTAACTTATTCAATATTCTGTGTTTCTCTTCCAAGAGCATCTTTTTAATCTTTTCCAGATCCCTGTGGTTTTCCATGCCCAACCCCTCTTGCTAATTTTTGTTTGTATCACCCTTCATCAACGAAGGAACCTACCTCTTCCTCTAACCTTTTAAGCTTCTCTAACCTGGAAAGGCGACGTTCTATACCATCCAAGCGCCTTCCCCCTCCATCCTTCTTGATATCTTCCAGCTCCTTGCGCAACTCGGACACCTCCTCGGAAATAGCTTTAATGACGCTCAGAACTGGGTCAGGGAGAAGATGGTGATCCAGATCCACCCCGTGAACCTTGACGGATGTTTTCTTGGCCACCCTGCCAGGTACCCCTACCACTGTGGAGTTAGGAGGTACCTCCCGAACTACCACGGAGTTGGCGCCTATCTTGCTGTTTTCTCCTACTACAAAGGGCCCCAGGATCTTGGCACCGGCACCTACTACCACCCGCTCCTCCAGGGTAGGATGCCTCTTCTCCTTTTTAAGGCTTACCCCCCCCAGAGTCACTTGGTGGTAAAGGGTCACATTTTCTGCGATCTCCGCTGTCTCCCCAATGACTACTCCCATGCCATGGTCAATGAAAAAGCCTTTCCCGATAGCAGCCCCGGGATGAATCTCTATCCCCGTGAGAAAACGGGTAATATGGGAGAGAAAGCGGGCAGGAAGACGAAGCCCCTTACCCCAGAGCCAGTGACAGAATCGATGAGAAAGAATGGCGTGAAAGCCTGGATAGCACAGGAAAACCTCCAACTTACTCCTGGCCGCAGGATCCCTCTCAAATACCGCTTTAAAATCGGCTCTGATCACATCCCAGGCTTCTATGAACCCCATGTCCCTTTCCCTTTTTCTTAATTTGGGCATATCCACTACACTCAACAACCTATCAAGTCAAGCCTAAAATGAAGTAAGGCTCCTTACTTTACCAAAATATAGAGCAGGCTATATGGAGTTATAGCAGGATTTCCCTCAGAAACTAACCGTTGCCTTAGTTAGCATATTCAAGCTAAAGAAAGCCCGTTTGAAAGCAAGTGAAACGCACTGCCCCTCTCCCCCCAGGAAAATGGGGGGAATCCTGGATTTATAGGGCTTGTGCCACCTGACATCCCCTAATATAAGAGTTAAGATTCGCTTTTTAAAAAGGAATAGGCGGTATAATGGAGATGGCAAAATGAGAAAAGCCTTGGTATTCGCGCTTCTTGTCTCCCTTTTCGGATGGAGCGAAGGGTCTGGAGCAGCCTCCGCTCCTTTAAAGGCCCAGGCTTACAGTGCTGTGGTAGAGGCTCAGCTCTTGCGTATGGAAAGGGCCAATCCCTCCAGAATTCTTTCCCTTTACCAGAGGATCTTGGAGGCCCTTCCTGTGCCCCAGGCCTACATAGACACGGCTCACCTTTTTCTTGAGGAGGGGGACCTGAATTCTGCTGTAGAGATCTTGGAGAAGGGTGCAGACCGCTTTCCCCAAAGCTTTACCCTTCATTTCCTTTTAGGAGAGATCTATGGAAGCATGGGGAAGAGGAACTTGGCTCTCCTTCACCTCAACAAGGCTCTGGAATTGAGCCCCAAGGATGAGCGGGTTTATCAAAGTCTTATAGGTTTCTATGTAGAAGAAAGCAACTATAATGCTGCCAATGCCCTTTTAGAGAAATGGCAGAGGGCCGCCCCCCACTCTTGTTCCCTCTACCTCACCTGGGCGAAGGTTTATATGGCCATGGGTCTCTATTCCCAGGCCCTGGAAAAGCTCCAGAGGGCCCAAGGGGAGAATCCTCAAAACCCAGAGGTCCTGAAATATATGGGACAGCTTTACGAACTCAAGGGTGAATCAGAAAAGGCTATAGGAGCTTACAAAAATCTCCTCCAGATATCTCCTGGTCTTATAGGAATTATGGACAGGTTGGGACAGCTCTATATCAAAAGTAAGAAGTATCCCTTAGCCTTGAAGCTCTATGAAACCCTGCTGCAGCAGCATCCAGGCCATCCCCAAATAGTGGCTAAGGTGGTTTCTATCCTGATGGCCATGGGTGAAAAAGAGAAGGCACTAAGGATATTGGACAGCGCTTTGAGAATCAATAAGAGAGAGCGCTTCTTTTTTATGAAGGGGATCATCTTGGAAGATATGGGAAGGAAGGAAGAGGCCCTGAAGGTTTTCCAGGGAGTGATTAAGGATGGAAGACCCCACGAACCCTCCTTTTATATCCAAATTGCGGGTATTTACGCTGAGAAGGGTGAAAAAGAGGAGGCCTTGGATGTCTTGAGAAAGGGAATTGTTCTTAAGCCCGATGCAGCCGAGCTGTACAGGGCCATGGCCACCCTGTACAGTGACATGGGAGAGAAGGCCAAGGCTTTGGCCAATGCCGCTTATGCCGTTGTTTTGAAACCTCAGGATCCCGCTTGTCTTTTTTCCTTGGGTGCCCTTTTAGAAAGACAGGGCCGATGGAAGAAAGGAGAAAAGTTCCTGAAGAGAGCCCTGAAGTTGGATCCACAGAACCCTGTTATTCTCAACTACTTGGGTTACATGTATATAGACCGTGGGGTAAAGATAGAAGAAGGGATTCAACTGGTTAAGAAAGCCTTGAAGATGAAACCCGATAGCCCTTACTATCTGGACTCCCTGGCCTGGGGGTTCTTCAAAAAGGGCCAAGTGAGGGAGGCTTTAAAGATACAAAGAAAGGCCTTAAAACTCATCAAAAGGGAGAAGAAAAAAAACGCCATCATGTTGGGCCATCTTGGTGCCATGTACATGGCGTTGGGTATGAGGGAAAAGGCCAAGGCCACCTATACTGAGGCCCTTAAATATATAAACAGCAAGGAGTTGACCCCTTGGGAAAGGAAAGAAATTATCAGTTCGGCCAAGGCCTTGGGGTTGTCATTGCCCTGATTCTCCTGATGATAGGGTGCGCTTCCAAGAAGCCCCTATCACCCCTTCCTCTACCCATGCCTTCCTCCTTCACCACCTGGGGTTCCTTCGGATACAGAAGCCCCCAGAGTAGCCTGCATGGCATGTGGATGATGGATTATAAGGGGAATGGAGACTACCATCTCTCTCTTTACAGCACCATAGGTACCTTGGAGGCCTGCTTGTTATTAGTCCATGGGACCCCCCGTCCTTGCAAAGAGGGCTTGAGGGGAAAAGAGGTCCTGGATACCCTGCCCTCTGAGGTATGGGAAGCCCTACCCTGGATCCTCTTGGGAAGGCTAAGGGGCTCCCAAGTGCAGAAAGACACCAAAGGAAGGACCAAAGAAGCCATTATTGCCCTGGGAGACAAAGGAACATGGCGTGTCTACTTCCAGCACTATCTGGAAGCAGAAGGGGTTCCCTATCCCACTTTGGTAAAAGTAAAAGGGAAAGAGGTGTCCCTGAAAATCAGAGTTGAAGAGATGGAGCCAGGACCGCCTCCATAGCGCTGATCAGCTCGTTCAGAGCCTGAAATTTTGTCTCCCGACTTTGACAGTTGACCAAGCATTTTAAAGCTACCCTTTGCCCTATAAGCCTATCTCTGTCCCATTTCCCCTAATAAATTCATATTTGTAGTCGCATTAACCTGTGGATTTTGTTGATTTTATACTTGACACACATATGATAATGTG
>WFSI01000042.1 GCA_015486105.1 Aquificota bacterium | reverse complement strand
TAGCCATGAGCACAATCATAGCGAACCACCACTTGCCACCGGTCATCAACCAAAATCTCCAACTGGACAACAAAACTGATAACCTTTCCTTTAGAGGTTTCGTGATAGTGTCTTTTACGGGCATTTTCTCCCAAAGGTATCACATGTTCAGTAACATCCACTTATAAATACCTCTAAACCATCCCTGATCCGCTTCACCCACATCTCTCACGATAGCACGCCCGCCAGACTATAGGCAAAAGTCATCTACACCACCTACGAAGTGGGATATAGTCTTGCCTAAAGCGGGTTTATTCCACCTACGAAGTGGAATTGGGTTATTTGGGTCTGTCTGGTTTGTTTGGTCGATTTGGGCGGTTTTGGTTGTGCGGGGATTGCCCTCCCTTGGCAGAGATTGCCGGCTGTCAGGCTTTCAATCATTAGGCTCTCCATTATTCACGGTTGGCTCCAATCTTCAAGCAGCAGCCCCGGCACCCTTTCGAATTCTTTGACATTGTTGGTTACCAGGACCAGTCCAGAGGCCCTGGCCTGGCCGGCAATCATCATATCATAAGGTCCTATGGGCTGACCCGTACGATAAAGCGCAGCTCGTATCTGTCCAAAATGATATGCGGCTTTGTTGTCAAAGGGCAGCACCTCAAGCCGGGCAGCCATGGCCTCGATGTCTGCCAGATTCCGTTCCACCTGTTGTGAATGTTCCGCACCAAACACCAATTCACCCAGGGTTACAGTAGAAATACCCATCCGGCCGTGATGCTGCTCAAAGCGTCTTTTCACCTGCTGGGGACGGTTTTTCATGGTATAGATGACAATATTGGTGTCCAGCAGGTACTTCAGCATTACAAGGTCTCCCGGCACTGGTCTTCCGGCTGCTCTCGCTCTGTCATGAAGTCACCGGAAACCCCCGGTGCATTGAACCACTCATCCCAAGATTGGCCCGCCGGCGCAATCATACGTTTGTTGCCAATCGCGATGATTTCAACATCCTTCACGGATTCCGGAAAGGCAACCTCCCTCGGCAGGCGAACAGCCTGACTCCGGTTGCTTTTGAAAATTCTAGTCCTTACACAAGCCATAACCATACCCCCATAAAAGATTTATTGGTTTTGGATATATCATAAAATCAGTTAAGGGATATGTCAATGGGATATACAAACTCGTCTGTCTGGTCTATCTGGTCTGTTTGGTTGGTCTCGTCCATAAACCCCCCAGTCTCAACGAGTCTCCTGGTCTCTATAAGTCTCTTTAACTCCTTTAAGCTTCCATACCTCTTGTTCAAGGAAATCTAAGCGGGCATGAGACTGGAGTCGTACTGGTAGCCTACCTCCTTTATGATCTCCACGGCCCAATCGGTTATAGAAAAGCTGGGGGCCCGGTAGCCGAGGACCCTATCGCCGATTATATCCTCTAAGATTCCTTTGGCCCTGGAGATATCTTTCCGAAACTCTTCAGGACTTTGGTGATGGACAAGAACATGACCATAGCCATGACTCGCCACCTCGTAGCCCCTTTCGTGGATCTCCCTCACAAGGTCAGGGCACCTCTCCGCCAACCATCCCAAAACAAAAAAGTGGCCTTTCTATCAAATGAATCCAGAGGCTCCGGAATCCTTGCCACACCTTTACTCACCCTAACCTCGCAGCTATCCCATTCCCAAGGCGAGATAACGCCTCTTTTCCACTTCGTAGGTGGGGGAGAGGGCACGCCACCAGAATCAACTTTTCTTGACGCATAGCTAAAATTTACGTAATTTATTACCATAACCGGTAACCGGAGGTTGATATGGCCACGTTAACAGAGCGACTGGAAATACGGCTTCCCCCAGAAAAGATTCGTATACTTCGGCAAGAGGCCCGCAGGCGGGGCGTCTCGGTAGCCCAACTGGTTCGGAACGCCGTTGATCTCCTGCTGGAACAAGATATGGAAAGCCAGCTACAGGCCGCTGAATCTCTGTTCAGGGTTGAAGCTCCTGTGGGTGACTGGGAAGAGATGAAAGGGGAAATAGAGAAAGCCCACATTGAAGGCGAAAAGTAATGCCCCCTGTTTTCATTGACACCAACATCCCCATGTACGCAGCCGGAGCTTCCCATCCCCTAAAAAAGCCTTCCCAGAGGGTGATCCTGGCCATAGCCACCGGCGAGATAGACGCCGTGACTGATACAGAGGTCTTTCAGGAGATCCTTTACAGGTACATCCATATAAGCGAGAGAGAAAAGGGGTTCAAAGTATTTGACCACTTCCACCGCATCATGATGGGTCGCATACTACCCATCGAGGAATCGGACATACTCAAAACCAGAAGGCTGGCTGAACAATACCCTTTCCTAAGTCCCCGGGATCTAATCCACCTGGCGGTTATGAACCACCATGGAATCAAAGAGATTGTTTCAACAGATAAAGGATTTGATAATGTGCCTGATATCCAAAGGATCACTCCATCCGAGTTCTGAGCAAGTCTGGTCTGTTTGGTCTATCTGGTCTGTTTGGTGTCTGTTTTGTCCGCCACCTTCATCTATACCACCTGCGAAGTGGAGTAGAGGCGCCCTAAGACTGTACTTATACCACCTGGAAGTAGAAAAAACCTTTACCCTAAGGCACAAGGGAAAAACCCAAAATTTCAAAGTCCCTGTCGTACCCGAAAACCCTATCAATGCCCATTTGCCTCATCACAGCGAAGCTTGTGCAATCGGTGTAGCTGAAGCGGTGGTCCCCATACCTCACGAAAATCTCCCATGCCTTCCTTCTCAGGTTCTTCTCCACCTCCACCAGTTCCACCACCGAGCTTTTCAGCAGAGACTCCCCCAAGGCCACAGCCTCCCCATGCCCCACCCTCATTCTTACAATGGTCACCGTCTCATCAAATACATAATCCGTGGTAACCAGGGGGACCCTTTCTCCCCTCAAATATTCAGCCACTTCCCTGGCCGTCCGGTGATTCTGATCCCTCCTATTGCACAGGGCAAGCCAGGCGCTGGTATCCACAAAGATCACTTCCCCTCCACCTCGTACAGGTAGTGATCATGTTTCGATGAGAGATCTCCCCGGTCGCTCTCAACCCTGCCAATTAAGCTCCACACCGGATCCTTATCCCAATCTACCCTCTTCTTACGCTCCAGGTATTCCATCACGGCCACCCGCACCACCTCGGCCATGCTGGTTCCTTCCTTCTCCGCTTCCTCTTTTACTCTTTGAAGAAGCTCCTCAGGAAAATAAAGCTGAGTCCTTTTGGACATTTTCACCCCCATTAGTTATATACGCCGTACATATACATCGCGCTCTGATCTGTCAACCTATCTGGTCTATTTGGTCTATTTGGTCGATGAGGGCGGGAAAAGCCCCATTTTACCCATTAATCTAGCCAACTTATTTTACTTGCTCCTAGCTCCGTCCCACCGGCGAAGTAGAATAGGAAGAGACTCTCTGCCACTGTTCCCCCCTACTCCCATTTACCCATTTTACCATTCGACCTTTTCCCGGCTTACGCCTTACGCCTC
>WFSI01000041.1 GCA_015486105.1 Aquificota bacterium | reverse complement strand
TTTTAGAGAGCTCAAAGAGGTACTGAAGCTCAGGCCCATCTACCATTGGAAAGAAAGGAGAGTGAGGGCCCACATCTGTATCTGCTTTTTGGCCCTGTATCTGGAGAGACAGCTCATGAGGAGGCTAAAGGATCCGGACAACTGGGGGCATCAGAAGGTGGTGAGGGCCTTAAAGGCGCTAAAAAGGGTGGAGATAGAGAAGAACGGGAAGAGCTACAGGATCAGGACCAACATACCCAGCCAGACAGTACAGCTCATGAGGCAGGCGGGCTTTGGGATTCCCAGCCGGGTGGAGGTAGTGTAACTTCCTACCCCTCCAGAAACATAGTGGCATACGTCTGTGGAAAACTGGATAAGTATGGTGTAATCAGGGAGTTATCCTAATCAGGTTTTCAAAGATGAGTTTGCCACCAAAGATGTGGACAAGATTCAGGCTTTTTCCCGGTCTGTACTTTTTGCCCTTCTGCCCACGGCACTCTTTTTTGTTTCCCTGGTTGTTGCCCTTAAGAAAGGGGCTTCCTTTTGGCTGGCTGTGGTCCTCTCCCTTGGGGTTTGGAGTGTCGGGGCTTGCTTCCACCTGTGGTTTTTAGGGAAGTAAAAAAGGGGGTGGTCTCAAAGACCACCCCTCAGTACAGGACAAAGCAAGGGGGTAATCTATTCGTTCCAGACCTTTTCTCTCTTGTCTATAACCCTCTTGGCCTTGTGGGTAGCTCGGGGGATTTCGCCATCTTTAAGCACGATAACCCGTCGAGGCGCCACACCCACCCGGACCTTTATGGCCTCTCTCACCTCTTTAGCCAGAATATCTTCGTCTATATCCACGGCATCCAGCTTTTCTATCTCTACATCAAAGCGGTCCAGGTGTGCCTCTTTATAAACTACTACCCTATATTCACCTGTAAGTCTCTTATCTTGACGCACCACATACTCGATGTCACTGGGAAACACGTTGACTCCAGTGATGATGAGCATGTCGTCCAGCCTGCCGTGGACACCCATCATCCTGGGATGGGTCCTTCCGCATTCACACTTTTCCCAGGTTACGGTGACAATATCTCCCGTGCGAAAGCGAATCATAGGCCTGGCCATCTTTCTCAAGGTCGTGAGGACAAGCTCACCCCTCTCCATATCTCCCACAGGCTCAAGGGTTTCAGGATTCAGCACCTCTACAATGTGATGGTCTTCGTAAATGTGAAGACCGTTTTGGGCTTCGCACATCCCTGCGTTGGCGCCAAAGAGATCTGAAAGGCCATAGAAGTCAAAAAGCTCTACCCCCCACAGGTCCCTAATGGCCTTACGGGTGGCAGGTATGGAACCTCCAGGTTCTCCTGCTACGATGAGCTTTTGCAGATTGAAGTCTGCCTTGGGGTCAAGCCCTTCCTTTTTAGCTGTTTCCCCTAGATACCAAGCGTAAGAGGGAGTGGTCCACGTAATGGTTGCCTTGAAGTTACGGAGGATAAAGAGGAGCCTTTCCGAGGGAATAGTACCTGCCCAAATCCCTAAGGCCCCTGTCCTCATGGCACCGATGACGTCGGGCCCCCCCACGAAGAGGGTAAAGTTGAGGGCATGGACGTAGCGATCTTTGGGTCTCATGCCAATGCTCCAGAAGAGACGAGCCTCATAGTCCTGGAACTCATCAAGGTCTCTTGCAGTAAACGGGGAGGCAGTGGGTACACCGGTGGATCCTGAAGATGCAGAAATATACACTATTTCTTCCTCAGGTACGCAGATCATGTCTCCCAGGTCAGGAACGGCTTCCTGGCGGTCTCGCTCTATCTGTTTGTTGGTAAAGGGAAGGTACCTCACATCCTCTACTGTTTTAATCTTGTCGGGAGAAACCCTTGCCTCGTCAAAAGCCTTCTTGTAGTAAGGGGAGTTCTCATAGCAGAACTTCACCATGTACTTAAGCTCTTCCAGTTGCAGTTCCCGGATCTTTTCGGGGGCCATGGTCTCAATCTCAGCGTCCCAGTATTTTTCTTTGGGATCAGGCCTGGAGTAGACCTCCATTCCAATTCCACCCTTCATTTTATTAAGCTCTCTCATGCAATTACCTCCTGTGCAGGTTGCCTATTTCTTCTTCGGTTTGGGGGGCTCAGGCACCTCTGCTTTGATGCCTCCTACTCTCTTGGCCAGCTCTACCCACTTCTCCCAGGGGGTGCCTACCCGTACCATGAGTCTGGCAGCGTCTGGTGATCCTCCACCGTGCATGCATCCTGGCACGCCAGGACCTAAAGTAAGCCACTCCACCAGCCGAGCGCCCCTGGCCCTGGTTTCCCAATCCAACCCAGCCTCAATGTACTTCTTGATAAGATCCCCGTACTTGGGATCCATGATGTCCTTGTAAGAAGGCAGGCATCCTGTTTCTCCTATGCCTCCTGCAATTTCCTGAGCTAGACGGTTGGTCTCATAGGGCAAGGTGGCCACATGCACCTTGTTGGAATTGGCCACTAAAGAGTCGCAGAGCCAGCAGCCCGATGGATGCTCTTTACCCAACGCAGAGGCGGCTACCCCCATGCCAAAGGTGGTTTCGTTGTTGACTTGCATCCGTATGAGCTTGTCATAGAAGGTACGCATAGACAAACCATTGGCCCGAGCCATGATAATAGAGGCCCCTACCTTGAGGTCCCCTTGGCCTGCTACACATCCTCCTATGGCTGCCCGGTAGGTAGAGGTAAAATACTGGATCACGTTCAAGCAGTACTTGAACTCTCCGCACATGAACACCCTGTCATTGGGGACAAATACATCGTTAAAGAGGAGATAAGCCTGGGTGATGCCTCCTATATCGTTGGGGATGTCGAAGCCTTCCTCGTATTCCCTTACGTCGCTGGGACGGCGGGTCTCTACGATGGTGAGACCTTCAATGTCCTTGGGCACAACAATAGCCACAGCGTAGTCCTTATCTGGCTCCTTATAGGCCCCTCCAGGAAGGCAGAAAATCTCATTAGCAGCGGCAATGCCACAAATCATACACTTGGCACCCCTTACTACGATACCGTCTTCTCGCTTCTCCACTACATGAAGATTGAGATCAGGGTCCTTCTGCATGCTGGGAGGTAGGGCCCTGTTGCCTTTGCCGTCGGTAAGAGCCCCGGCACAAGTGATATCATTGGCCTGGGCGTGAAGTAGCCATTTTTTTAGCCTTTCGTGATAATCGGTGCCGTACTCCTTGTCCATTTCCCAGGTAGTAGCCCACAGGGAGTTGAGAGATGTCCATCCTACACACCGGCCTCCGGTACAGGTACCGGTAAGGTGGTAGGCAGCCCTCTTCATCTTTACATTGTTGATGGCGTCCTCAGCGGATTTCACAACGGACAGGTAGCGAGAGACCTTCTCCCCAGTTAGATGTGATGTGGTGGTGAAAAGATCGGCATACTCGGGGTTGCTGTAAGCCTCAAAGAGCTGAGCATGACCATTGATGGTCCTTTTAGTAGCAGGATGGGTGGTGACATCCTCGATCAGCTCCCCAAACTTGTAGACATTGGGGCGCATTTTCCTGAGGCTTTCCCTGTACTCCTCCGGCGTTTTCAGTGCCATAGTGCACCTCCCTTTGGTTTATTTATGCTAATGATGCTCATCCTCCCCCTTTGAAGATTCCTCCTTGGGGGATCCTTTTGCGTTATTGGTAAGCTTATCCTTAATGGGATTTACTCCGTTCTTCATAAACTCCACGGCCAGGAACATTACTATGCCCGCTCCCAGTCCCAGAGCAGATCCAGGCTTGGCGGCAATGATGGAGCCCATCACACCTGAGATGCCTCTCTGGATGTTGTCTTCCAGCATTTCCATAGCCAGATAACAGCAGAGCCAGCCCTGAATGGCAAGAGTGAGGGCGAACCCTACTTTAAGAGCAGGTTTACATACAGTAACGATAATGGCCAAGCAAAGTGCTATACTCATTCCCCAGAACAGAGCCGTAGCTCCACCCCAATACGTAGGCTCTTCCTCAGGGCTGCTGTTGATGAACCTATTGACAACCAAGGCCTCTCCCCCTGTCCACTGGGGTCCTGCCAGGGAAAGAAAGGGAAGGAAGATGGCCTCTACGATATTCCTGATGGCGGTGATGATATGGGTTCTGTTGGCAGAGAAAACCACCTTTTCGTCAGGTCTCTCTCTGTTGGATGCATCTATGAGGGACTCCAGGATGAGGATATCGCCAAATGCCAGGATATAGGCCATGATAGCTAAGGGGATGCCTTTGATCAAGAGATCAATGCTGGGAAAACCTACGCCCAAGGCAGAGACCTTGGTTATCATTCCTCCTATATTCCAGTGAACCAATCCCCAATGAACAACGGGAGGTTTCACCTCTTTGGTGATGAGGCCTACGATATAGCCCACCACAAAGGCAGGGGCAATGCCGTACTGGGCGATCCATCTGAAGATCCCATACTGTTCTCTCAGTTTTAAGGCCCTTCTGGAGAAGAGCATGAAGAAGGAAAATAGAATAGAAACCGAGAGGGTGATAGGCATCTCCGTGAAGAAGGAGCCGGGCTTGAAGATCCTGATAATGGATGCCAGGCCTGCCCCCAGGAGGATACCTGATTTGATGGAGGCAGGGACTATAGCCACCACCTTTTTAGCAATGCCAAAGCCTCCCAAGACCAAGAAGATCAGTCCGACCACTAACTGAAAAGCGATAAGGGCTTTTAACCTTTCAGGACCCAAAGGGAATTGCAATAAGTAACCGATGTAGAGAGGAATGCCAGCAGTAATCCAGCCAGCCACTGCAGGATCACCAAAGGACGTATGCAGCAGGTAAAGGAAATTATTAATGATGACCATGGTGATAGCAATATCGAAAGGGATACCCAAATACTTGGTCATAGCAGCAATAATGCCCATGGGAACCACCGCCAGGATGGCACCCTGAATGAAGTCAGCCCACTCCATGGGGTAGTGGACAAAGGGGATCCTTATCTTTAAAGGCCCTCCCCAGTAGGGTTGCTCCATACCATACTCACGTTTATACATATATAACTTCATATAACCACCTCCCTAAATGATGTATAATTGCCTTATTTGATTACCAATACAGGGCATGGGGCCCTTTCTACCATCTTGTCTGCTATACCTGCCCCCGTTCTCTTATGGCATCCTATCAAGACGAGATCCACTCCCAGCTTTTCAGCCACATCTGCTACCTCCTTGGGAGGAACACCTGCGGCTACCAGTGTTTCATAGGGAATGCTCGCATCCATAATGCTCGAAGCAAACTCTTTTAACCTTTCTTCGGCCTTGGATTTCATAGTACTTTCCAGTTCTTCTGACTTTCTGTCCAGTTGTAACTCCATCACGTCTGCTTCGGTAAAGAACATGGGGGCTACATACATCAACACAATTTGACTACCTAATTTCTTGGCCAGGGCTTCTCCATACTTAACGGTTTTTTTGGAGTGCTCAGTTAAATCCACAGAAATCAAAATCTTTTTTGGCAATTCCCAAATAGACTCCATCCTTCCACCTCCTTCTGCTTTAAATTTACTTAATTGCTTTTTCCAAAACGATTGTATTTAAAAGGGGAAGGGCGCCCCGTATCCTTCCCCCTAATGTTTCAGCCTACCTGCTGTTTCTCTTTGAGCCTTTCTATAAGCACTGGAAGAACCTTTTCTGCCTCACCTACAACACCAAAATCACACACTTCGAAGAAAGGGGCATGGAGATCCTTGTTTATCACTACCACTATCTCTGAATCCTGAATCCCTACCACATGATGCATTACCCCAGATACACCAGCTCCAATATAGAGGGTGGGATGCACGGTCTTCCCGCTCTGACCTATCATCACCTCTTCAGGTGCCCAGCCTTCATCTACGGCAGGACGAGAGGCCCCCACGGCCCCACCCAAGAGCCTGGCCAGCTCTTCCAGGAGCCTCCAGTTTTCCTTGCTTCCCATGCCGTAGCCACCACAAATAACTACGTTGGCACCATCTAAGGCGACGGCCTTTCTCTCTCTTACCTTAAACTCTGCAACTAAAGGCGTAAGTTCATTTTTTTCTATTTCTACGGCTTGTGGGATCACTTCGCCGCCTCTCTTTCCAGGTTCGGGCTTTTTGAAAACCCCTGGCATCACTGTAGCCATTTGAGGTCTCCTCTCAGGGCACACGATGACAGCCAGCCAGGCTCCACCAAAACCTGCCACAATCTGTTCCAGGATGCCGTCTTCTCCCAGCCTTAAGTCCACACAATGGGCAGAAAGTCCTGTTTCCAGGACAGCTGCCAATCTGGGAGCTAAGTCGGCTCCTAATGGAGTGGCTCCCACGAAGAAGGCTTCTGGTTTCTCTCTCTCTGCCAGGGATGCGATGAGTTTGGTATATGCCAGGGCATGGTAAGCCTCTAAGTGAGGGTGGGAAAAGAGATAAACCCGATCAGCTCCATAGGAGAGTAGGGGAGAGGCCTCTTCCTGGGGGATATTTCCCAGAACCACAGCTCCTACATATGTCTTCTTGGTATCGGCCAATTCCCGAGCCTTTCCCAAAAGCTCCAGGCCCACATCTGATATTCTTCCCTGGAGCTGCTCTATAAAGACCCAAAATCCCTGATGATTTTCCCCAGCCATTACAGCACCCCCACCTGGTGAAGATTGCTCAGTAACTCCTCCACCACCTCTTCAGGTTCACCCTGAAGGATTTTTCTCCTGCGCTTGATATCGGGTTTAAAGAGGCTGCGGACCCTGGTGGGGGACCCAACTTGTCCTACCCTTGAAGGATCCAAACCTATGCCCTGGGCGTCTAAAACCTCCAAAGGTTTGGCCTCAGCCGATAGGATGCCCATGATGTTAACCAACCTGGGCAGATTCACCTCTTTGGTTACGGCTAAGACCATAGGTCCATCGTAAGTGAGGGTCATTTGAACCTCTTTCAGGTCCATGGTTATTTTGAGGGTCCTGCCATCTTCCGTTTCCACCTTGCCTACGTGGGTAACATGTGGAATACCCAGGAACTGGGCAATCTGAGGGGCTACCTGGGAGGTAGAACCGTCTAAGCTCATGTTCCCGCATAGTACCAGATCATAGGGCTGACAGGTCTTTTCTATAAGCCCTGCCAGGGTATAAGCTGTAGCCAAGGTGTCGGCCCCGGCCAGGGCCCTGTCACTGGCCAGAAAGGCCTTGTCAGCTCCCATAGCCAGCGCTTCCCTCAAGGTCTTCAGGGTGTCAGGAGGTGCCATGCTCACCACGGTGACTTCCCAGCCAAAGCGGCCCTTAAGGTCAAGGGCCACCTCTAATGCATGTTTATCTAAGGGGTTGATAACAGTAGGAATGCCTTCTCTCCTGAGGACACCTTTCTGGGGGTCTAAGGAAAGCCGATCCCAGTGTTTGGGATCGGGAATAGGCTTTACGCACACCACAGCCAGGGGCATTTCACTATGGCTCCTTTTAGAAGTTTTTGAGGACGTGTCTTCCCAGAACCACCTTTGCCACTTGGGAAGTGCCTCCTGAGGGTATAGTAATCCAGGCATCTCTCAGATAGCGCTGGACAGCGTATTCCTGAATAGCAGAGTAACCTCCGTGAATATCGCAGGCCATCCGGGCGCATTGGAAGGCATTCTCCGTGGCTACCAGCTTGGCCAGAGTCATCTCTGTGTCGCACGGAAGCCCCTGATCCATCATCCAAGCAGCTCTGTAGGTAAGCCAACGGGCCGTCTCGGCCAGGGTGAATATATCGGCCAGGAGGAACTGGATGGCCTGAAGGTTAGAGATGGGTTTACCGTATAGCACCCTTTCCTTGGCAAATTTGGATGCCTCTTCCAATGAAGCATAACAGAGGCCCACCCCTATGGAAGCCATACCAGGCCTTCCTATTCTGTTAACCGTGGCGAGCCCTATTCTGAGTCCTTCTCCCACCTTACCCAGAAGGTTTTTCTTGGGCACCTTACAATCCTGAAACACCAACTCTCCGGTAAAAGCTCCTCTAAGTCCCATCTTGTGTTCTTCTCTACCCAAAGAAAAACCTTCAAAAGAGGGTTCCACAATAAAGGCACTGAAAGCAGGCCTACCTTTGGCATCTTCTCCTGTCCTGGCCACCACAACTAAGATATCAGAAATATGGGAGTTGGTAGCAAAGCACTTCCTGCCGTTGAGTATCCAGTAATCCCCCTCTTCCTTAGCCGTGGTCTGCAAGCCGAAGACGTCCGACCCCCCACTGGGCTCAGTGATGGAGCATACTCCAAAGGTTTCTCCTGTCGCCAAGGAAGGAAGATACTTCCCTTTCTGCTCTTCTGTACCCCACGTCTCAATAGGCCAGCAAGCCATATGATGGACCTGAAGGGCAATTCCCACTGCCGCCGAGACCTTAGATACTTCTTCAATGCCTATGGCCCTGGCCAGATGACCCATACCGTTACCGCCATACTGGGGGGAGGTAACAAGGCCACAAAGCCCTATTTCTCCCATCTTCTTCATAAGGGGACGGGGGAACTCCCCAGTTTTCTCCATCTCTTCCACTAAAGGTGCTATTTCCCTTTGGGCGAATTCCGCCATGGATTTTC
>WFSI01000040.1 GCA_015486105.1 Aquificota bacterium | reverse complement strand
GCCTCCCTGATCTCATCTACAATAGCCGTATCTAAGAAGAACTTCATCCTTTCCTCCCTCCACACTTTTCCCATGGCTTACTAACAACGAAAGGTTCCCCTGTCAAAGGGCCAGAATTAGTATCCCTGAAAAGATGGTGGTGCCTAAAACTATGGGTGCCTACCTATTAAGACCTTCTTCCTCTAAATCAAAAGGAGTAACCAAACCTGAAAAGAGGGCATACCTCACCAAACCAGCCGTATTCCTCACTTCCAGTTTCCTCATGATGTTGTTCCTATGGGTGTTCACCGTCTTAACACTAAGTCCCAGAATCTGGGCAATTTCCCTGCTGGTCTTGCCCAAGGCAATAAGCTTCACCACTTCCTTCTCCCTGGGGGTGAGTCCCTTTCTCTTCCCTTTGCTCTCTTTAAGCTGGGGAAAGTATGTTTCACCTTTTACTACCTTCCTTAAAACTTCCAAGAGTACTTCAGAGGAAACATCCTTGTCCAAGTAAGCCGATGCACCGAACTTCTTGGCATCCCGCACATAATCCAAGCGATCGTAAACTGACAGGATGATCACCTTGGTCTTTGGAGAAGACTCCTTGATGAGCTTGGTCACCTCCAAGCCATTGAGGCCCGGCATAGCTATATCCACCATAGCTACATCAGGGTTATAAACCTTAGCCAATCCCAAGGCCTTTAAACCCTCCTCTGCTTCACCCACCACTTCAATGTCTCCTTCTGACTCCAGCAATCTCCTGAGGCCCTCCCTAAACAGGGTGTGATCGTCCACTAATATCACTTTGGCCATGACAACCCCTTTCAAAAATTAATTCTTATATTTGAATGTTTCGCTAAGCTATAACAACATTAAACATAGGTTAGCAATTGGGGAAAAGTGCGTAATTTACCCCCAGCTTATGCAGGAAATTCATCATACTTTAGCCGGACTGAGCGATAAAATATGATGAACAAAGTTATAAAAAGAAAAGGCATTTTCTCCTTTTACATGGGACCAAGGGATCTGGCATAGATGTTAGCCCTGACCCACCGCTAAAAAATAGGACGGCACAGGCTATCCCCATAACCTCCAAAGAGAAGAAATCCCTTTGGAAGGCAGAATTTATGGACTGACTGACTTCTTCGACGCCTGCACATCCCACAAACAAACCTGCCATAGTGGAGGCCTTTTTCGGTGTACTCCCATAAGCCCTAAAAAACCCAAGAAGCCTATAGAGACTCGGGCAAGAAGCAACTTGCTAACTTGCTAAAGTAAAAAGGAGGCAGGTGAATAACTCCACCTGCCCCTATCATCCCACTCTTACTCTGCCTTAACCATCTTCCCTTCGGCTTCCAAAATGGTAAGGGTCCCTTTGAGCACCGTATCCGGGTTGAGAGAAATGCTGTCGATCCCACACTCCACCAGGAACTGGGCGAACTCCGGGTAATCGGAAGGGGCCTGTCCGCAAATGCCCACCTTCCTGTTATGCTGATGGGCCACCTCTATCACCTGGGCTATCATACGCTTAACAGCCTCGTTTCTCTCGTCAAAGATGTCCGCAATAAGCTCCGAGTCCCTGTCCACTCCTAAAACCAACTGGGTGAGGTCGTTGGACCCAATAGAGAAGCCATCAAAGATGCGGGAGAAGGTATCGGCCAAGATCACATTTACAGGCAACTCACACATGACATAGATCTGAAGGCCGTTATCCCCTTGCTGAAGGCCGTTCTTCTCCATTTCCCTTATCACCTTCTCCCCCTCCTCTGGGGTTCTACAGAAGGGAACCATGAGCTTCACATTGGTTAGACCCATCTCATCCCTGACCACCCTCATGGCCTTGCATTCCAAAGCGAAACCGTCTCTGTATTTGGGATGGTAGTAGCGGCTGGCACCTCGGAAGCCCAACATAGGGTTGTGCTCACGGGGCTCAAAAAGGGTGCCCCCAATGAGATTGGCGTATTCGTTGGTCTTGAAGTCACTCATTCTCACGATCACATCGTTGGGATAAAAGGCAGAGGCTATGGTAGCCACCCCCTCCGCCAGCCTCCTTACAAAGTACTCCGTCTTTCTGGGATATCCCTGGGTCATATCCTCAATGGTGGCCTTCAGCTCTTCGATCTCTTCAGAAGAAGCCTCGGCTTTAGCGCCTATCTCATCCAAACGATGGAAATAGGCCAAAGCCAAAGGATGAATCTTGATATACGAGTTGATGATAAACTCCAAGCGGGCCAAGCCCACCCCATCATTGGGAATGAAGGAGTACTTGAAGGCCTCCTCGGGATTCCCCAGATTCATCATAATATGGGTATGGGGCCTGGGCATACCCTTCAGATCCAACCTCTCCACTTCATACTCCAGGATCCCCTGATAAACATAACCCACATCTCCCTCGGCACAGGATACCGTCACTTCCTGTCCCGTCATGAGGACCTCGGTGGCATTCCCCGTACCCACCACAGCGGGAACGCCCATCTCTCTGCTCACAATAGCCGCATGACAGGTCCTGCCACCCTTATCAGTCACAATGGCAGAAGCAAATTTCATGATGGGCTCCCAATCAGGATCCGTCATCTCTGTCACCAGAATCTCCCCGGGCTGAAACTTATGCATATCCTTCACGCTGGAGATGACCCTCACCTTCCCCGTACCTATCTTGTCCCCTACGCTTTTACCTTCTACTAATGCCCGGCCTCGCTCCTTGAGACGATAGGTCTCCATAACATCCATCCTTCTCTGAGAATGGACCGTCTCTGGCCGAGCCTGGACAATGAAGAGATCGTTAAGGACCCCGTCCTTGGCCCATTCCACATCCATAGGCCTGGGGGAACCCGCCCTTTGAGAGTAATGCTCCTCAATAACCACAGCCCATTGAGCCAGCTTTATGATCTCATCATCGTTAAGGGCAAACTGGGTACGGTCGCACTTGGGAACCACCACCTTCTTGACACTCTTGGTCCCCACCTTGTCCGAATAGATCATCTTAATCTGCTTTTTCCCCATCTGCTTCCTGATAATGGGGCGACAACCCTTGGATAGGGTAGGCTTGAAAACGTAATACTCATCAGGATTAACCTCTCCCTGAACCAGCACCTCACCCAATCCATAGGTAGCAGTGATATAGACCACATCTCTGAAACCACTCTCCGTATCAATAGTGAACATCACACCGCTGCAGGAGAGATCAGAACGAACCATCTTCTGCACCCCAATGGAGAGACCCACGCTAAACTGATCAAAACCTTTGTCGTGGCGATAGGAAATGGCCCTATTGGTAAAAAGAGAAGCAAAACACTTCTTGCAGGCATCTATCACCTTCTCCGCCCCTTTGATATTGAGATAGGTATCCTGCTGACCAGCAAAAGAGGCATCGGGAAGGTCCTCAGCTGTGGCAGAAGATCTCACAGCTACATCAGTGTCAGGACCATACTCCTCACACAGCTCCTCATAAGACTCTTTTATCTCCTCCTCCAACTGGGCAGGAAAATCAGAGTAGTAGATAAGATCCCTCACCTTCTTACCACGCACAGCCAAGTCCTCGGTGTCAGCAGTATCCAGACCCTCCAAGAACTCCTTGATCCTATCCCGGAGATCGTTATGCTCCAACACCTCCCAATAGGCATCCACAGTAATGGCAAAGCCATCAGGAACATTGATGCCCTTAGGAGTTAGGGCCTGAAACATCTCTCCCAGAGAGGCGTTCTTTCCCCCTACTAACGGGAGATCATCCATGCTTATTTCACGGAACCACTTGATGTATTTCATTCTTTAACCTCCTCAAATAAATTCCTATTTCCTTACTTCCAAGGCCCTGGCATGAGCTGGTAAACCCTCCCATTGGGCCAAGGTGATAACCCGACTCTTAAGGGCAGCAAAGGTCTCCATGCTTAGCGATATGACACTGGAATACTTCAGGAAATCCTTAGTACCTAAAGGAGAAGAAAAGCGAGCTCGCCCCCCTGTGGGCAGCACATGGTTCGGTCCCACTATATAGTCCCCCATGGGTTCGGGAGAATAATGGCCTAAAAAAATAGCCCCTGCATGGTGAATCAGGGGCAATACCCTCCAGGGATCTTTGGTAAGGATCTCCAGATGTTCAGGGGCAATTTGGTTCACCAACTCCACTCCCTCCTCCAGGCTTGAACAGACCACCAGCCCTCCGTAACTGTCCAAAGACCGTCGAACCGTCAGGGCAGTGGGTAAGTCCTCCAAAAGGACCTCCACCTCCTTTGCTACCTCCTGTGCCAAAAGATGAGACGGTGTCACAAGAATAGCAGAAGCCAAAACATCATGCTCTGCCTGGGACAAAAGATCAGCAGCTACATACCTGGGAGAAGCCCCATCTTCGGCCAGGATAAGAATCTCACTGGGCCCTGCCACCATATCTATATCTACCACACCAAAGACCAGGCGCTTTGCCGTAGCCACATAGATATTCCCAGGACCCACTATCTTGTCTACAGAAGGAATCATGGACGTTCCATAGGCCATGGCAGCCACCGCCTGGGCACCTCCAACCCGATAAATCCTATCTACACCAGTGATATAAGCCGCTCCGAGAAGGGCCTCGTTCACCTTTCCATTGGGAGTGGGAGAACAGACCACCACCTCTTTCACCCCAGCCACCTTGGCAGGTATCACATTCATCAATAGAGAAGAAGGATAACTGGCCCTTCCCCCAGGTACATAGGCACCTACCCTATCAAGGGGGGTAACCTTCTGACCCAGAATAGTCCCCTCAGGCTCATAGAGAAACCAGGACTGCTCCCTTTGAGCCTCATGAAATGTTCTTATCCTTCGATAGGCCTCTTGTAGAGCATCCTGAAGCTGAGCCGGTAGAACAGAGTAAGCAACCTCCATCTCCCCTTTAGAGATAATCAAATCCTCAGGAGATGAAACATCTAATCCGTCCCACCTTCTGGTGTACTCCAAGAGGGCTTCATTCCCCTTAGATCTAACTTCCCGAAGAATTTCCCTAACAGCACCTTCCACCTGGGTTTCACCAGATTCCCCCCTAACCCTCACTTCCTCCAACCAAGGATAAAAAAGGGGATCGTCCATCCTAAGGATCCTCACAACTCACCCACCCCATCCCATGTGAAGATGTACAGAAAAGATCACCCTTCCCCCGCTCCCCCAGACAAAAACCCAGGGCAACATAGAAGATCTACCCCCCTGCTTTCTTCCCTATTTTCCCTCTCCATCCCAAAAAAGACAGGCAAAACATCCAAATGGTAACTACACCAGCCCTCTCCTCCTGTCAAATTTCTGTATCATCCACATAAGGAACCAAAAGAGACAAGAGGGAAGGAGGCAGGTATATCCGCTTACCTTCCGGATTAATGGGCATATGCCTGGTAAATCCCTCGGCCAAAAGTCTCCCGTTCCTTTTGATGTGATAATAGAAAGTGAGATCCCTCTTGGTAAGTTTGGTAATCCAAGTCTCAATAACGAGGCGGTCATCATAATAGGCGGGGGACCTGTATTTGCAGTAGGTCTCCACCACGGGAAGGATGCATCCATCCCCTTCAAGGGCCTTATATGGATAGCAAGCCTCCATCAAAAGGCTGCTTCTGCCAATCTCAAACCATGCGATGTAGTTGGCATAATAGACCCCTCCCATCTGATCTGTCTCCCCGTATCTCACCCGAAGCACAGCCTGGGCCTTCTTCATTCTACCCCTCCTTCTCCAAATCAGTGAGAACCTCTGCTCCCTGGGGGCCCAGATAGACCATATCCTCTATTCTCACCCCTCCCCTTCCTGAAAGGTAGATCCCAGGCTCCAAAGTAAAAACCATGCCTTCTTCTAAGACGTCTTGGGAAGAAAGGGAAAGATAGGGGGCCTCATGAACCTCCAAACCCACTCCATGACCCAATCCATGGCCAAAAAACTCCCCATATCCTCCCTTCTCAATAATCCCCCGGGCCAAGGTGTCTAAATCCCGGGCCTCCATCCCCACCTTGACAGCAGCCAAGGCCGCTTTCTGGGCCTCCAAGACCAGGCTATATATCTCCCTTTCCCATCCACCCCACTTTCCCATTTTAAGGGTTCTGGTCATGTCAGAATGGTACCCCTCCCACCGGGCACCAAAATCTAGCACTACCAAATCCCCTTCCCGAATCTCCTTAAAAGAAGCAGACCCGTGGGGCAAAGCTGATCGGTAACCCGATGCCACAACAAAATCAAAGGCCCCTCCCTGGGCCCCCATCCTCCTCATGGCAAACTCCATATCCAAGGCCACATCCCTTTCTGCTCTTCCCGGTTGTATCTCTCCCTTCACAGTCCTATAAGCCTCCTGGGCCAGCTCCACTGCCCTTTTTATCTTGTCTACCTCCTCGGTAGATTTCCTCCTTCTCAGACCCTCCACCACCCCAGACCATGTCACAAGCCTCACCCCATCCAAGGCCTCTTTCAACCTATCGTACTGTGCCAAGGTAAGGGTATCCTCCACGGCCAAAGACCTCCATCCATATTTATCAACTATCTGGGCCAACTTCTGACCAGGCCCAAGGATCACCCTACTAAAAATGGGGGAAACCTCCTGACTGGATTGCTCTTCATACCGGGGATCAGTGATAAAAAGGGCCTCTTGGGAGGATATGAGGAGGGCAGCAAAGGAACCAGTAAAACCTGAGAGGTAACGTACATTAACAAGATGGGTTATTAGGAAAGCCTCCAACCCTACCTGCACCAGCCTATTCCTAATGGGTTTAAGATCCATAATCCCCTTTCAGAAAAAAATAGGCCGCCTCCAAGGCCAAGGTATAACCTAAGGGTCCAAGACCCACAATCTGCCCCACAGCCACATCAGAGAGGTAGGAATGGTGACGAAAGTCCTCTCGGGCATAGATATTGGTCATGTGCACCTCTATAAAGGGCTTCCCCACAGCCAAAAGGGCATCTCTTATAGCCACGCTGGTATGGGTGTAAGCAGCAGGATTGATGATAATAAAGTCGTAATCCTCACTCCCTTGGATCCTTTCTACCAGATCACCCTCATGATTTGACTGGAAAAAGTCCACCTCCAGACCCAGTTTTCTGGCCTTTTCTTTTAAACCACTTTCGAGTTCTTGAAGGGTCAAGGAACCGTAAAGCCCCTCTTCCCTTTGCCCCAGCAGATTCATATTAGGGCCATTAATCACCAACGCCTTCCCTGTCATTCAAAGCCTCCAGAATCTCTTCTACCACCTCCAATGGACTAATACAGGTGGTATCTACAATCACTTGGGCCCTCTTGTAAAGGGGCTCCCTCTCAGACAAAAGGGTCTCCCAGGATGCCTGATCAAAAAGGGGCCTTCCCTCCCCTTCACCCAAGCGAAACCTCAAGACCTGAGGTGAAGCCACCAAAGCCACGGTGATACCACCTTGGAGATACTCCCAATTCTCCTCCCTGGTCACTACCCCTCCCCCTGTAGCCACGACCATTGGCTTACCCAAGATCTCCTTAAGGGCCTGACTTTCCCTGATCCTGAATCCTTCTTCCCCTTCCCTCTGGAATATCTCTGGGATAGAGAGGCCAACCGCCTTCTCTATAGATTTGTCGAGATCCAGAAAGGATACACCCAAGGCCTGGGCCAAAAGAGGGCCTACGGTACTCTTACCCACGGCCATAAAGCCCAGGAGAAAGACGGGCCTCTTTAAAAAGACCTTACCCAACCCTCGTACCTTTCCCACCTCTCCTTCAACTCTTCCATGGTATCTCCACCCATCTTCTCCATAACAGCTTGGGCCACGACCCATGCCACCATAGCCTCCGCCACCACACCAGCAGCAGGTACGGCACACACATCAGAGCGTTCCTTATGGGAAGGAAAGGGTTCTTTCGTCTCTATATCCACAGAAGCCAAGGGTATACCCAGGGTAGGAATAGGCTTCATGGCTCCCCTCACCACGATCTCCTCCCCGTTACTCATACCCCCTTCCAGACCACCTGCCCTGTTGGACGCCCTAAAGAAACCCCTGTCACTTTCCCAACAAATAGGATCATGGACCTGGGAACCAGGCAAATCGGCCATAGAAAAGGCTTCCCCTATTTCCACACCTTTGACTCCAGGGATGGAAACTACGGCCTGGGCCAACCGACCATCCAACCTACGGTCCCAATGAGCGTAGCTTCCCAATCCTGGAGGAAGGCCTTTCACCCTCACCTCAAAAACCCCTCCCAGGGAGTCCCCCCGGACCCCAGCATCCTCAATAGCCTTCATCATCCTTTCCTCTGCACGGGAGTCTCCACAACGCAGAGGGGAATCCTCCACCCTGTCCCAGTCAACCTTCTCCACTCTGACTCCCCCTATGTTCACCACATGGGAGTATAGGCTAACACCCAATTCTTCTAAGAGCCTCCGGGCCACAGCCCCCACAGCAGTGCGCATCGCCGTCTCCCTGGCGCTGGCCCTTTCTAAAACGTTCCTCACATCCCGATGACCATACTTTATGGCCCCAGAAAGATCAGCATGGCCAGGCCGAGGCTTAGTCACCTTCTCCGCCAAAACAGGTCCTTCCACCGCCATGATCTTTTCCCAATTAGGCCAATCCAGATTTTTAACAAGAAGAGAAATAGGAGAACCTAAGGTCCAAGCACCCCTCACCCCTGAAAGGATCTTCACAGTGTCCCGCTCAATGGCCATTCTTCCACCCCGACCAAATCCCCTCTGTCTTCTAGCAAGTTGAGCATTAATATAGGAAGCCTCCAAAGGAAGACGGGCAGGAACCCCCTCCACTATAGCCAGAAGGGCAGCTCCATGGGACTCCCCCCCTGTGAGAAACCTCATCTCTCCCTTTGGGCTATACCTGCCTCGATAACGGAAGGGGTGATAAAAATGAGCAACTCTCTCTTCTCCAAATTCTCCGTCCGGTGGCGGAAGAGCCAACTCAAGAGGGGTATTCTGCTCAAAGTGGGTACCTGATTGTTCTTCTTGCTTTTGGTCATTTCGTATATGCCACCGATGATGAGAGTGTCACCGTTTTTCATCCTTACTGAGGTCTTAACAGATCGAGTCTGAATAGGAACACCATCGGGGGTAACATGGGTAAAATCCGGAGAATCCTTGGAAACCTCTACGTCCATAACTATATCACCACTGGAAGTGATGTGGGGTTTCACCAAGAGCTTGAGCTTGGCTTCCTTAAACTCCGTCTGGGTTCCCGACTCAGAAACAGTGGCAAAAGGGATTTCGTATCCCTGACTAATCTCAGCTTCCTGATTGTCCAAGGTTACCAATTTGGGGTTGGAGACGGTCCTAGCCATACCCTCCTCCTCTAAGGCAGAGAGCCGAATATCCAAACCAAAGGTTTCACTGGCATTCAAAAGACTAGCTGCTATAGCTCCTCCCGAACCCGTCATGGCTGCCGCTGGGAGATCTACCACATAGCCCGGTGCTATAGATGCAGGGGACCAACCCGAGACGCTCTCCATGGTAGTTAAGGCCTGGCCAGCGGCGGGGGCAGGAGTAACACCTCCTCCTACACCAAAAGAATACGGGAAGCTCATGTCCGTCTTTGTCTGCCTCCAGAGAAATCCCCACTGGATACCCAACTCCTTCATATAGGTGGTAACAATCTCTACTATCCTGGACCCTATTTGGATCTGGGGTGTAGGGGTGTCGATCTCCTTAACAAACCTCTTTATCTTGGCAATCCTGTCTGCGTTGTCCTTCACCACTAAGGCATTGATCCTCTCTAAATAATCCACCTTCCCCTGATCGCTGAGAAGGGGATTTATAAGGGTCTTAACCTTGCTGGCATCTGTGAAGTTCAAGGGGATCACTTCCATAACCAAGGGCTTGGTCTTCTCCAAAGCCTTCCTGGCTGATTCCTGGGCACTTCCCTCCTGGGAAAGGCTCTTCAAAGTAGCCACCCTAACCACCCCATCCTCCATAACCCTCCCCAGACGATTGGTCTTGAGAATGATATCCAAGGCCTGATCCCAAGGGATATTGTCCAACTTTACCGTCACAGTCCCCTTCACATCAGGGTCCACCACAAAATTCATGCCACTCACTTCGGAAATGAGCCGGATCACATCCTGAATATCGGCCTTCTTAAACTCCAAGGATACCCTCTTGCCCGTATATTTTCTGGCACCGAAAGCCCCCCCCAAACCAGGAGAGGGCATCCCCTTTACCTTGGTTTCCTCCCCCTCCCCCTTGAAATACAGGCGGAGGTCCTTGCCTTCCTTATCCATTACCAAGGGCTCCATAGCTGTAGTGTAAAGCATCACATCTGTCTTCCTCTCTTTGTAGTCAAAAAGTACCTTGGCCTTCTCTACACCCTTCAAAGGAGCATAAAGGGTGTCCAGGCTAAGGGAAGGTCTGGTATTGAAGAGATGAACTACATAGCGAAGGGGGTTTTCCATTCTCTCCAAATCCACAAAACCCCAAGGGTTTTGACCAGTGAGTACCAGCCTTTCTCCCAAAGCCCTCACCCTAACGAGAAAATTCCGAGGGTACATTTCTTTCTTTCTAACCTTCTTAAAGGGCTTTTCAAGAGGTTGTTTTTCTCTCTTTTCCACCCCTTTTGCCACTACTTTGGGAGACCCTGGCATCCCCTGACCAACAGCCTTCACCACTTGAAAACCGTTCCATGGTATCACAAAAGCATCAGGATACAAGGCAGCCATGCGGTCTTTCAAGGCCTTAGCATCTTCCACTCTGGCAAATTTACCCATCAAAAGGGCATAAGAGGAGTCCTTTTTCACTAAGAAGATGGGTTGACCCGTCTTCTTATGAAGGGCTTGAGCTTCCCTGTCTAACTCCTGCAAACTTGATAGACTCTTAGAAGCCTTCACCTGCAGAGAATATGGAGCCCCTTCAGCCCCCACCGAAAGAAAAACCCCCAACAAAATACCTAATACCCACCAAAGTAAAGGCCTACCGTTAATCATGGTCCTCTCCTCATTTTCATTTCTTGGGGAAGGAAAGATAGATGACCTTATCTCCCCTCTTCACGGCCAATCTATCCCTGTATACGCCTACCACCACCTCTCCCCTCCTTCCCATCTTTGTACCCTTCTTCACTATATATACCTCCCCATCCGGGGAAAGCACCATAGCCCTATCAGCCACCACTCCCCTCAAAACAAAGGACTCTAAATCATACTTCTGAAGAGGAGTGGTAGGTATCACCTTCCTAACCAAGAGCCTCCGGGTAACAGCAGGAGGAGGTTGAAAAGGATTCCTCACTATCACCCCCACCCTCTGCTGGGCAGTCCTACCCATTCCAGGGAGCACCCCTGCCAAAAGAAAAACCGTAAGAACCCAAAAAACCTTACCTTTTTCTTTTTCTTCCATGTTTGCCCTTTCCCTGTGTAAAAGGCACATATCTGTAAGTCTCCAAAGTACACTTCACCTTTAAAGATGGATTCTCCAATACCCCCTTTTTCTGAGCGTACACCACCTTCATAGCCACGGGTTTCACCACCCGCTCCATAGCCGATATTCCCCTCATGATGGAGACCAATTGGGGATATGAAGCCCGAAATTCAAGATTTATCCCAAGAGCGGCATAACCCTTGTCAGACATAACTTTCTCTTTTCCAGGCTTAAACAAGGTGTAACTCACCCTATTATAGTAGCCCAGCTTGGATACTTGCCTGATAAGGCCTGGTATCTCCTCCTCTGTAGGTAGTACAGCCTTGACTTCTTCAAACCTCTTCTCCAGCTCAGCTACCTCCCTCTTCAGGGCATCCTCTCTCTTCAAGGCTTTCTTACACTTTTCAACCTTCCTGCTTACCGAAACGATCCCTTTATCCAAAGCGCTAAGACGTCGCTTTTTGGGGCCCAAAAGATACACGTTCCCCACATACCCCAGGCCCACCAAAAAGATAACCGCAACCATAACCTTTTTCAGCAAGTCCCTATCCATACTCTATCCTCAGTTAAAGGAAACGCTCAGGGAAAATTCCTTCACCATCATTCCACTAAACTTCACCTCTTTTATATAGCCCAATTTACATCGAGAAATCTGGGGAGAATGAGTAAGGCTATCCATAAAATCAGCTACTCCCCTGTCCTCCAAGCTGTAACCTTTCATATTTATATTCTCCCCTTTAAAATCCAGAGAAGAAAGCCATGAAATGGAAGGAATAGTAGCCTCCAAATTTTCAAAGAAGTGGACCATGCGTTCCCGACCAGCGGATAGCTTTTCCACCACTTTCACCATTCTTTCCAGTTCCTTCCTCTTCGTCTCCAATGTTCCTATACGAGCATATACCTTCTCCAGCTTCTTCAACTCCGATCTTTTTCTGGCAAGGAGCTTCTCTTTTGCCTTAATACTGCCACCTAAATGCCAAGCATAACCTCCAAAAGCCAAAAGAAAAACCGCTACGATAACAAGGATAACAGTGGTATCTCTGTCAAAGCTAAAGAGCAGCTTTCCCCCAGGAGGCCCTATTCTGTCCTCTCTTCTTGCCAGTTTCTTGGGCTCTCTCTTGAGAAGATTAATCCCTATAACTTCTGGTCTACTCAATAAATCAACCCTCTTAAAGCAAAACCTAATGCTACCGAGCATCTATCCAAAAAAATACCCCACCCTTTCATCTCTTCACCTGAAATGAAATAATATATACTTTTAAGCTCCAGGTCAAACATTTCCTGAAAAACTTTTTCAAATCCCACCAGTGATCCCCCTCCACCCGTATATAAAATCCTATTCACTTCCCCATCACTCTGCCGGATAAGTTCTTTGCACTCACCCAGCGAAAGCTTCAACTCCCTGGCTAAAGCCATCACGAAATCTCTTACCAGTTCCCCAGCATAGGGTTTTTCGGACAATTCCTTTGTCTTTATGATCTCAGCCTCTCCATAGGGTACACCCCCCTCTTTGTGAATCTTGTAAGTGAGCCAATCTCCTCCCAAGGGAATACCTTTAACATAAACAGGCTGTCTGTCTTCCAAAACCATAAAGGTAGTAAGACATTTCCCTACATCAATCAAAAGTGTCAAACCCTGTAGATCCTTTACCTCTATAAAATCCAACAGATGATAAAGGGCTAAAGGCGCCACATCCAAAATATGTAATACCATACCTGCTTCCTGGAAAAGTTCCCAAACCGCAGATACCAGATTTAAAGGCACACCCACTACCAAAAGAGCCACATCCTCTTCCCGATGGACAAGAACCACATAATCTACGACTAACTGGCGGAAGGGTAACCTAAAGAGGGTTTCTCCTTCCAAGGCCAGATACCTATCCAAAGCCTCCTGATCCATAGGAGAAACTGTAGTTCTCTTCATCTCTACCCTTCCCAAAACACCAGCCACAATCCTACCTTTGGAAAGGGATTCCTTTTCCCACATATCTCTAAGGGCAACAACCAGATTCTCCCTTTCCAGTATCTTGTCTTCCAACAAGGTCCCAAGGGGGAAGTTCCTCACTAACAGGTTTTCCACCACTCTTCTTACCCTTATCCTCCTTGAGTACGGCCACCTTGAGCCCTGAATGGCCCAAATCCACCCTCACAGCAGACCGAACCTTCTTTCTTAGTAGAATGAACAACCCCCCGCTTATAGATAACCCAGTTTTATTCCATAGCAGATCGGCTCCAGCTTGACAAGCAAAGCTCTTGAGTTGTATACCTGCGCCGGTTTTGTATACCAGAAAAGGAGCTGTGATATGCGTAACAAGAAACCCCTGCAGCTTTCTGCGTTGTGTTTATATACTTTCACCTTTTTCTTAACCCTCATACCCTCTCCCCTTTGGGCCTCAGAAGGTCACAAAGAACTGGGAGCCCTATTGCCTATATGGAGCATCATCCCTTTTGCCGGTATCCTCCTCTCCATAGCTCTGTTCCCCTTGTTAGCCCCACATTTTTGGCATCACCATTTTGGTAAAGTATCGACCTTTTGGGGCATAGTAGTCGCCGCTCCCTTCCTCTTAGCCTTCAAAGGAGCAGCCCTCCATGAGATACTCCACATATACATCACCGATTACACACCTTTCATAATCCTCCTGTGGTCCCTATATACCGTAGCAGGGGGCATACTCCTTAAAGGAAAACTTAAGGGTACCCCTTTAGTGAATACAGGCATGTTAGCCATAGGTACAGCCTTGGCTTCTTGGGTAGGAACAACAGGGGCTGCCATGCTTTTGATAAGACCCTTCCTCAGAGCCAATGCTTCGCGGAAGAAGAAGGCCTACATGGTAGTCTTTTTCATCTTTCTGATTTGCAACATAGGGGGCTCTCTCACCCCCTTGGGTGATCCACCCCTCTTTTTGGGGTTTCTACACGGAGTCCCCTTTTTCTGGACCTTCAAAATCCTTCCCCACATGCTCTTAGTAGCAGCCATCCTCCTCACCCTTTACTTCATCCTGGACACCATAAACTACAAAAAGGATCCCATCCCCCAGGATGAAGAAGAAGGAGAAAAACTGAAGATAGTGGGCGCCATAAACTTCCTTTTCCTCTTGGGCATAGTCATAGCTGTTCTATTCAGCGGTTTAGTCCACCTGGGAGAGGTAAGGATTCTTGGTATAGAAAGGAACATTCAATCCCTCATCAGAGATGGAGCCATGATAATCATGGGCCTTTTGTCCTTAAAATTCACCCCATGGCAGATCAGGGAAGAAAACGAGTTCACTTGGTTCCCTATCCAGGAAGTGGCTATACTCTTTGCCGGTATCTTTATGACCATGATACCGGCCTTGGCCATCTTGAGAGCAGGAGAAGAAGGAGCCGCCAGGGCCCTCATAGCCTCCGTCAAGGAACCTTATCACTTCTTCTGGATCACAGGGGGGCTCTCCAGCTTTTTAGACAATGCCCCCACCTATCTCACCTTCCTTAACACTGCCTTGGGAAGGTTCTTCGCCGGAGTGCCTGAGAAAACAGCCGTTGCCCATCTCATAGCCCAAAAAGGGATCTACCTGGAAGCCATCTCAGCTGGAGCAGTCTTCATGGGAGCCAACACCTACATAGGAAACGCTCCGAACTTCATGGTCCGCTCCATCGCAGAGGAAGCGGGGGTAGAGATGCCCAGCTTCTTTGGTTATATCTTCAAATACTCCTTAGTAATTCTCATACCCTGCTTCATATTGGTAACCCTTATATTCTTCGGTTAAACTTCCAATAGGTTCTTGATACCTTTATTCCTCCTAGGATGACGAAGTTTCTTCAAGGCCTTAGCCTCAATTTGGCGAATCCGCTCCCTGGTAACATGAAAGACCCGGCCCACCTCCTCCAAGGTGTGCTCCGAATCCATCTCCAGACCAAACCTCATTTTGAGAACCGTCTTCTCCCGGTCAGTAAGGGTCTCCAAAGCCTGCTCAATCTGCTCTTTCAGATTGACATCAATGGCCCTGTCTATAGGAGAATCAATAGACTTATCTTCAATGAAATCCCCCAAATGACTGTCCTCCTCCTCCCCAATAGGAGTCTCCAAGGATATAGGCTCCTTAGCTATCTTCATAATCTTTCTTACTTTTTCAGAGGACATCTCCAAACGATGGGCGATCTCTTCAGGGGTAGGCTCTCTCCCTAGTTCCTGGACCAACTGACGGGAGGTCCTCACCAACTTGTTTATGGTTTCTATCATGTGAACGGGTATCCGGATGGTCCTAGCCTGATCAGCTATGGCCCTGGTGATGGCCTGACGGATCCACCAGGTAGCATAAGTACTGAACTTATAACCCCGACGATATTCAAACTTCTCTACTGCCTTCATAAGCCCAATGTTACCCTCTTGGATGAGGTCCAAAAGCTGCAGGCCTTTGTTGGTATACTTTTTTGCAATGCTCACCACCAGCCTCAAATTGGCTTCAGCCAAGAGCCTCTTGGCCTCTTTCTCTCTGTAAAGGCCCCTCTCTATCTCCTCTAAGATATCCTTCATTTCTTCTAAGGGAAGGGTAGACTCCAACTCTATGGCCTCCACTTCCTGTCTGGCCTGTAGGATCTCTTGATACCAACGACTGAGGTGATCAAAAGAGAGGGTGGTTACCTGGCGAGCCCTTTCGTCCCTCTTTTCAGGCAGATCCAAAACCATCAAGTCCTCATAGAACTTAATGAAAGTATCTGCAGGCATGAGAAGTACCTCTTCGCAGCCCTTGATTCTTAAAAGAGCTTCATCTCCCCTTTTCACATAGCTCCGTATAAGGTCAACGAGAACCTCCACCTGGGCGCTGGAGAGGCTGAGCCTTTTAGCCAAAGAGATCATATCCCTTCTCTGGGCTTCCATCTCCCCTTGAAGGCACTCCTTAGCCTCTGGAGAGATGAGACGAGCATAAAGAAAGAGTTCCCTCCTCCTCTTTTCATAACGATCAAACACACCCTTCAAGGCCTCCAGCTCCTCCAGGATCCTTTGCCTCACCCCTGTCACATCCTCGGAAGACAGATCATCTTCCAATAGAAAAACCTGATCGATATCAAGCTCCTCCGATTCCAGCCCTTCCCTGAGCTTCAAAAGCTCTTTCACCGTGAGGGGAATAGACATAACAGCCTCTATAGCCAGATTGCGTCCCTTCTCTATCTCCTTGGCAAGTTCCACCTCCTCCTCCCTGGAAAGGAGGGGGATAGAACCCATCTCCTGGAGATACATCCTAACAGGATCAGCCGATACCCCTGTCTCCTCCATCTCTTCAACAACGGGGCCTTCCTTGGAGACCACCCCTAACATCCCCCCGCCCCGGGGAGGTTTGCCCTGGGAGTGATCCAAGACCTGAATCTCCATCTCCTCAAGAAGATGAAAAATCTCTTCCAAATGCTCAGGCACATTGAGCTCTCCGGGCAGGCTCTCGTTGATCTCATCATAAGTGAGAAAACCCTTCTTCTTGCCCATGGCGATGAGCTTCCTGAGCTCCGTCAACCTCGACACCTCAATGGGTCTCATGCAAGCCCTCCTCTTTAAGACCTTTTATGGTCTTCATTAAAGCCATATACCTCTCCAACAGCTCCGTCCTCTCCTCCCAAGCCGTATCCTGCATTCTCCTTTTCAAACCCTTAGCTTCCTCCTCCAAGAACCGCCTCTGGGCCCTTCTGCCACAGGCCAGAAAGACCCCCTCCATATCCTCCCATGGCACTTCCATGGCCTTGCCTACCAAAAGGGCCCTCTCATCCTCCTCTAAAAGTGAAAAGGCCAAAGAAGGATCCGCCTCCCCTTTCAGTTTGGACCAAAGGGCAACGGCCCGGGAATCCTTCAATATCTCCCCCTCAAAAGAGAACCACCATTCCCTTCGGGTAAGTGCCAAAGCAAGGTATAAGATCTCCCATGACCCAGAGGCATATGTCCCCCTTTCCCTCTTAACCTTTCCTTTACCATTAAGCCTGGCCTTTAAAGCCTCCAAAGTAACTCTGGCTCTGGAGGCAGCTTCTGACAGATAGGATTCTTGCAATATGGGATCCTCTAAAGACGAGAGGAATTCCACAACCTCGGTGAGCCACTTGGCCCGCTCCCCAGGACGGGTGATGTCATAACTTTTCTCCCCCTCCTCCATGAACCATAAAACCACATCCTGGGCCTGGGCCACCAAACCCCTAAAAACCCCATCCCCCTGGGTCCGAATAAGGCTGTCAGGATCCTCTCCTTGGGGAAGCAAAAGGACCTTGGGAACTACTCCAAGCCTAAAAAAGAGCCCCGCCGCCCTAACCGCCGCTTTCCTTCCTGCCCCATCCCCGTCATAGGCCAACACAACCTCCCGAGAGAGGCGAGTCAGCTTCTTGGCCTGGGAAAGGGTGAGGGCCGTACCCATAGCAGCCAAGGCATTAGGAAAACCACGAAGATGACAGGTAATGGCATCCATATAACCCTCCACCAAAAGGAGGTATCCCATATCCTTCACGGGTTTCCTGGCCAAATGGTAAGGGTAAAGGATTTCTCCCTTCCTGAAGGCTGGGTGTTCAGGGGAATTAAGATACTTTGGCTCCTGGTCAGGTGCCAAGGCCCTACCGCCAAAAGCTACTACCCTTCCCTTGGTATCCCATATGGGGATCATGAGACGATGTCTAAACTTCACGTAAGGCTCTCCCCTCTCCCTTTCCCCCAAGAATCCCACTGAGAGCATTTCATCTGAAGAAAAGCCCTTTGCCAGCATCTCCTTCCTCAAGGCATCCCAATCCTCAGGGGCATAGCCCAACTGAAACCTATCCCAGTCCCGGGGATTCATGCCCCTGGACCGGGCCATCTCCCGGGCTCGAGCTCCTTCAGGAGAAAGAAGGTGACTGTGAAAAACCTGGGCAGCAGTTTCGTGAAGGGCATACAAACGATCCTTCCCCTTGTCGTACCCTGATGAAGGGGGAATCTCCACCCCCGCCTCTTGGGCCAGCATCTCCAATGCCTCAGGAAAGGTGAGATTCTCCATCTTCATAACAAACTGGAAAATGTCCCCACTGGCGCTACAGCCAAAACAGTGAAAGAACTGCTTCTCGGGGCTCACAGTAAATGAAGGAGTTTTCTCATTGTGAAAAGGACAAAGGGCCTTAAAATTTCTCCCCGCCCTCCTCAAGGATACGTACCTGGAGACCAACTGGACGATGTCTATCCTATCCTTGATCTCCTCCAAAATGTCAGGGTCGAATTTCCCCATAATTGGGGGTCAATATAAACCTGCTCCTATGCTTTTCAAGGGGATAAATGCGGCATAATACTAAAAAACGATGAGGGGAAGGAAGATCCTTCCCCTCATCCCCACTCTTTATTTTTTAATTCCCTACTTCTTTTTAAGATGACAACCCGTGCAGCTAGTGGGCCCTGTTGCTTTCCCTGCCTTCTTCATCTTAGCATGGCAACCCCTACAGTTCCTGTGGAAAGCCGTCCTTGCAGAGGGTATATTTCCCTTCTTCTTGCACTGGTGGCACTGGAAACAGCCCCTTGGGGTCTCGCCCTTCTTGACCTTGTGGTGGCAGGTTTTACAGGTAACACCCTCCAGCCCCTGATGCTTAGCGTGGTTGAACTCAACAGATTGCTTCCTCTTCTTGCACTTATCGATGGTGTAGGTTGCAGCTCCCTTGTTCACCTCAGCCGCGCTTATCACCGCTACAGCTCCCACCAAAAAGATGGTGCCAATCATGAGTGCTATGAACTTCCTCATCCTGCTCACCTCCCTTCATTAAAGAATGTTCTCTTCATCACTTTCTCCAAGTGAGAATACGCAAGGAAAGGTCACCCTGTCAACATAGAAAAACCTTCCTCCTTTTCCAACACCCCTTATTAGGAGAGATTAGTTTGTGCCACATAGACAACCTATTTCTTTTAAATGAGATACATTGCAAGAATGCATTGAAGTATAGAATAAAGAAATGCAAAATATGCTCAAAATGCAAAAATCCACATTAATCGTGGGGATGCCTTCCCCCCAAAGGGGCCCGTCCTGAAGCGCTTAGGATGGAAAGCATTAGCTCCTCACCTTTAAGAAGACCCAAGGAACCGTAAGCCAAAGAAGACTCATCAAACCGGAAACTGCTCCCCTTTCTAACCCTGGGTCCCACCATGAGAAGGGGAGAGGGCTCCCCTGCATACAGGTAAACACCACCAGAGGAGGTGGACGGTCCTCCCCAAACCACAAGAAGGATCCCTTCCCGGGGAATAACGTGCTCCACTACGTGAGAGAAAGCCGTGTCAAGTTCCTCTATCACTCTCACCTTATCCCAGGGACTGTGCCTCTTGGAAACCATCTTTGGAGCCCTGGTATGGACCACCACCAAGGAATGCTCCTCCATGAGCTCCATGGAAACCTTGAACTTGTGGAAAAGCTCCCTTTTCGGCTTCCCCTCCTCATGGAGTAAAACCTCCATATCCAACTTCCGTCCCACTCCCAGTACCAGAGAATCGGAAGCCACCATGGAACCCTTGAAACCCCATTTCTCCTGAAGAGAAGGCATAAACCTATCCCGACCCGCCCCTTGGAGCAAAAGGGCATTAAGAGGGTTCTTACCCTTTTCTAAGCGGACCCTATTAAAAAAGGCCCCCTCAAGACAAGAAGCCATATAATCCGAGTAACGATTCAGCTCCTGGGACAAGCGCTGGGAGAGCCTGGTGCCCCCTTCCCTGGGAGCCAGTCTGTAAACCCTTCCTCCCCTATGGGAAGGATCAGAATCGGTCACCGAGGGATCCCCATCCCCTACGATCTGGATAACCCCTACTCCAGGCTCTAAGGGAAAAAAGGTGACGGTGAGACCCTCACCCTCCCAGGAACCTAAAAGGATCTCTAAAGCCCCCTGCCACTCCTCCAAAGTGAGATCGCCTCCCCTATCCACCAGAACAAGCTCCCTGGAAGAGTTCTTCTCCAAAGAAACCAGGGAAGCCAACATATAGATGTGGCGGGGAGACAGAGGCAGACGAGCAGCATAACAACCCAACACCCCCCTACCAGGAAAGTCCCTTGGGGTGTATCCCAAAGCGGTAAAGAGGGCCAAATCGCTAAAATAAGCCAAACCCACCTTGCCAGGGTGATACCCACCTCCTCCCCCCAAAAGGGCCAGATGGTCCAAATTTGGAGTATGGGCCACCTGCAGGGGCGTCCTACCCCCCAATACTTCCTGAGCCTGGTCCCCCAAACCATCCAGCATCACTAAGAGGACCCTGTCTCCACCTTCCTTATCTAAGAAAAAGTCGCCCTCCCCAGGCCAAAGGCCTTCACATTTATATCCCTTGCCTTAAAAGGCACCCGTTTAGCCAAAACCTCCATCCACAGTTCCAGGGGAAAGGACAGATAACGAGAAAGAAGACCCAGCATAACAGAATTCAGGACCTTAGGAGACCCAGCCCCCTCAGCCAAGGCCAAAGCATCCACTGCCTCCACATGGAAAAATCGCTCCCTTAACATACCCAAAGGATCCTGGGGATATTTCCCCTGACCAGAGAGCACAGTTATAGGATTCACCTTCAAGGTGTTCACCAGGATTCTGGCCCTCAAAGAGGCATAAGGGGCATACCTCAAGGCTTCTAGCTCTTCAAATGCCACCAAAAAGTTGGCTTTGCCTAAGGGAATAACGGGGGAATAAACCACCCGGCCAAAACGCACATGGGAAAAGACAGAACCACCCCTCTGGGCCATACCGTGAACCTCGCTCTTTTTCACATCCAAACCAGCTCCCAAAGCCACCTCAGCCACCACTTCAGAGGCCAGGAGAACCCCCTGGCCCCCTACACCGCAAAAGACAAGGTCAGCAGCCTCCATCTTCCATCTCCTTAAGGGCACCCTTGGGACAAACCTGGGCACATACACCGCACCCATAGCAGAGGTGAGGATCTACCCGGGCCTTCACATCACCATCCCTCCCCTCTAAGGAAAGGGCTATACATCCCACCTTTACACATATACCGCATCCAATGCACAGGTCTTCATCTACGCTGTAACTCCCTACAGGCCCTCTGGTAATAAGGGTACAAGGCCTCCTGGCAATCACCACGGAAGGTTGAGGAGAATCCATCTCCTCCCTTAACACCTCTTCCATGGAGCTAAGGTTATAAGGATCTACCGTCTTCACCCTTTTCACTCCCAGCCCCTTCACCAAGGCCTCTAGATCCACCCTTTCCCCCTCACCTTGTAGGGCTATCCCCGTCCCTGGATGCCCCTGTTTCCCTGTCATGGCCGTGGTCCCATTATCCAGAATCACCACCGTGGAAACTCCCTTATTGTAAACAATATCCACCAAACCCGGGATCCCTGAGTGATAGAAAGTGCTATCCCCTATGACTGCTACACATCTCTCATTCATTCCAGCCTTCTGGGCGCCATGGACCATGCCAACTCCCGCTCCCATACATATGCAGGAATGGAGGCTTGATAAGGGAGGCAAGGCACCCAAGGTGTAACAACCAATATCTCCAAACACCACAGCCTTCAGCTTCCTTAGGGTCACAAATACCCCCCTGTGGGGACAACCAGGGCAGAGAGTGGGGGGACGCCGGGGAATGGGAGAAAAGGAGACAAACCTGGGCCTATAGGTCTCATCCACGCCCCTTTTTACCAATTCGGGAGAAAGCTCCCCGGTAACAGGAAAAGCCCCTTTACCCACAATAGAGACCCCCAAGGCCTTAATCTGCTCCTCCAAAAAGGGGTCCAACTCCTCCACCACAAAGAGCCGATCCACCCAGGAAGCAAACTCCATCACCTTCACCCTGGGAAGGGGGTGGGTCATGGTAAGCTTAAAAGTGGACGCATCGGGAAAGGCCTCCTTCACATACTGATAAGCCACCCCTGAAGTGATAAAACCCAAAGAGGTATCCCCCAGCTCAATCCTATTGGGAGAAAAATTCTCGGAAAATTCCAGAAGGCGGCCCAGCCTCTCCTCCACCAGGGGGTGGCGCTCCTGAGCATAAACAGGAAGCATCACCCATTTCTCAGGATCCAGACTGATCCCCTTGGAAGGGACTTCCCTCCTCTCTCCCAAGTCAACCGCCCCCTTGCCGTGGGCTATCCGGGTGGTTATGCGAAGGAGTACAGGGGTATCAAAGGCCTCAGAGATGAGAAAGGCCTCCACTGCAAGGTCCCTACACTCCTGGCTATCAGAAGGCTCCAGCATGGGAACTTTGGCCATGAGGGCGTAATGCCTGTTGTCCTGCTCATTCTGAGAGCTGTAAAGGGCTGGATCATCGGCAGAAACCACTACCAATCCACCCCTCACACCGGTATAGGAAAGGGTCATGAACGGGTCAGCAGCCACATTGAAGCCTACATGCTTCATAGCCACCAAAACCCGAGCGCCTACCATACTGGCGCCTATCCCCACCTCTAAAGCCACCTTCTCATTAGGCGCCCATTCACCATAGACCCCGGGGAGGCAGGCAAGATACTCTAAAATCTCTGTGCTGGGAGTACCTGGATAGGCGGAGGCTACTGTCACTCCCCCTTCCCAAGCACCCTTAGCTATGGCCTCGTCCCCCGAAAGGAGCATTCTCACTTAAGAACCTCCAAAAGACGAGCAGCCTCCTGACCAAAGGGAGAGGCAGGGAAGCGCCCTTTGAGGTCCTCCAGGGTCTTGATAGCCCCATTGATATCCCCCTTCTCCTGATAGAAAAGGGCCAGATTGTACATGAGATAGGGCTCCAGAAAGGGCTCCTCCTTGCTCAACTCACCCTTAACAGCCTCTATACCTTTTTGGGGATCCTGGACCCGGGCAAAGGCCACCAACCACTGGGGATAAAGGTACTTCTCGGACCTTATACCTGATACGCCTACAGCAAGTTCCTGGGCGGCCCTATCCTTATTCCCCAAAAGCTCATAGCACCTTCCCAGATACAGATGGGCTAAGAAGGCCCAAAGGGAATGGGGATACTCCTTTACCGTTTTCTGAAAGGCTTCTATAGCCTCTTTCACTCTCCCACCCTGGGCATGGGGTTTTATTTCATGATACACCCTCAAGGCCTGGGAAAAAACTAAGGCGCTCTCCCGATCACGAGTACTCCTATAAGAACTCCACCCCCAAATAGAAGCGGCAGCCAAAAGGATGAAAACAAAGACAACAGCCAAAGATATCCTGTGCCTTGAAGCCCAACCCAGCCCTTGAGAAACCGCCTTAAGAAAAGGGTCAGGGGTTTCAGACTCTATCCGCTTCTTAGCCATCCTGTTAACCTCCCAGTTTTTTAGCCAGTTTCTCTCCCACAAAGAGCACTTCCAGGGCCCCCTCATGATCCATGCCGGTGCCCATGAGGACCCTCAAGGCCATATCTCTGCCCATCAGATCCTGGGGACCGTGGGCATCGGTGTTAAAAACAAGGGCCGCACCCACCTTTTTGGCCATACGGACCACATGACCATTGGTGAAAGAATGACCCTTACGGCCAGAAACCTCCAAAGCCACACCTTTCAAGGCAGCCTGGGTAGCCTCTTCCTCAGTTAAAAGCCCAGGGTGGGCAAGGATATCCGCTCCTCCATCGATGGCCGCCCTATTGGTCCCTGGAGCCACAGGCTCCACTATGGTTTCTCCATGAACCACCACCACTTTGGCCCCTAAACCCCGGGCCTCAACAACAAGAAAAGGGATCTCCCTTGGGGGCACATGGGTGAGTTCTATCCCAGGGAGAACCCGGATCCCTTCCATGGTTTCGTTGAGCTGAGCAGCCACCTTCACCATAGCTGGAATAATAATATCCAAATTGGATAGATCCCCATGATCCGTAATGGCCAGATACCTCAATCCCTTAACCTGGGCCCTCCTCACCAACTCGCTGGGGATGAGTTCTCCATCACTAAAGGTAGTGTGGGTATGGAGGTCTACCAATACCTAAGCTCCTGAGCCATCTTTGTATCAGCTTGAGCCAATTCAGAAGGCACAGGATACCCCAGATCCTCCAGTATGGCCTTCCTCACCCTCAAAGCCATCTTGTAGGCCAGCTTAGAAGCCACTTTGGCAAAGAACACCTCCACGGGATTGTCTTTGCACATATAAGCCTCGGGACCCCTGAGATCCCGATCGGTGACTATATCCCAACCAACTACAGAACAATCATACGTACCCTTGGCACCCTCCAGAGTGCCCTTAATCCTCCCTCCAACGTAGTAAGCCTTTCCCAGGAAACCCATACCACCCTTCATCCGGCCCTTGTAACTATTCTCCCAGTCCAAAGTCACTCTGTAGCAACCCTTAGGCTCCTTCTGCCCTTGCTCGATGAAAAAGACCTCGGCAAAATCCGAAAGTTCAGACCGAATATACTTCTCTATAGCATAAGCGAGATTGGGATTGGCACACACGAAGGAATGCTTGGAAGGGTAGAGAGACACCCAGGAAGTATACTTTCTTGCCTCCTTGCCCTGCATAACAATGCATATTCTCTGAGGTTTAGCCTTTTGGGTTACTGGAGAAGGCAAAACAGGCCAATACCCCTGGGGGGTTCTGGCACAACCCATTAACAAGAGCAATCCCAAGGCCAGCCACCATGCTCTTTTCATCTCTTCTCTCCTCTCTATTTTTCACTGCGCTTTTTTACTTTATTACAACTCCTTTCCCCCAGGCAATAGAACCAAACCCATCCTCAAAGGACTATCCCCCTTTCCTTCTTCCACCTATGGCCCAGATAATAAAAAAACGGGCATAGTCATTCTAAATAAAAGGGTAGAAGCCACCTCCCCTGCCACAGGCAGCAGATGGCCAAACCCTGAAAAGGGAAATAGGAGCCATAATGTCGATAGATACTGAATAAGACCGGGACCAGCCCACAATAAGAAAATAAAAAGAGGGGAAAGGACACATTAATGGAAGACTTGAAATCCGTTACGGCATCAGGGTCGCTAAACCCTTCCAGGTTCATTATACCTACGGTCACATCCCTCCTGCTCATCTTGGTCATCCATACAAAGGGAGCATTATTAGACCTCGAGCCCCCCTCCTGAAACCAGACCCCGGGGAAAAAGATCTAAGGAGGTTTTATACTCCTTTCCCGCTGCCTTAGTAAACTACTGACCAAAGAGGAAGATCATGGTTTTTCTCCAAGGCCCTCTCCACCAGATCCAACAATTCTCCAGCCATGACAACAGAACCCAAGAGCATAACCCCCAGAACCACAGCCAAGGCCTTCAGCATCTTCCCTCTAACCATGGCTACCTCCAGGCTTAAAGATTTTTAATTATATCATAATATTAGAATATTAACATAAATGCCCCAGGGACCCCCCTCATCTAAAAAACAATAAGGTTTTCCGAAAGAAACACCCCCTTATTGATAAAAATATCATCCCCAAGGGTATCATGGTATTCCCCTTTCCCTTTTTCCAAGGTTGGTGTATGGATGGAAGGCCATGAATGAACTGGTAAAACCCTGGGAAGTGAGGGAAGGGATCTTCCAGATAAAGCTTCCCACTCCCTATCCTATAGGCCCCGTGTACGTCTACCTTATTAGAAAAGACCCCGTCACCATTATAGATGTTGGGGTAAACGATTCCCCTTCCACCACAACACTAAAAAACCAATTGGCATCCTTGGGTATCACCCCTAAGGACATTGACATGATCCTTCTCACCCACGGTCACTCAGACCACTACGGCGCCGCCCAAGCCCTAAGAGAAGAAGGGGCAAAGAGCGTCCTCATCCACCCCAAGGATGTAGATAAAGTAACCAACAGGGTAGATTACTACCTGAGCATGAAACCCTACTTGGCCAAACTGGGTACCCCCCCTGATTATTTAGAGTACTTCGTCAAATTCATAGCTTGGGAAACCCCCTACGCCCGGGATATAGAAGAGGTATCCCTTCTGAAGGAAGGAGACGTATTTTCATGGGACACCTTCACCTTAGAGGTCATGGAAACCCCCGGCCATGCCCCAGGACACGTGGTATTTTTAGAAAGGAATCAAGGTTGGGCCATAACAGGGGACTTCATCTTTGCCCACTTCACCCCAGACCCCATCATAGACGTTTCCCCAAAGGGAAAAAGAACCCCTTCCATGATCCTCCATATGAAATCCCTTGAACGCCTCTCATCCACTGGGGTCCTCACCTACTTTCCCGGTCACAGGGAAGAGAATGGAAAGGTACAAGAAGCCATCAAGGAGTTAAAGATACGCATGGAGCACAAAAAGAGACTCTTACTGAAACATCTCCAAAAGCCTATAACCCCCTTTGTCCTCATGAGAGAGATTTATCCTGAGAGCCGAAAGGGAGAGGCATTTGTCCTTTTATCCGAGATCATAGGCCGCCTGGATCTTTTAGAAAAAGAGGGCCTGGTGGACATTTGGGAAGATAACGGACTCCTCTACTACAAGGCGAAAGGAAGATAAATGAACAGATTCCTCCCTCTCATTATCATAATGCTACTGTTCCCCGTATACCTCAGAGCAGGAGAGATACCTCGAGAAGAAGCCTTCACATACCGCATCACATGGAACAAGATGATGCCCGTGGGAGAAGCCAGCCTCACCATGCACAGGGGAGAAGAAGTCCTATCCATGGAAATCAAGGCGAAGACAATAGCCCCTGTGGATACCTTCTTCTCCGTACGGGATCGGTTCTTCGCCAGCGCTCCCAAAAACCTGTCAGCCTTCCTCCACTATGAGAAGAAGCTCCATGAAGGGAAGTATCGCCGCCACGACATCATCACCTACAACCCATCTACAGGACTTATCACCTACACCAAGAACGGCAAGAAGAAGACCCAATGGACACATCCGCCTCCCCTTTATGACCCCTTCTCCATCCTCTTTGCCTATCGCTTCCTGTGCTCCTTGGACAAAACCTGCCATCTCCCCACCACCGACGGCAAACACACAGAAGAGATAGAGGTGGTTCCCATAAAACAGGAAGAGGTAAAAGTAGCCGGCAAGACCTTTACAACTGAAAAGGTAGAGCCCCGTTGGAAACGCATGAAGGGGATCTTCAAAAAGAAGAAAAAGGGACACATCTATATATGGTTCACCAAAGACCAGCAAAGGATACCCGTCAAAGTGGAAGCAGATATATTCCTGGGTAAGATAGTGGGAACATTAAAGGGCTGGAAGATAGAAAAGGGGACAACTAAAAGAAAAAAGGTAGGGGAAGCCCCTTAGACCTCCCCGTTTTCTTCCTCGTCCTTCATGAGCTTATACTCAATCGAATCCACCAATGCCTGCCAGGAAGCCTCTATAACGTTCTCATGAACCCCTACCGTACCCCAACGGCGTCTGCCGTCGGTGGATTCTATGATGACCCTCACCTTGGCCGCCGTACCGGCGGTTTCGTCCAGGATGCGGACCTTGTAATCAGTGAGCTGCACAGTGGCAAGGGTGGGATAAAACTCCTCCAACGCCTTCCTTAAGGCTTTATCCAAAGCATTCACAGGGCCGTTCCCCTCGGCTGCCATAAGCTGGTATCCCCCTCGAGGCACACTCACCCTCACTGTGGCCTCACTCACAGGCTCATCCTCCCTGCTTCTCTTCTCCACAATAACCCTAAACCCCCTGAGGGAAAAGTAGGGCTCGAATCTCTTCATGGCCTTCTTTATGAGAATTTCGAAGGATCCCTCAGCCCCCTCAAACTGGTACCCTTGATGCTCCAAAACCTTTAGATCCTCCAAGACCTTTTGAACCACGGTATCCTTGGAGTCTAGATCCAAGCCAAACTCCTGGGCTTTGTAAATCACACTGCTCCTTCCAGAGAGATCGGAAACCAAAACCCTCTGGCGGTTTCCTACCAGCCCTGGCCTGATATGTTCATAGGTCTCGGGGTTCCTCATCACCGCTGAAACATGAACGCCCCCCTTATGGGCAAAGGCGCTCTTACCCACATAAGGCTGGTGAGGCCAAGGCTTGAGATTGGCCACCTCGTAAATAAACCGGGAGATACGGGTAAGACCCTTCAGCTGTTCTGGAGAGATGCACTCTATACCCATCTTAAGCTGGAGATTGGGGATAATGGAGCAGAGATTGGCATTGCCACACCGCTCTCCGAAACCATTTATGGTACCCTGAACGTGCTCGGCCCCACAAAAAACAGCCATAACAGTATTAGCCACTGCCGTCTCAGAATCATTGTGGGTGTGGATACCCAAAGGAGCAGAAATCTCCTGCCTGACCTTAGTCACTATTTCCTGAACTTCAAAGGGCAAACAGCCTCCGTTGGTGTCGCAAAGGACGATACAATCAGCCCCTGCCTCTTCTGCCTCCTTGACGGTCCTCATGGCATACTCCGGGTTCCTCTTGTAGCCATCAAAGAAATGCTCAGCGTCATAGATCACCTCGGGCACGTGTCTCTTAAGATAGGAAACCGAGTCATAAATCATGCGTAGGTTCTCTTCCAGACTGCATCTTAGTGCATCTGTAACGTGGAGGTCCCAGGACTTACCAAAAATAGTGATAACCGGTACGCCTGCCTTAAGGAGCATCTTGGTGTTAGGATCATCCTGGGCGCCGATACCCGCCCTCCTGGTGGAGCCAAAAGCGGCTATCTTGGCATTCTTTAAATTGAGCCTCCTGCTCAGCTCAAAAAACTCCATATCCTTGGGGTTAGAACCAGGCCATCCACCCTCGATATAGTGGATGCCCAATTCATCCAGCTTCTCCGCTATCATGAGCTTGTCCATGCTAGAAAAGCTGACCTCCTCAGCCTGAGTGCCATCCCTCAAAGTGGTATCATAAAGCTTCACTTTACTGACTTTCTTCACTCTCTTCCCCCTGCTTAACAAAAGCATCATGGAGGGCCCTAACGGCCAACTCCGTATACTTACTCTCTATGATACAGCTCACCTTGATCTCGGAAGTAGAGATCATGAGAATATTGATCCCTTCATTCGCCAAGGTCTCAAACATCTTGGAAGCCACTCCTGGATGGGAACGCATACCCACCCCTACAATGGAGACCTTGGCAATATCGGCGTTGGTAGTAAAGCCCTTAGCCCCTAAAGCCGACATCACCCCCTTCGCCACCTCAATAGCCTTAGGCAAATCCGTACGAGCTATGGTGAAAGATATGTCCGTCAAGCCATCCTGACTCACATTCTGAATAATCATGTCAACATTTATGGCAGCATCGGCTATAGGCATAAAAAGGGCCTTAGCAACCCCCGGCCTGTCTGGCACCCCCATCACCGTGATCTTCGCTTGGTTCTTGTCGTGGGTCACCCCTGAAACCACTACAGCTTCCATCTCCTGACTGAACGGTACCACCATGGTTCCCTCCTTTTCGGTAAAGGTAGATCTTACATGTATGGGAATCCCATACTTCATACCTATCTCCACGGACCGTACTTGAAGCACCTTGGCTCCAGCACTGGCCATCTCCATCATCTCTTCAAAACAGATGAGGTCCAGTTTCTTGGCATGGGGCACGATCCTGGGATCAGCTGTATAGACCCCCTCTACATCAGTGTAGATCTCGCATACATCAGCTTTAAGGGCTGCCGCCAAGGCAACCGCCGTGGTGTCCGACCCCCCTCGGCCCAAGGTAGTCACATCGTGAGAGAGTTCATCTATGCCTTGAAAACCCGCTACCACCACTATCTCACCCTCACGCAATGCCTCGTGGATCTTCTGGGCCTCAATCTTTTTGATCCGAGCCTTAGTGTGAACCCCATTGGTGATAAACCCCGCCTGCCTACCAGTGAAGGCCCGGGCAGGATACCCTCCAGCCTTAAGGGCTATAGCTAAAAGGGCCGAAGAAACCCGCTCTCCAGAGGAAAGCAAAAGATCCATCTCTCTATCGTCAGGCATCTCAGATATCTGCTTAGCCATATTTATAAGTCTATCTGTCTCTCCCGCCATAGCCGATATGACTACCACCACGTCATTCCCAGCCTCCCGGCTTTTGGCCACCCTTTTGGCCACGTTCTTTATCTTCTGCACCGTTCCTACCGAAGTCCCACCGTACTTCTGCACCACCAGCGCCATAGCCTCCCTCCTGGGCAAACAGTCCCCCCCTACAATTTACCTGTCCTTTAAACACAAGGGACAAGTTTAAAACTCGCCCCCTCATAGCAAATGACAAAAGGGGCTTCAATCACTTTGTCTGGGATAAATTACCTGAAAAACCATGAGATTCACATGAGCCCAGGAAACTCAAAGAATTGGATGTACCTTGGAAAGCACTTCACGGTTCATTCCTTCTCCTCCAAAATCTTTAAAAATAAACTCGCCACACACCAAGGCCCCCTTCTCCCGATATTAAATATATCGAAAAACAAAGGCTGCATACCATAACTAAGGGGAGATTCCCACGGTCTAGCAGATATCCAAGGAGGTATTAGAGGGGGTAGCAAGGGTTCAGGAAACCCTCCCCCTCTCTCCCACAGCCTGCCAGATCATGGAACTAGCTTCTCAGGAAAAGGCTTCGACCAAACACCTAGCAGGGATCATCAAGATAATACCTCACATGACAAGTGAACCGCACCCACTGCAACTCAAACAAGAGGGACCCGCCCGCCTTGCCCGAGTTCAAGGTCATACCCATGCCCGCGCCGCAAGCGGATGCACCGCGGCAGGCAGGCGGTGCGATCCTAATGCGTTTCCAGAAGCAAAAGAGCATATTGATGCCCATTTCCCTCCCTTTAATCATTCCAGCCACCAATGCGACGTGGCGTCCTCGTCAACCCAGTCCGCTTCGGTGTAGGATATCTCTTTTCGCCCTGGCACCATGCATGTCGGTCCAACCCGATAAAAGGAGCAGCATTTGGGTCCGTAGCAAAAAGTCTCAAACCAGTATAGTTTCACAGGTTCCAGTGGCCGATGATCATCTCCACTGGCCCCGGCAACCCCAGATGCAAGTCGTGCACTTGGAGTCATAAGTCCGAGTGTTCAAGCGCCAGTGTCCTCGGCTTCAATAGGTTTCCAGATCGGGCGGCACACCATGATACGGCGGGCCAGTCGAAGGTTCCTCATTGGCATCCTTCAACACTCTGAGACCGCTTGCCTTGTAGAACCCAGCCGTCTCCAGCCAAGGATCAGGAACTGGCACCTCCAGGCAGCTCACCTCCATGCCCCAACGAAATTGATGCTCCTCATGCGCTGCCTTCCTGATAACTATCTGAAATTCAACAGGTTCAGCCCTGGAGCTTCCTTCTATACTACGCGAAGTGCATATCCCAGGTAACTGTGACTCCGCTCATTGAAAGACCAATTTAGACTCTCTGGGAGGGTGTGAAGCTCCTATGGAGTCTAAAGCAGGGATCAATCCCTGCTAACCAAACCACTTCACTCCCCCCTTCCCAAGATAGACCATGATGTTTTTGACCTCTGTGTAGAGGGAGATCACATGGATGCCCAGCTCCCTGCCAATGCCGCTCATCTTATAGCCACCAAAGGG
>WFSI01000039.1 GCA_015486105.1 Aquificota bacterium | reverse complement strand
GGGTGTAGTAGAGTGGTTATTGCGTCTTAATCCCTTCTTTATCAGGGGTGTTTTTGTAACTCATGTGGATGGTGGATAAGCTCATTCAGTTCAGGAGTCTTAATCCCTTCTTTATCAGGGGTGTTTTTGTAACGGTCAGAGGTTACAGAATATCTTATGCACTATACCAATTCGTCTTAATCCCTTCTTTATCAGGGGTGTTTTTGTAACGCTGGGCCCTGTGGAAGGGCCATAAATTAGAATTTAGAGGGTGGTCCAGGAAGGGGGTCCCCGAACCACCCATATTGCCTGTTTTAAAATGGACGTTTTTGTCCGGAGAAAGCAACTTAATCCAAATTTTTTCAAGAGGTTCCTTGCTTTGGCAAGGTCTCCTGAACATTGCACCCCTTACTTCAATAAAATCAACCCGTTGTCAAAGAGCGATGAAAACTTCTTACCCCCGCCCAAACTAAAATTTTTTCAAATAAGCTAAGGCCAATTAAAGTGTATATCAATTTTGATACATGGTTCAAGTATGTTTTACTGGGGCATGAGGAAGGCTTTGTACTCCTCTTCCTCACCTTTTAGAATTCTTTGAAGCCTCCATACCTGCTGAAGCATGATGTCTTTATAGGTCAGTTTTCTGTTTAATGGCGTGTATAGGACGGTGTCTTTGGCCTTGTTGTGAAAGTTCTGCAGGAACTTTTTGAGTCCATCTTTGGTGAGGCGTATGGGGTATTTGCCTTCTTCCCTCTCTTCCCCTGGAAGGGGCATGGTAGTGAAGTCCTGGGGCGTAATGGTGCCCCAGTTGAAAAGCCTTATGACCAGGGCATCTACAAGAATGGAACGCCATTCTTCCATGAGGTCCAGGGCCAGGGATGGGCGTCCATAATCAGGGAAGTGAAGAAAGCCCAGATAGGGATCTAAACTAGCTCTTTCTACCATGCCCAGAAGCCTTGACATTAGAATGGTGTATCCCAGAGATAAAAGGGCGTTCACCGGGTCGGGGGGAGGACGCCTTTGCCTGCCAGGAAAGGTGAAGTCTGTAGATTTGAGGAGTATGGGGAACTGTTCAAAATATATGCTGGCTGCCTGGCCTTCTATGCCCAACAGCCTCTCCAGGGAGGGAGCCCTTTGGGCCTCTTTCTCTTTTTTGGCCAAGGCCAGAATGGCCGAGCTCAGCTGGGAGTGGTGGAGGGTCTTGTTGTGCCTCCTGAGGAGCCGGCGTTGGTTTTCTATTTTACCGGTTACGAAGGCCCTGGCCAGGGCCAGCCTGGCCAGGGGCGATTTATAAGCCCCGAACTGGGCCAGCTTGAGTTCGACATTTTTCCCCCTTAAGGGTGAGAGCTTTCCCAGGTACTGGCCTGTGAAGGTGAGGAAATGCAGGTCAATGTCCCTTCTTAGCAGTGCTTGGATGGCGGGGGTAGAGATCTCTATGCGCCCCATGATGACCACCTGCTCCAGGTCGTTTAGCCTCACCTCATGGACCAGGCTTCCTCTACCTTTAATCTGAAGCCTCTGGCCTTCCCTGGATACCCTTATCCCTTGCTCTGTGAGATATAGGATCATGAAAATTCTTCTACCACTAGCCCGTCCTCTTTCAAGTAGGCCCGAATGCCCTTGGACTCTATGGTCTTCTGGCTTTTTAGGCGCTCTTTGAGTTCGTCTTCCAGGATATCTTTCCTTTCCCGGAGACACTTTTCTTCCTGGAGAAGGGTTGCATACTCTTTGAGGAGCCTCTTGGGAGAGGCGTCTTTTAGGGATGTGTATAGATAGGTGTGGGTGGTGAGATGGGGCATAATGTGGAGGATGGGCGTGGGATAGTGCTCTTTGGAGATGAATTGGCAACGGCAGAGGTGATCGGGGAGGATTTCAGGGAACCACTCTCGGAGTTTGTAACAGCTTACTGGATAGGGTGGCTGGTTCTTTAGCATGTTGTTCACCTTGGTCCGATTGTAATCGGGGCAGGAGATAAGCACCCTGTGAGCTAAATGGCCGTCTCCCACTTTTCCCAGGGTGAGGAGCAGGGCCTGTTTCTCTCTCCTGTTAAGTTTACGGCCTGCCCTAACCTTATTCACTAAGTGCTCCATAAGGGGGCAGCGTACCAGGAGCTTTTTGAGGGTGATGTCCTCTTGCTGGGCTAAAGAAGCCGTAAGACCCAAATCCATCTGCATACACAGGCTTTTCATGTCTTTTGTGGAAAGGCATCCCAGGGACTTGAGGAAGGCCAGTTGTTGGGGAAAGGGCTGGCCCTTCTCGTCTATGAACAGGCTCCTTTCCAAGGTGAGGGGATGTTCTCCCAGGGGTAGTTCCAGCCATTGTTCCCGCCAGCCCAGGCTCTCTTCTCGGGTAGGCAGTAGGGGTTTGTAGGTGACCCCCATTTGAGGGTAGGGAAGCTTTTGAGTGAAGGTGTCCAGGAACCTCTTGGCCCAAAGGAGGTGAACGGGGGTATCAAAGAAGAACCACAGGCGATATTCCAGAGGGTAGAACCTCTCCAGAGCGCAGGGCAAGCCGTGGTCATGGGCTGTTTTGTAGGCCTTTAAAGCCAGATATTGGGCCGCTTGGGATTTTTCGGAGGTCCAGACTCTGTCCATGATGTGATCTTCTGTGTCTTTTTTGGGAGGGGCAATCTTCAGGACCCCTTGAGACACAGTGAGGTCTTCCTTGAGGGAAAAGAAGGCCAGATAGGTTTCTCCTAATAGATGGGCTTTGGCCTCTGTAGGAGTTATGGCACCTTTTATGAACCTTACCCTTAGACGGCCTAGAGGTGGTTCCAGGTAAATAACGGCTTTGTAGGACCGGCCGACAAAGAGACTTAGAAAGAGGTCTATTTCCTTGGGACCCAGGGATGGTGGAAAATAGCGTAGGGGAGAAGGCTCTTCTGGGGGTTTTTGGAGGACTTTGAGGGCGCCTTTGGCTCCTGTTTCTTGGTATATGGTGGCCAAGAGTTCCCAGCCTTCTTCATGGGTGGGGTATAGTCCCAGGAGTTTAGTGACCAGGCGGCGGGCTTTAGTGAGCTGGCCTATTTCGTAGAGGAGCTGGGCCTTGGAGTAGAGAACCAAGGGTTGGCTGGGGTCTTGGGCTAAAGCTAAATCGTAGCACTTGAGGGCTTCTCTGACCAGGGCCAGGTCTCTGCAGACTTCTCCCCATTGCCAGTAGGTTTCAGGGCTTTGACTAGGCAGGTGGGAGTATTTTTTCACCATTTTCCGGGCTTCGGCTTCATTTCCCTGGGCTATGAGTTCTTGGACATCTTTGGGGTATATCATTTTAAATAACCTTTAGTTCCTTTTCTTCTGGGCCTTGAGGAGATGCTCCCATGTGTTGGGTCTTAGCAGCGCACTTTTTACAGAGGGAGTAGTAAAGCACCTTGTCTTCCAGGGGGTCCAGGAGGGGCTCCACCAGACTTTTGAGGCGGCAGAGATCTCCAGGGGTTAGGAGACATTCAAAGACGCTGTATAGGACCCTTTGTCCGAAGTCTTCCATGATCTTTGCCACCTTCTGGAGGCGTTTGGAGTCTGAGATGTCATAGGAGACGACATACCTGGTCTTTTCCACGGTTACACTACCATGCCGTCGGTGGGTTCTTCGGCCATCTCTGACCAGCCAAAAGCCGTGGTCTTTCCCCGGCAGGCCTTGCAAATGTTGTAGAACCTGACCCTGTCCTTGGATATGTCTAAGATGGTTTTTAGGAGGCTTTGGAGCCTGGAGAGTTCTTCCTGAGTGAGCCAACACTCGAACACACTGAGTTGGACCCAGGTACCAAAGTCCTTCATGAGGCTGTGAACCTTTCTCAGCCTTGCAGGATCCCTAACGTCGTAGGAGACTATGTAGAAACTTTTGGTGCTCATCCTACCGTATAGTCCAAGGAATCATTTAATTCTATCATCTCAAAACCTATGATGGTACTTTTACCCTATCATGAGTTAATTAGCAAACCCTTGTTCTTGTTACAAAAGGGCTAGGAAGCAGGAGATAAGGGATCAGGGCTGCAGGGTAAATGTAAAATGGCCCAAGCCAAAACTTGTATTCTTACCTACATGGACCAGAGAGCCAGCTTTCAGCAGGGGAACGAAAGGAGTGATGTTACCCTGGAAGGAAACGGTACCTATAAGACCCTGCAAGGGCATTTCTCTTTTTGTCCGGGCAGAGTAGCGCCTTATTTTTACAAAGCGTAGCTCTTTTTCCGTGGTGGTCACTTCCTGAGCCTGGGCTATGAAGCCTTTAAAGTCTATGTCAAGTTCTTTGCCCACGTGAAAGTAGGATAGGGCAGAGATGCGTCTGAGCAGATTCCTGATAAGGATGTGGAAGGAGAAGTTGTCGGGATCCACCACCCTGTCTTGATACTTGAGGGAAAGGGGAGTGAGGATGGAGGAGCGTATATAGTGGCAGGTTTCCGGAGCAAAGCTGGATACGAGACAGGGAGGCGTCAGGGTTTTGAGATCTGGGTCATAGAGGTGGGTGTTATGGGACATGTCATTTATTTTTTTGAGCTCTAGGGGAACTCTATATAGCCCAAGTCCCTTTTTTCCTGCTGCTTCCAGGCTAAGGACAAAGTGGGGAAAGTATTGAATGGCTCGGCCCACAAGAGTGAGTCCTATGGTGAGATCACCCTGGCCTGGGGTTGGGTATGGTGGGGTTATGGTGAAGGGGTGGGGTAAATATGGATACAGACGTAGGCGATCGGCATCCTGCGGCCTAGGGGTCTCGAAAATGTAACCATAAGCACAGTGCCGGTTCAGAGGACATTCCACGCATTGAGAGTATCTCCTTGCTACACAAGATATGCGCTTGAGGTTGGCACCCAGTACCCCTCTCAAGGGAGAGAAGAGGTGACGAGGCAGCTTCGAGGGGTCTCCTGCCTCAAAGATGATTTCCACATTTATTAAGGGAAGCTCCAGGACAAACATGGTCTGTGTTATATGCATATCGGCCGCGGATAGCAACCGATGGGGAGTTTTTATGCGGACTTATCTCCCAGCAGGATAAACCAAATTATTTTTATTGACAGCATAGAGATTATGATGTAGTTTCAGTCAATCTTGCGCTGAATTCTATTTTGAATCTTGTATGTAAATTAACAAGATTTGGAGGAAAGCGGAAATGGGCTTGAGAGAATATAAAGATACCGTTTTGAAAATCTCCCTGGCGGGGCTTCTTCATAATGTAAGCAAATTTGCCCAGGAAAGTCTAGATAGGAACTTGTTGGTTTAGGATGCAACAGACCGAGACAGAATGGTTTAAGGTTCATAAGGAGCACTGAGAATGACTAAACTGGAATACATTGTCAAATTTAACACGCCCGCTTTTCTTGGTAACGCTTTTCAAGAAGGGCAATGGCGCACGCCTCCTTTCAAAGCCCTGCTGAGACAGTGGTGGAGGATTGTCAAGGCTTCTGAACTTCTTAAAAAAAGCTCTGACCCCAAAAGAGTGCATATAGAGGTCAGGGAAGCGGAAGGGAAACTGTTTGGACACGCATGGTTGACAGATTCTGGAAAAAAGTGGGCCATACGGGGACGTTTGAAGATGAGGATGGAGAATTGGAGTTTGGGAGACCTTAACGAGATAAGTCCTTCAAAGGTTAAAGTGTCCCATAGGGGGGTGAAATTTCCAATTGACCCGTTCCTTTATTTGGGATATGGCTCCGTTGATTACGATAAACCAACAAAAGGGATAAGGTTAAAGAAACCCCCTGCCATACAAGGAAGTTCAAAAGTATGGATTCTATGGGGGCCTACACTT
>WFSI01000038.1 GCA_015486105.1 Aquificota bacterium | reverse complement strand
CTGTACTTCTATGGAGCCCAATTGCATTCCAGGAAATCTGCTGAATTGGGCTACCATGACCAGGGTTGATATCATGAGAAAAGTGCTCATTGGAGGCAAATCCGTATCACAACAAACAAATACACACACTTTAAGGGGAGAAGGAGGAAGATGGGCATTCGCGGATAACGTGCTCCATTGTAAATTTGAAATAAGTGGGGGATCATGGTCCAATTTAGACCATAAAATTACAATACAAGATTACAATGGAAGCTGCCTTGTGGGGAGCTTAAACAACGCCAATATCGAAGTAGATGTTCCGGAAAGGGAAAGGAGAGGGGTAATCCAAAACATCTCTGACAAAGACTACGACGGCGACTGGGATGACGGAGCACCCAGATTTGGGCTCATGGTCTACGCCAGCGATGGCAGATACGGGTGTATGCGATCAGGTATAGCAGGTGCAAATATGTCCAGTTTTATCAATGCCCTTCAGAGTGAAGCTCCTTACTGGGGCACACCCACAGGGGAAGCGTTAGTCAATGCATTGGACTACTTCGAGCAGGACAGTTTTACCTATCAGTGCTCAGGCAATGGCGCCTACATTGGAGGACCAGGAAGCAACAAAGATCCTTGGACTGACTGGTGTCAAAAGAGTTTTATTCTTCTCATATCTGACGGAGAGTGGAATGGAGACGCTGATCCAGTTGTGCCTGCCAGGGAAGGGCAATTAGGCATCCACGAGAACAGGAACTACGACCTCAGGAGTGATTTAGATGGCTCTCAGGTGGTTACAACTTACACTGTTTACGCCTTCTCAGACAGCCAAGAAGGACGAAACGCCATGCAACAAACAGCCATATATGGAGGATTTGAAGACAAAGACAATAACCATTGGCCCTATCCTTACACCCAGTATCCCCCTTGGGATACTGGGGATAATGACCCTTATGGAAGCAGGGACGTGAGCCTGCCCGATTCCCATTGCGATCCAAACGGTACCTACAATGATTACTGCAAAGAATGGGATAAAGATGGAGATGGTCTGCCAGACGACTACTACGAGGCCCAGGAAGGCGCAGAGCTGCAAAGAAAAATTACCCAGGCCATTTACGACATCCTGAAAAGGGCTTCATCAGGAACCGCCGTTTCCGTTCTTTCAACCTCCACCCGAGGAAGCGCTACCTTGAACCAAGCCTACTTCCTACCCAGAATGTCATCTGGAAGCAAAGAACTTTCATGGGTAGGTGAACTCCGGGGGTTCTGGGTGGATCCCTTTGGCCAGATACGAGAGGATACTGACCCAAGCCACACGGTAACCAATTCTACAGCACAGTTAGAGTATGACAAAGACGATATAATAAAGTTCTTTTTCGACGCGGCCGATCGCAAAACCAAGCTTTACCTATTCGACTCTGACTCAGATGGTAATGTGGAAAGTCCTTGCGATTTGAGTCAAACTGAAACCTTAGATGAAGCCGAAACCATTTGGGACATCGGAGATAAACTCCTGAACATGAGTGCCGATAGCAGACATATCTTCACGGGAGTAGATTTGAACGGTGATTCAAAAATAGACAAAAATGATACTTTTTCAACTGATTATTCGTCGATTCTATCTAATTATTTAAGAGCCTGTGATTCAGATGATGCCCAAAACATCATCAATTATGTAAGAGGAAACGACGTTGATATTTGTACCGACAGCGACAATGGATCTTGTAGTTATCCGACATGCACAAAGAGCCATAGGGACCGAACTATTAATGAAAAGGTCTGGAAGCTGGGTGACATCGTCTACTCTACTCCTCGGGTCCTTTCTCACTTCCCCCTGGGGACTTACGACATCCGATACAACGACAGCACATATCGGGACTTTATAAGGGACAAGTTATATGACCCTACCCAGACAGATCCCATCAAAAGGGACGATTATCTGTTTGTTGGGGCCAATGATGGCATGCTTCACTGCTTCTACTTGGGCAGAATAAAAGAAAACCCCGATAGAACCAATTACCCAAATGTCCAAGCAGCCGTCATTAAGCCTTCCGGGGCGACCCATGATATTGGAGAGGAGGTATGGGCCTATATTCCTATGAACACCCTACCCTATCTGAAGTACTTAGCCTATCCAGACTATTGCCACATCTACTACGTAGATCAAAGGTCAATGCTCTTAGATACAAGTATCAACGGAAATGCTTCTGCTACAAAAACTAAAGACTCCTGGCGTACCATCCTTATAGGAGAGCTAAGGTTTGGCGGAAGCCCCGACCCCCCCAGTAACGTCCCCGTTGTAAACGGGAAAAAAGTGGGCCTTTCGTCAATTTTTGCCTTAGATATAACCGATCCAGAGAATCCGAGCCTGCTGTGGGAATTTACCGATCCTGACCTGGGATTCACCACCTCATACCCCGCTGTTGTGAGAATAGGAGACTCAAACCAGAACGGTAACTGGTATGTAGTTTTGGGATCCGGACCCACCGACTACAGCGGAGACATTCCACCAAGCCAGGGGTATATTTATGCCATTGACCTGAGAGACGGTTCTTTGGCCAAAAAACTCCCCTTGCCCACCACCGATTCGTACACTGGAGACTGTGTTGCTGTGGACCCCGACAACGACTATACGGTGGATGCCATTTACTGTGGCACAGTGGAAAAAAGTGGGAGTACCTTCTCTGGGCAGATGCTTCGCATCCTGACGAAAGGAGCTTCGCCTACTACTTGGACCACTGGTGATAATATTACCACTTTCGTCAACACCGATGGTCCCGTCACCGCTTCACCTGAATTCGCATTTGACGACCAGGGTAATCTCTGGTGCTACTTTGGCACCGGAAAGTACTTTGGCGAAACGGACAAGACCAGTACAGACCAACAGTACATTTACGGTGTTAAAGATACTTGTTGGGGATACCACGACGGGGCCTGGGGATATGAAACCACTTGCAACCCCGTCACAAACATTTACGACACCACCAATATAGAAATCTCAGCGGGTGTAGCTGACTACGTGTGCATGTGCGAAGGAGGAGAGGTAGATACCTGCTCGGATGACCAACCAGCAAAGCAGAATAACGAGTGCCACTGCGGAGACAAGGTAGTAACAAAGGTAACAGGTGTAACAGTTAGCAATTGCGAGAGCTACACCGACTGGCAGGCATGTGCAAACTTTATAGCTGCACAGCACGACGGATGGAAGCTCACCCTCAATGTTTCCAGTCCTGCCGAAAGGGTTATTTCCAAGCCCTCAGTAATAGGCCAGTTGGCCATGTACACCACTTTTACCCCCAGTTCAGACGTGTGCGGTTTCGGGGGCGACTCTTCCCTATACTCCCTCTATTACAAGGCGGGCATACCCTACAAACAGCCCACCATTCTCAGGAGTGAAGCCTATCTGAACGGCATTATAGAAAAATCCGTGAACATCGGCCAGGGTGCCCCGGCCGTCGGAGAAGGTATTGTCTCTAAAAGGGTGGGCAAGAAGCTAAAGACCTACATCCAGCTCTCCACAGGTCAGGTGGTAGAGGTCAGCAATCAGCCGGTCTTTATGCCAGAAAAGGTCCAGTTCTGGATGGAAAAGTAGGGGACTACAAGCAGCGGGATGGCCTATAAAACGCCATCCCGCCCTTGTTAAATCTATCAGGGTCATAGATGAGCTGTGGACATAGCCCTTCTGTTTGGTTATCTTGTTTTAAGCAAGGAGGTCAAACTTGTTAGAGGTGGAATTGCTTGAGGCCTTTGAAGAGCTACCCCCTGAGCTTAGGGGTCCCCTTCTGAAGGTGGCGAGGGCCATTCAGAAGGTAGTGGGAGAGTCTGTAAGGCGAGAGGATTTTCTGGAGCTCAAGGAAGTAGTGAACCAGCTCGCAGAGGCTCAGAAAAGGACTGAAGAGAGACTGGGGCAACTCACCATCAGGGTAGATCAGCTCGCAGAGGCTCAGAAAAGGACTGAAGAAAGACTGGGGCAACTCACTGCCAGGGTAGATCAACTCGCAGAGGCTCAGAAAAGGACTGAAGAGAGACTGGGGCAACTCACTGCCAGGGTAGATCAACTCGCAGAGGCTCAGAAAAGGACTGAAGAAAGACTGGAGCAACTCACTGCCAGGGTAGATCAACTCGCAGAGGCCCAAAGAAAAACTGAAAAAGTGCTAACCAAATTGGTAGAGGATCACAGCGAAACCCGCAAGAGACTGGAGAGCATGTCCGATGCTGTGGGGTACGAGTTAGAAAACAAGAGTTACATGGCCCTTCCTATCCTCCTAAAAAGGGATCTGGATCTACAAATAGAAGACAGACTGCTGAGAAAGTATATTCTGGGACCTGATGGCAAGAGATACATCCAGATCAACATCTATGGGTGGGGCAAGAGAAACGGTGAGAAGGTCCTCATTCTGGGGGAAGCCAAGACAAGCCTCTCTAAAAGAGAGGTAAATAAATTTATGAAGCACGTGAAACTCATTTCATCCCTGGAAGGCGTTCATGAAGACCATATCCTCACTGTGGCCGTGGTCCACACCATCACCCCAGACGTGGAGAAATACACTAAAGAAAAAGGCATTAAGATTTACTGGTCCTATGATTTAAACCAATAGCCTCAAAAAATCCATAGTGATTTATACAATAGGCTCTTCAACTTCCCACCCTGCTATTTTAATGAGCTTTACTATCTCCTTTGACATTTCTCCCCCATTAAAAGCTTGACGTTGAATCGGGTCTGGATTAATGGTGATGCCATGCTTGTAAAGGAGACCCTGCAGAAAAGCCCCTTGGTCATATCATTCGAGTTTTTTCCCCCAAAAACCCTGGAAGAGGAAGAGGCCTTATTCCAGAATTTGGAGAGACTAAAGAGATGGAACCCAGGCTTCGTCTCCATTACCTACGGGGCAGGGGGCACCACCAAAGACAAAAGCTTAGAGCTGGCCCAAAGGATAAAGGATCAGGGTCTAAACGTAGTGGCCCACCTTACCTGTGTGGGGGCCACCAAAGAGGAACTGGCCCAGACCTTAGACTGGCTTCAGAAAAGGGGCATAGAGAACCTCCTGGCCCTAAGGGGAGATCCTCCCCAAGGGGAAAGGGAATTCAAACCCGTGGCTGGAGGCTTTCGATACGCCTTTCAGTTGTTAGAGTTTATCAGGAAGAAATGGGATTTCTGTATAGGTGTGGCAGGTTACCCTGAGGGGCATATAGAGAATCCCGATAAGGAGGCAGACCTGAAGTATCTCAAGCTCAAGGTAGATAAAGGCGCGGACTTTGTGGTGACCCAGCTTTTTTTTGACAATAAATACTTTTATAATTTCGTGGACAGGGCCAGAGCCATCGGCATCCAGGTACCCATCATCCCCGGCATCATGCCCATCACCAACCTGAAGCAGGTGATGCGCTTTACCCAGCTATGCGGTGCCACCATCCCCAGGAACCTCATAGAGACCATGGAAAAGGCCAGCCATCCCGAAGAGGTTCGGAGATTGGGAATCCAACACGCCTATAACCAGTGCAGGGACTTGTTGAATCACGGCATTAAGGCCCTGCACTTCTATACCCTCAACCGGTCAAGGGCTACCGAGGCCATCCTCACCGAGCTCTTAGGGAAGACTCAGGTGTAAAAAGATCTCCACGTTCCCCTTTTTGGCCCCAGGCACAGGAGAGTCCACCCAACCCAAAGGCCGAAAGCCCAGCGCCTGGGCAGCTTGCTTCACCTTATCCATGGCCCCAAGGCGATCCTTTTCATCTTTAACTACTCCACCCTTACCCACCTTCTCACGGCCCACCTCAAACTGGGGCTTTACCAGTAAGAGGGCCTCACCACCCGGCTTCAGGATCCGGGCAATGATGGGTAATACCAGGGTAAGGGAAATAAAGGATAGGTCGGCCACCACTAAGTCAACCGTTTCACCCAGGGCAGAAGGCTCCAGATATCTCACGTTGGTTCTTTCCAACGTAACCACTCGAGGATCATGGCGGAGTTTCCAATGGAGTTGTCCATAGCCCACATCCACGGCGTAAACCTTCTTTGCACCCTTGGAGAGGAGACAATGGGTAAAGCCCCCTGTAGAGGCCCCCAAATCGGCTATCACTTTGTCCTTCACTTTTACACCCAAGGCTTCCAAAGCCCCTTCCAGCTTCAATCCCCCCCGGGAAACATAGGGACAGGTTCGACCCCTAATCTCTACATCCACATCCCGGGGAAAGGCCCTACCCGCTTTGTCCACCCGGCATCCCTTCACCCAGACCTCCCCAGCCATGATCAAAGAGCGGGCCTTTTCCCTGCTCTCTACCAGCCCCCTCTCCACCAAAAGCCGGTCTAAGCGGACCCGAAGAGACATCAGAGGAGCACCTTTCCCCCACCGCCAGGGAGATCCATGGCATAATGGGGGTAAGCTAAGCCGGAGACCCTTCCCCACAGGGCCTTCATCAGGCTCCTTCCTTCCTCCACAGGGACCCTGAAGTGATCAGTGCCAGGGGCCGGATCGCACTGAAAGAGATAGTAAGGTTTCACCCCCATGGACAAAAGGCCCATGAAAAGCCGAGCCAAAGTGTCTGCCTGATCATTTATTCCTCTCAGAAGGACCGTTTGGGAGACCACAGAGCACCCTACCTTGGAGAGGGCCTCTACAGCCCCTCCCAGTTCATCTGTTAGCTCCCGGGGATGGTTCACGTGGAGGCAGATCCACAAAGGGGCATAAGGCTCCAAGAGGCGCAGAAGGGCACAGTCTATGCGAAAGGGCAAGACAACAGGTATCCTGGTCCCCAGCCTTATCACCTTTATCCGAACCCTGCGAGCCAAAGACAGGATCCTTTCAAGGTCTGCCACGGGCATAAGAAAGGGGTCTCCCCCAGAAATAAGAAGATCAGTTATCTCACCGTGATCATAGAGATAGGCCTCCAGCTTCTTCCATTGGGAGAAAAAGAAGGTGGGCTTACTCCAATTCCTCTTCCGGAAACAGTAGCGACAATGGATTCCACAGAGGTTGGTGGAAACCACAAGAAGGCGATTGGGGTACCTGTGGACAGCATGAGAAAAAGGGGAAAAGGCCTCCTCAGCCAGGGGATCATCCAGGCCTGGAGAGAGTTCGTAGACAGTGGGAACTGCCTGAAGGCGAAGAGGATCTTGAGGATCCCGATGGTCCATAAGGGAGAGAAAAAAAGGAGTAATGAAAGGAGGATACCTCCTACAAACCTCCTTTATCCTTTCTTTTTCATGAGGCCGAAAATGAAAAACCCTTTCTATACCCTCAAAGTCTTGAAGGGACCGAGCAAGCTCTAATCGCCAGTTTCTTCCCAGTCCTGGGGATTTGCCGACACAAAGGGCCATCTTTCATCCACCTTTCCCTCTAAGTACTCTCTGTACACCCCTATGTCCTCTTTCTCTTCCAACACCTGGAAATAAGCCGTTGACAGGGCTCGGGATACGACGTCAGGAGTAGGAACCCTGTTTATGCCCAAAAATCCCTTCCACCACGAAGGGGAATAGGGACCAGGCAGGGCTTTCACCCAGGATGGGAGTCCCTTCTTACCCTGGCGGGAAAGCCACTCCAAAGCCAACCTAAGCTCTCCCAGCATGAGTTGAAGGGAAGAAAGGGGCACTCCCTCTTCACCTTCTACCATCAAATCCTCTGTCACATTATATTGAACTCCCCTGGCCCAACCCTCCCTGTAAAACTCCCAAGAGGGACCCTCACGCTCCAACAGATAGCTGGCTACTTCATGGGTACAGTAAGACAGGAAGCGGCTCCTATACAGATCGTAAATAACCACCTCCCCCGGGCTTAAATAGTAAGACCCCTGATCCATATACTCCCGGATACGCCTATACATAGTCCAAGGAAAAGGAGCCACAAAGAGAATAGGAAGGATACAGTAGTATCCCTCATTGACGGAAAGGGTCTTCATTTTTACCATATAGACCACCACCAAAAATAGGGCCACAATCACCATTGCCAGGCCTAAAGAAAGGTATACGAGCTTTCTCTTCATCCGAGAGATAGCAGGAAAAAAAACCATCTTGGGGGGAAGAGCGGGCCCTCCCAACATTCGCCTTAAGGCCTCAAAGACCCTCTCAAAAAGCTCCCTTGCCTCTGTTTCCCCCACCCTGACCTCGTCTTTAACCTGAGCATCCCTTAAAGAAATGAAACGCTCCCATCTCTTCTGGGTAACATTGAGAAGGGTATCCCAATGGGTAAGAAGCCTGTGATAAGGAGTCATTGCTCCTCAAAGGAATAGAGGGCCACTTCCATGGGGTCCAGCCCCATGTTCCAAGGGGATTGAGAAGAGGCTCCTACTATTCTTACTTCGCCGTCTTCTAAGCTCACCTTCCTGGGAGGCAGAGGGTCTCCATTCTCATCGGCCACCACAACCACAACGGGCCTATCCAAATAAGAGGAATGGGAGGGCTTTTCCACCACCATGGCCCATTCTCCCGTGCTTAGCTTAACTACTGAACCTACAGGATAGAAGCCCATGACATTGAGAAAAAGTTTTACCAGCACGGGGTTGAATCTTATCCCTGAGTTATCCAAGAGGTACTGCATGGCCTCTACAGGAGCCATAGGCCTCTTATTATAAACCCTTGGTGTAGTCACGGCATCGTAAAAATCGGTGACATGTATGATCCCCGCAAGGATAGAGGTCTCCTTCTTACGCAACCATTCGGGATAACCAAAGTAGTTCATGCCCAGATGGTGCTCTACGATAGCCGGAAGGATATGGGCTATGTCCCTACTGATTCCCCATTGGTCCAGGACCATAGACAATCCCTCTATAGGATGGCGCTTGACCATCATCCAATCGTCATCCGTCAGTTTGTTAGGCTTATTGATAATGCTTATAGGAATCTTAACCTTCCCAATATCATGCACCAAGGCCCCTGTTCCCAAGGACACAAGGAGCCTCCTCTCCATCCCTGTCCTCATAGCCAAGGCCAGGGATAGAATGGCCACATTCAGGCAATGGTTATAGGTATAGTCATCGTAGTTCTTTATGACAGTGAGACCCATAAGGGCCTCTTCGGAGTGTCTCAAAAGATCCGTCAAATAAGAGGCGGCCGCCTTCATCTTTATCAAGGATGCTTCCCTCTTTTTGCCTTCGAAAAAGGACTTGATAACCTTGATAGTATGGAAATACAGTTTCTTGGCTCTTTCTCTAACCCCTTCTTCAGAGGATTCTGAGGAGCGCCTTGTGATCACGCCTATTACCCCTTCTTTCTCTAAAAGAGCCAAAAGTTCATTGTAGCTCTTTGCCTTGGCCATAGCTGAGAAAAAGCGATAGAGATGCTCTCTCTCCACCAATCCCGTGAGAAACTCCACCTCCCTCAGTTCAATAATATTGAAGGTCTGAATAGTAAGCCTGATAAATACATAATTGGCTGCCGTAATCTCTACCCTGTCGGTGTTGACATACAGGTAACCTTTGTTCACCTCCAAGGAGAGGCCCTCGTGCTCCTGGATCAAGGCCATAAACCTGTCCAGACTTTGAGATATGAGGGGATGCTTCTTGGGATAAACCTGGATGTTCTTTAATACCTTGAGAAAAACTATGGGCACATGGGCAAACTCGCATTGGTCCATTTTATCATCCATTACCGTATCCCCTCTCTCGCTTCCACAAGGGTATCCCACACCCTTTTGGCCCTTTTGCTTCCAGAGGCCTCCACCACGCCCCTCACCTCGCTCATGCCTATTCTATCCGTGTCGACAGCCACGGTCAGCGCTATCTTTACCGTCTCCTCCCACTTTTTCCTCATTCTCCATCCAGGGGTTGCAGCCAACAATTCTTCCAAGGCCCTTTTGAAGGTCTTTCCATGGGACAGGGCAAGGGCCGTAAAGAAGAGGCGCTTCTCTAAGTAGTCCCTCTCTACAAAATCCCCTTCTGAGAATTCCTGGTATAAAATGGGAGCCAGAGACGGCACCCCACCCAGCTCGTTGATGGTATCCAAAAGGAGAATCCTCAGGTTGGCTTCCCCACTGCTAAAAAATCTATCCACAAGGGCATCCAAGGTGGAAGGATCTATCCTTAGCATCACCTTCATAGCAGCCCTTCTAATTCTCTCATCCTCTGACTCTAAACCCAACTCTAACAATCTTCTGGATTCTTCCCGATCTCTAAAATCCCAGGCCAGATCAATGATTTCCCGCTTTGCCCTGGGTTTGGCCTCCATAAAAAGGGAAATCAGAAGGGCAGGGAGGGCCTCTGTCTTTATCTTTAGAAGGGCCAACAAAGCACCCTTTACCTCGTCTCGTCTCTCTTCCTCAAGCCATTCAAGGAGCTTGTCTGTATGGGGAGGATCCAGTCTAAATAAAAGCTCTTTCAAAGTATCTCCCCAAGAGAAGGAGTAATGCTTCTTCAACAGATCAAGGGCAGCCGGAGACCCCAAGGAAGCCATAAGCTCCTCTAAAATATAAGCCCTCTCTTGATCCAGCCCCCCCTCCTCCTTAAGCTCATCCAAATGCCTCACCAGCTTTAATACGGCCCAGGGGTTCCCCAATCCTAAGGACTCCATGGCAAAATACTCTACACTCCTCATGAGCCCCTTAGCCAACCCTTTGTAATCCTCCATAGTGAAAACCGAGAGGATGATATCCAAGTAAATAGAGAGATGATTTCTCTCTGCCTCTTCTTTCAAGGCCTTATCCAGATACTCCGTATCCTCCTGGGTAAGATCCGAACCCCCCAGGCCTACTTCCATTGAAAAAGAGTCTGAACCGTTAAAGGTGTAAGGTTCATCGGGAGGCTTCCATTCTTTGGAGTCAGGTATCTCCTCCTCGTTCGTCAAAAGAAGGTATTCTGCCACCTCGAAAATGATGTGAGGCAAACCCGCATCCAAAAGGTAATAAAGAAGATCACTGGGCTTATCCACTACCAATGATAGAAAGGCATCCAGCTCATTAGACGTAAGACCCGGTAATATGGTCACCCCTCGAAGACCGTTTTTATAAAAGAGCCAGGGAAATGGGTCCTTTTTTTCTCCTTCAAAGATCTCCTCCTCAGAGGCACTGAGCACTTTGAGTTCTTCAATATGAAGTTCCAGGCCCTCCTTCTTTAAAAACGAAGACAGATCCTGGTAAAGCCTAAAGAGAAAAGACTGACGAAGGTCGTGACCTGGGGGATAGACCTGATAAGTCTTAAAAGCCTTGGCCAAAAGCTCCACCGCCTCACGAAGCTCCATCTGTTGCCACCTCCATGCGAAAAAACTATAACAAATAAGCAAACAAGATTCCAATAATAAAGTTTAAGGGGGAAAGCTTATGAGAGAAACCTTAAAAGACCTGCTCACCCGGCTCACTCCTCTGGTGCCTCCAGAGGAGTTGAAAAAAAGATTAACAAGGCTACAGGGTCTTATGGGGGAAAAGGGTATCCCAAGCGCCCTTCTATTTCATCCTCCAGACATCTATTACTTAGGGGGGACCAAACAGGAGGGTTTTTTGTTTCTCCCCCAAAAAGGAGAGCCCCTGCTTTTAATCCAGAAGTACCCTGCCAGGGCCCAGGTAGAGAGTCCCTGGCAGGTAATACCTTTCAGGAGCATGAAAGAGCTTTCTCAGCATATATCTTTGGAGGATAAAACAGCCACAGAGATGGACCTTATTCCCTATGCACGGTTACAAAGGCTCTCCAAACTCTTTAACAAAAGGGAATGGGAAGACATCTCCCCCCTTATACGGGAGTGCAAGGCCGTTAAAACCCTTTGGGAGATAGAAACCTTAAGGAAGGCTGGAAAGTTGGTAGTCCACGGGTATCTCAAAGCCAGAGAATTTTTAAGGGAAGGCATAACCGAACTGGAACTCGCCGCCAAGGTCTTTTTGGAGATGAGGCTACTGGGCCATGAGGATGGAGAGACCATGAGGAACGGCAGAATGGATGGCTTTATGGGCCACATCCTCTCAGGGTATTCAGCGGCTTTTCCCAGCTATATGAATGCCCCCCTCAATGGGATAGGACTCTCTCCCTCCAGTCCCACAGGCCCCAGCCGGAAAAAGATCAAGCCTGGAGAGATGGTGGTCATGGACTTTTTTGCCACCCATATGGGTTACCTTACTGACATGACCAGGACCTTCTGTATCGCTCCCATCCCAGAAAAGATGGGGGATGCCTATAGGTTCCTCACAGAAATACATCTCTATTTGAGGGAAAACCTGAAACCCGGAAAGAACGCTTTGGACATTTACAACGGGGTCCTAAAGATAGCTCAAGGTTCTCCTTACAGGGATCATTTTATGGGTTATGGGGACTACAGGGTAAACTTTATAGGCCACGGGGTGGGGACAGAAATAGACGAGTATCCCTTTATTGCACGGGGATTAGAGATGGAACTCAAGGAGAATATGGTGGTGGCTGTGGAACCTAAATTCCTCTTTCCCGGAGAGGGAGCCGTGGGTTTGGAGAACACCTACCTGATTACCTCCGAAGGAGCTGAAAGCCTCACCCCCGCCCCTGAAGAGCTATGGGAGAAGAGAGGTTGACAAGGGGCATAGGAAAGCCAATCTTCTAAGGGAGACGGGGAATCAGGAGGTAAAAGCATGGGGAATCAGTTTAGAACTTTATTTTTGCTATCGGTCCTCACCGCCCTCTTTGTCCTGATAGGGGATGCATTAGGAGGGAAAGGGGGCATGGTTATAGCCCTTGTCTTTGCAGGGGTGATGAACTTCATGGCCTACTGGTTCAGCGACAGGATAGTCTTGGCCATGTATAAGGCTCGAGAGGCAAGGGAAGAGGAAGCCCCAGAGCTTTACGCCATCATTCGAGAACTTTGCCAAAGAGCAGGGCTGCCTATGCCCAAGGTCTACATAGTGCCTTCCCAAACCCCCAATGCCTTTGCCACAGGGAGAAATCCCCACCATGCTGCTGTGGCCGTAACCCAGGGAATCCTCCAGCTTTTATCAGGGGAGGAACTCAAAGGGGTCCTGGGCCATGAGTTGGCCCATGTAAAACACAGAGACATCCTCATTCAGACAGTGGCAGCTACTGTAGCAGGTGCCATAGTCATGATAGCCCGCATAGGCCAATGGGCCCTAATATTTGGAGGATTCGGTGGAGATGATAACGACAATCCCTTAGGAGCCATAGGGGCCATTGCACTTCTCATCATCGCTCCTATAGCCGCATTTCTCGTTCAAATGGCTATCTCTCGCTCTCGGGAATACTATGCCGATGAAGGAGGAGGACGGTTCTGTGGCCAACCCCTTTATTTAGCCAATGCCCTGAGGAAACTGGAGCAAGGGGTGCAGCAACGGCCTATGAAGGAAGCCAATCCAGCTACCGCCCACATGTTCATTGTAAGCCCCCTTAGAGGAAAGGGCATGACATCCCTCTTCTCTACCCATCCCCCCACCGAAAAGAGGATAGCCCGCTTGGAAGCCATGGCCAGGGGAGCCATATAAGATGGAAGAGGACGAAAGGCTCATAGCTCATGGCTGGCAGCTTTATCCCCTCCAGAGGATGAGGAAAACTCCTACCAATATGATAAGGCTTCCTGCCAATCGCTGCCGGAGGTGGGCCTCTCCAAAGAAAAAACGGCCATAAAGCACCGCAATAACCATGCTTAACCTTCCCACTCCTGAGACATAGGCAATGTTGGCTACCCCTATAGCCTTAAGAAAGGCGAAAACCCCCATGGCAAAGAGAAAACCAACAGCACCAAACCTCCAATCCCTCCCCAGTCTAAGAGGCCTACCACTGGTGACGAAGAGTACAGGAAGGAAACCCAGGGCCATGGCCAAGGAATAAAAGAAACTGAAGAAGGCAGGGTTGGAGGCTTGTAAGGCAATCTTACCGATAGCTGTATCCACGCTGAAGATAAAAGCGGCTATGATAGCGTAACGGGCCCCTTTCACCTGATAGAGGGCCTTTAAAGGGGCTAAGATCCCCTCCTCCCTCATATGGAGATTCAGAGTATAAGCCCCCATGGTCACTAAGAAAACTCCTAACAGCCCTCCATAAGATGGATACTCTCCCAGAATAACTATGGAGGTGAGGATCATGAAAAGGGGAGCAGTAGAGAGAAGGGGCACCACCAAGGATAGGGGGTAGCCCTTAACAGCCTTTATATAAAGGAGAGAGGCTATCAGATCCCCAGGGAGCCAAATTAAAACAGTCCACCAAAATGACAAAACAACAGAGGGTATTCCCCGGACGAGCAGAAAGGCACCCAGCAAAGGGACAGCGAAGGCGAAGCGGGCCCAAAGGGTGATGTACTCGTCCATTCCTCTTTCATTCATCAGCTTCTTTGAAAAGAGATCGGCAGTGGCCCATGAAAAGGCTGCGAGAAAGGCATAGAAAAACCACATGCCCATTTCCCTTCAGAACGAAAGATGAGTCAGATAAGTTAGGTGAGCAGGACTCCCCTTACCCACCCTCCGTTACACCCCCCTCTTCCGATGCAGGCTTAGGAGCTTCCTCCACCTCTTTCTCAGGGGTCAAAACCTCTCCTTCGGCAACCTTAATGGGCTCTTCCACCTCTTCAGGGGGATAAGGGGAAAGGCGGGAAAGCCTCCCCTCCAACTCTTCTATATCCTTGTGCAATTCCTTGATCTTCTTATCCTTAGACCGGACCTGGCCCCTCAATCTCAACTGTTCAGATACGGCCAGTCCCCAGGCCACTATGACCCCCAACAGGAGTGAGAGAAAAATAACCGCAAAAAGGGGAATCTGGGGGGTATGATAAAAATAGAAACTCACCGCTACCCCACCCATATTGGCAATGGCAAAAGCCACAAGTAAAAAGACAAGGATCATGCCTATCAGTAATCTGAAAATAACCATCTTATCCTCCTGCGGCCTCTTTAAAGGCCTTTCTCAGTTTTCTGTAGGTCTCTTTAAGGTGTTCAGGTACCACCTTCACATCGGCCAGAAGGGGCATAAAATTGGTATCACCTCCCCAACGGGGAACCAAGTGAAGGTGAACATGGTCCTCCAAACCTGCCCCCGAGATCTTGCCCAGATTCATTCCTACATTGAAACCATCAGGGTTCATTACCTCTCTCACTACCCTCAAAGAGAGATGGAGGAGCTCCATAGTTTCCCCCCTCTCTTCAGGAGTCATATCCCCTATGGAGGCTACATGGCTCTTGGGGGCTATGAGGATATGCCCAGGATTATAGGGAAATCTATTGAGGAATACGAGTCCCCACTCTGACACATACAGAACGAAGGCATCCTCGTCCTGGGGGTCCTTCACAGCCTCGCAAATAAAGCACTTTCCCCCTTTAGGGGAGAGGATATAATCCATCCTCCACGGCGCCCACAGTACCTTCACCAAATCCTCCCGGTTCCTTCTAACATTGCTTAGAGAAAGGTTCAATCACCTTGGGGAAGGACCAAAAGCCTCCTGGACCCATTAGCGACATCCGGAAGGGGTACAGATGCCCCCAAAATCCGTTTCCAGCCCACTGGGACCGGAGCTATGCTCTTTTTTAAGGGTGAAACGGGGGGCAGCCAGCAAGGATTCTATGGCATCCAATCCCTGAACCACCTCTGCCTTTCCTTCCCTTTGGACCATGAGAGCAGGCACCCCGTCCATTCCCATGGCCTCTAGCATAGCCTTATTGAAGGCCATAAGTCTGATTAAGGCATTCTCCTCTTCTTTACTCAAAGGGGTAGAAAGGCCCTTTCCCTTCCCCTTCTCCATTTCTTCCAAGGCCTTCAATGGATCTACACCACCCTTTATAAGGGCAAACAGGACCTTAGCCTTTTTTGTGTCCGAGTGGACCTTGACCTCCCTTAGCACAAGCCTCACTTTTTTTCTTTTAGCCCAGTCCTTTACTACTGGAAGGGCCTTGGCACAGGCAGGGCACCCCACGCTGAAAAAGAAAACGGCCCGCCTCTCCCCTTCCCCTACAACGTAGTATCGATCCAGGATTTTTTTCTCCAAAGGTCCCATACACGGGTTGATCCTACCTATCTGCCAGGCATAGACACTATGAAGGCCCAGAAAAGCTAGAAGTATCAAGGAAACGATGAACCAGGGGGAGGCCCTGGTAAGGGAAAAGAGGAAGAGGAAGAAAACCAGCACCTCTACCGCTACACAAACCAAGCACATCTTGCCCAGGACCCATCGCTGGAGATAGAAGAAGTATATAGAAGCCCCCAAACCCAAGGAAGACCAATAAAAAAGCCCCCTTCGCCAAAACCCACAAAGGACAAGGGCTACAAAGAAGAAAACCAACCCCACGACCGAAAGAGAAACCCCCAGTATATGGGCATAGGGAGAACCCTGGGCCAACCTGCATCCTTGATAGGGACACAGCTCCCATCCTTGGATGGAGGTGAAAAGGTCGGCCCCAGTGAGGATAAGACCCAGGATAGAGATTAGTATGGCCCCTTTAGCCCCCTGCTTCTTACCCTTAGTTGCCACCATCATCCCCTGATCCCCACTATGAGCTTAGAGTTACCTGTAGGGCTCTTCTCCTTCATGACATCCTTGAAAAATCGGGAAAAGAGGCTTAGCTCCCGGGAGATGAAGCGGGCGGAGTCCCAGGAACCCATGGATGCCAAACGCACCTTATACAGAAACCTTATCAAGGGATGGGAAGGCTCCTCATGCTCCATCATCAAAAACCGCCCCCCTGACCTAAGCACCCTTTTCACCTCGGCTAAGGCCCATATCTTCTCCCAATCCCTCAATTCATAGAAGGCATGGGAGCATAACACCACATGGAAGCTCCCTTCTTTGAAAGGGAGAAAAGGGGCACTGGCCTCAATCCAGCATAGGTTTTCCACCCCGTGGGCCTTCCCTTCAGCCTTCTTCAGCATACCCCGGGAGAAATCCAGACCCACCACTACACCATGGCTCCCCACAACCCGGCTGGCTTCCATGGCCACAGAACCTGTACCTGTACAGAGATCCAGGACCTTAGTACCCCCTGTAGCGCCCGACCTCTCCACGAGCCACGCCCTCAGCCGTCCAGCCCTGTCGGCAGAGTGAAGGGCTATAATCCTATCGTATATCTTGGAAAAAAGATCATAGTATAAACGCCGGATCCGCCTCATGGCCCTTCCACCCCCCCTCCCTTTAGACCATACAAACCAAAGGATCAACACTCAAGAGTTTCAGGATTTCGCTTTCCCTTCAAAGCGATGCCTCTATCCCCCTTTTCACCATAGGAGATGAACGTTCCCCAAATGAACATTTTTAAGCCCAGCATTATGAGCTGCCTGGAAACACTCCATAGCCCACCAATGTGGGGTAGGCGGGAGATCATCCATGAGATACTGGGGATGAAAAGCCAGAAGGGAATAGGGAATATCTGGACTGCAGGAAGCAATGAAACCTGCTATTTCTCCAATCTCCCAGGCATCCACGTACCCTGGAATCAGCAAGGTACTGGCCACCAACAGGGGAAGCTGGGGCCTCTGGGAGATGAAGTGGGACGCATAATGGAAATTGGAAAAGGTAGCCTGGTTATCCACACCGCAGAGGGCCTTATGGAGATTGCCATTCCAGGCCTTCAGGTCAAACTTGATGGTACCTCCCGTGGCAAGGGAAAGCTGGATAACCTGCTCTAAAAGGGATCGACTGATACTGCCGTTGGTCTCCCAGCAGATACGGAGGATCCTCCCTTGGGCCAACCTCAAAGCCTCATAGCTCACGGCCAAGGCATGGAGAATCTGGGAAGAGGGATCACCCCCAAAAAAACAGATGCAGGAACTATCCTCTTGGGCCTGAGCCGCTAAGTCACCAGCATCCACCAGTTCCTTCTCCTCCGTCCTCACCCCCATGTAACGCCAGTTCTGGCAAAACAGACAGTGGAAGGTGCAGGAGCAGTAGAAAACCGCTAAATTCTTGTAACCATACTCCGCTTCAGGGGCGTAGCTGTATTGGGGATACCCAGCAGAAGAGGAGCCCCCACAGACCCAATGGGCCACACAGTTGGTGGGCAAAGGATCGTGATACCACTGGAGCTTTCCTCTTCCCTTATCACCCACCAGATGGATAAGCCTTTCCTCTATATTGGCCTTGGTGCCGCAGAATCCCACCTCACCCAAGGGTATAGAACAGTTGTTCCCGCAGTGCCAGCACTCTACACCTTGAGGGTCCCGGGGAATATCACCAGGCAGATTAAATCTCCTTCTCCCCTGGAGATGAACCATACGGGCTCTATCCAAAACCCCTTCCCTGCCTTCCCTGATGCAATCGAGGCAGTACTCCAATCTGGACGAGAGAAAGGGTACATCCTTACCACAACCACCACAGATCATGGCTCCTCCGTAAAAAGAAGGGGCATGAATTCCCCCTCCCACACAAACTGGAGGAGGAGCGCCACCTCTTCCCTTTCCGTTAGGGTTCCTCCTAAAAAGTAATGGGCCAACTGGGCCAAATGGGATTCACTGGCAGGTCTCACTGGCCACATCTCTCCCCTCTGCCCATCGCAGGCCAAGGCATACCAACTGTCGCCAAAGACCAGGACTACCACATCCCTCTTGGGTTCCCCCAAGGCCGAAATGGTGAAACCCGTGTCCCAAAAGGCCCCAATATAATACTCGCCAGGGAGGTTCATCCTTGTCAGGGCAGGTACTTACCTACCAAGGGCTTAAGCCTGTCATAGGTCTCTTGGGGTATGGCCTGGGGCTGGGTAAAGATGGCGTTCTCCAATGCCCGGGAGCAGGGGCAGTTTCTCTCCACGGGCAACCGGATGACCACCCTTTTCACAATCTCCTTGGCCCTCTCCACGTTTTTGGAGAGGGTCTGAACCACCATATCCACGTTCACATCCTCCTGAACTTGGTGCCAGCAGTCATAATCTGTAGACATAGCCAAAGTGGCGTAACAGATCTCTGCCTCCCGGGCAAGCTTGGCCTCAGGCATGTTGGTCATCCCTATCACTGCTACATCCCAGCTCCTATAGAGGTGGGATTCGGCCCTGGTGGAAAACTGGGGACCCTCCATGCACAAGTAGGTTCCCCCTTCATGGACGGTAGCCCCTGCCCTCTTAGCCTCCTGGACCAAGATGCCAGTCAAAATAGGGCACACCGGATCGGCCATGGAAACATGGACCACCATTCCCTGGCCAAAGAAAGTAGAAGCCCTCCCCTGGGTCCTGTCAATAAACTGATGAGGCACTACCATATGTCCAGGCTCGATTTCCTTCTTCATGGAACCCACGGCACTGATGGAAACAATCCACTGGACCCCCAAGAGCTTCATGCCAAAAATGTTGGCCCTGTAATTCACCTCGGAAGGCATATATGCGTGCCTCCCCCCATGGCGGGCGAGGAAAGCCACTACCTTGCCCTCCAGCTTCCCCAAGACAAACCTGTCCGAGGGCTTTCCAAAGGGAGTGTCCACATCCAGCTCTTCAAGGACCTCTAAGCCCTCCATCTCATAAAGACCGCTTCCCCCAATCACGCCTATCAAAGGCCTTTCCATGGCCATGGTCCTTCAAACCCCTATCTCGATCAGGCTGCCCACGCAGTTGACAGCAAAACGGTCTCCCAGGACCTCTGCCAAGCGTAGGGTGGCCCTAAAGCCCGTGCAATGACAAGGCATTACCAGTTCTACCCCCAAATCCTCGAAGGCGTCCACAGTGGCATCTATCCCATCCTGGTCCACCACCCCCAAATGGAACCCCCCGATAACGGCAAAGACCTTATCTTTCCCTAACTCCTGGGCCTGCTTTACCATGTTGATAATGCCGGGATGGGAGCAGCCCGAAACCACTATCAACCCCCTGCCTTTCACCTTCATCACTAAGGTCTGCTCATCTGCAAAGGTGTCAGGTTCTTCCTCCCCATCCTTCAAGATCCGGGCAGCAGGCCAGGGCTTCTCAAAGGAAACAACCCGAGGTACCTCTCCGGACAAGAGAAAGTATTGGCTTACCACGGTAGGCTTCCTATTGGTAACAAACCTGGCTCCCAAGGCCTCCAACTCCCCTCTGGGAAGCTGCCAGGGGCCCACTTTACCTCTTGGAGTCACCACCAGCTTGGGCAAAAAGGACTGGGGATGGGTGTAGACATCTATGCCCTTTCCTCGACTTTTGAGAAATCCCACCATCCCTCCAAAATGGTCTACATGCCCATGGGTAAGGAAAAAAGCCTCTACTGATCTAGGCTTTATACTCAAGGCTTCCATGTTGTGGAGGAGCATCACATCCGAATGGGAAGAATCCACCAGAAGGTTGCGTGCTCCTGCCTCTCCATCAGCCTCTATAAAGAGGGAATACCCATGCCCAGCCATAAGGGGCTTCTTGGCCTGTCCAGGGGTGATACGCTTCACCAACTCTGTAGAAGGTTCGAAAACATCAATGTAATTGTCAACTAATATTCTCACTTTAACCTTTTGAGCCTCTTTCCACTCCATACTCTGCCTCCTTTCCACAAATTGGTCTCCTTCCCTCAAGCCTCCATATCTATTATCATTTATAAAAATAGGAGTAAAAGGGAGGCAACTTTGGAGTACCAAGTAGCCATTGTAGGGGCAGGTCCTGCAGGTACCTTTGCTGCCTTGGAACTTTTGAAGAGGGGGATCAAGGACATCCTTATCATAGAGAAAGGTCCTCCCTTGGAAGAGAGGCAATGCCCCATGAAGGAAAAATTGGAGTGCCAAATGTGCAAGCCCTGTCGCATTCTCTCAGGATGGGGAGGGGCTGGGGCTTTCTCTGATGGCAAGCTCACCCTTTCTCCCAGGGTAGGAGGATTCTTGGGGGAAATCATAAGGGAAGATACCCTCCAAACCCTTATCCGCGAGGTAGATGAGGGTTTTCTGTCCTTCGGTGCTCCTGAGATAGTTTATGGCACCAATGCCGAGGCCTTAGAGGAATTGGATAACCGTTGCGTCCGTGTGGGGCTACGCTTCATTCCCGTGCCCATCAGACCTATGGGTACCGATCGGTGCAGGAAAGTGCTTAGAAACCTCTATCAGCATATCAAGGCCCGAGCAAATGTGATCTTCAATCAGGAAGTGGTTTCCCTAAGCTTCCAAGGAGAAACAAAAGAACTCACTACAAAGGAAGGAAAAAGCTATAGGTCTCGTTACCTTCTCCTGGCTCCGGGGCGAGAAGGGAATCTCTGGCTCAAGGAACAGCTCTCCCCCTTAGGGGTAGACTTTCATACCAACCCCGTGGATGTAGGGATAAGGGTGGAAGTTCCAGCCCAGGTCATGGAGGAGGTAACCTCCCTGACCTATGAATTAAAGGTTATTTACAACGCTCCAAGCTTTGATGACCAGGTCCGTACCTTCTGCATGTGCCCCCACGGAGAGGTAGTCATGGAGAACAGAGGGGGCACCTTTACTGTCAACGGCCACAGCTACATGGACTCCCACTCCCCCAATACCAATTTCGCTCTTCTGGTAAAGACCACCTTTACTCATCCCTTCCAGTCTCCTGTAGCCTACGGTGAGTATTTGGCCCGCTTAGCAAACCTCCTGACAGGCACCGTTATCGTTCAAAGACTGGGAGATCTAAAAAGGGGAAGGCGCTCTACCCAAGAAAGAATAGACAGAGGCCTGGTGAAGCCTACCCTTACCCAGGCTGTACCGGGAGATCTCAGCTTCGCCTTGCCTTACAGGTACTTGGTAGACGTAACCGAAATGCTGGAGGCCATGGATATGGTGATGCCAGGGGTTAATTCTCGCCATGCCCTCCTCTACGGGATAGAAGTAAAGTTTTACTCCCTGAGACCCATGATCACCTGGGAAATGGAAACCCCCATCCCCGGCCTATTCGTAGCTGGGGATGGGGCAGGTGTTAGCCGAGGACTGGTACAAGCCGCCGCTTCTGGCATTTTAGCAGCCCAAGCCATAACGAGGAGGCAGGGCCTTTGAGGTACCGTTATTCTACTTCTACCTTGATCTCCTTGGGCTTGGCCTCCTCCACTTTGGGCAGCACTATCTCCAGAATCCCGTTCTTGAACTTGGCCTTCACCTGATCAGCCTTCACATCTACAGGTAACCTTACTACCCTGGAGAAAGCCCCGTACACCCTCTCAGCATAGTAGTAGTTTTCGTCTTTTATTTCCTCTTCCTTCTTCTTCTCCCCCTTGATGACCAAGTCCCTACCCTTGATCTGGATCTCTATATCGTCCTTCCTCAAACCGGGAACCTCAGCCTTCACCATAACATTGTCCTTGTCGTCATAGACATCCACAGCAGGAAAGGTGCTATACTCTTCTTCCCTGGCCCTGCCAAAAAGGGTGGGAAACCGGCCAGGGGTGAAGAAGTCCTCGAATATCTTGTCTATCTCCCTCTTAAACCTGTCAAGTTCCCTATCGGGAGCCCATCTCACCAGTGCCATACCTACCACCTCCTTTTCCCTTTTTGACCCTGCCTCCAATAAAAAATCTGGTACCCTCTCCCAAATATGTCAAGAGGTATATAAGAAAAATTTAGTCTTATATACTAAGAAACTACTTCCTTGCCCTATGCAGAAATGTCTGGGCCTATATGGAGGTCGGATTACCAATGGGGTTGGCTTTTCCCTTATGGAAGGGATAAACTGCAAAAACCCAGACATTCCAGCTGTCATGATCAGCGGGTACGCCGGCGATAAGGCCAAAAAGACCGTTGCGTTGGAACGATGACTCCTTTTCTCCAGGAGCCTTACTTCGTTACTACCCTCTTGAAAACCATCAGGGGTATCTTTAAAAACACTACGGGGAGATCAAGAGCTCCTTAACCAACCGGTGAAGAATTCGGCTGGCTTGTCCTTTGAGAAAAAGAGTAGGCAGTTCCCGGGTGAGGGGGGTCTCCTCCAAATTGATTTCCAGTATCCCTCCACCCCTATCTACCACCTTGTAGGGAAGCTGAGCAGCAGGGTATACTTGGGCTGAAGTACCCACCACCAGCATGAGATCACATCTATCCGCCTCTCTAAAGGCTTCATCCAAAGCCTGAGGTGGAATAGGTTCTCCAAAAAAGACCAGCTGGGGTTTCAAGACACCACCACATGGACAGGTTGGAGGTAAATCCTCAAGGGAGACCTCCTCCATAGAAAATATCCTGCCACAAGAGAGACAGATAAGGGTATTACCGTTTCCATGGAATTCTATCACCCTCTTACTTCCCGCCCGTTGATGGAGGCCATCTACATTCTGGGTGATAACCCCCTTCAAGAAACCATGCTCCTCCAAGATCGCTAAGGCCTTGTGGGCAAAATTGGGCCGGGCGCCCTTCATAATCCCATACAGCTCTTTGAGCATACCCCAGACCTTTTTAGGGTTCTCAATAAAAGCGGATATGTGGGCATATTCACTGGGATCGTACTTGTCCCACAAGCCCTGGGACCCCCGAAAGGCAGGAATACCACTCCCCACAGATATACCCGCTCCCGTCAGGGCGAGGGCATGCTGGGCATCTCGCATGGCTTCTACAGCCGAGAGCAAACGGCCTTCTTCATTCATAGTCCACCCTTACCAGGGCAAAGTTTGCCCAAAAATCCCTCTTTATACCCAATGGATAGAGACAGCCCCCCTTTTTTCTTCTTATCACCCTCCTTCCATTGATAACACAGGTCTCCTCCAACATGCTGAAAATGGAAGAGAAAGAGAAAAATCTGCCCTTCTGAAAAACGGACCCACCTAAAAAGGGAAGGCGCCTCTTCACGTTCATAGGGGCCCAGGGAGGGAGAAAAGCCACACCCACACCCCTGGAGGCCACCCGGGTGGCCTCTACCAAAGCAAAAAAGGGATGGGGAAGGAATTCCAAGACAGTAACGAGGATGGCATATTGAAAAAGATCCTTCCCAAAAGGCAGAAGCTGAGCATCTCCCAAAACCAAGGGTATCTGGGGATCCTTAGTCCTTACACAGAGAATCATATCCAGGGATAGATCCAGCCCGGTCACTGAAAAACCCATACCTTTAAAGAAGGTGGTGAAGATGCCCGTACCGCAGCCTATGTCCAAGAGACTCCCCCTCCCCTCCCACATGAGCTTAGAAAAGAGTTTTTTCTCCTCCTCCAGAACCCTTTTGCCTCGTGGTGTGGCAAACCAATTATCATAGGCCTGCGGAGAGATGGGAAAGGTGGTTTTCAATGGTGCCTCCTCTGTCGTTGAGGGGCTGGATAGCTAAAGCTATTAACTACCAACTGTCAGCTATCCAAGTTGTAGTTTCTCCTCTACCGCCCTCACCTTGCCTTCCATGGTGAGGGATTTATCCCGTCTCTCGTCTATCTTGAGGGTGGTAACCACCCTATGAATATCCTTAGAGAAAAGTGAGTCATGCATCTTGAGAACCACTTCCACAATCTCTCGAGGATCCCCTTGGATAACGGTACCCATGGGAGTAAGCTGATATATGAGGCCCGAATCCTCCAAAATCTTCAAGGCCTTAGCCACATAGACACTGAGAGAAGAAGTACCCGTTCCCAAGGGCACCACCGTCACTTCTGCCACAGCCATTATGCCATTACCCCTGGCAAACCCACGCCCTTAGTCCTCTTCTATCCTATAAACCTTGTCCCCAGGCCGTACCCTCTCCGGCACCTTTATACCCACGAAATCTCCATGCCTGGCCTCTCTGATAGGATTTCTATCTATTTCCATAGACTCTATCTTAAAGTTGAAATCCGTAGTGGTCCCCTTGAAACGAAGCTCATCTCCTACCTTAATGGAGTCTGTCACCTCCACCGCCGCCACACTCACCTTGCCAAAAAACTTATTTACCCTTCCCACTTCCACTTCCGCCATGTTCCTCCTCCTTTTCTATCCTTCCGTTGATAGTTTCTATCTCCTTGTTTGCCCTGTCTACCCACTTGTGCTTGGGATAGCGGGCTGCAAAGAGCTTGTAGTAACGAAGAGCATCTAAATAGTCCCCCGTTCTCTCATATGTACGGGCCAGCATAAACATGGCCTCGTCGGCCAGTCCATTATTGGGATAATAGCTCACCACATCGGTAAAGGCAGTGATGGCCCTGGAATAATCTCCCGCATTAAAAGCGTCCAGGCCTTCCTCATAAAGAGGCGCAGCAGGATTCATAACATTCACCTTCATGTTACCTCCCCCATAAGTACAACCGAAAAGGAGCATCAATCCTGCAACTGCTAATACTCTCACTGTCCTGCCCATATTTTCCCCCTTGTGAAGGTTTCAACTAAAATACAACGAAAGGTCATAAAAATAAAGGAGCATTTAAAAATCACCCCTCCTATCCTTCAAAGGAAAAAGGTGCTAATTAAAGAATCCGTCCCAGCCCCGGGACACGGAAAAAGGGAGGAAGGATAGCAGCCGTGGAAGGGATGATCAGCATAAAAACACTAACCGAAAGGCTCCTCAGCAGAGATCTCCTATCCCCTTTTTTGAAGAACTATGAGGCCAGAGAAAGCCAAAAGATAATGGGAGAAGAGGTAGCCCGGATCATGGAGGAAGGAGGCATAAGCCTTATAGAGGGAGGAACAGGGGTGGGTAAGACCTTGGCCTATCTCATCCCAGCCGCCCTTTTCGCTTCGGAGAGGGGCGCCCGGACAGTCATCTCCACCAGCACAAAGAGTCTCCAAGACCAGGTAACCTTCAAGGATCTTCCTTTGGTCAAGAGACTTCTCAAAAATCAAGGGGTATCTCTATTGGTATCTCCCCTTAAAGGAAGAAACAACTATTTGTGTCTGCATCGTCTAAAGGGAGCTGTGGAGATGGGCCAAATCTTAGAGAGTGTGGTGAACTGGGCCCACACCACCTCTTGGGGAGATTTAGAACAAGCACCTCAACCAAGGCTCAGTGCCATTTTGGGAAGCCGATGGGAGTACTGCTTAGGGAAAAACTGTCCATACAGGGAGGCTTGCTTCTATCAGAAAGCATGGAAAAGGGCAGAAGATGCCCATGTTGTAGTGGTGAACCATCATCTTCTCCTCAGTCATCTTTTGGCAGAAAAAAGGGGCCTACCCTACTTTGAAAGGCTCATTGTGGATGAGGCCCATCGCCTGGAAAGAACGGCTTTAGAAGTCATGGGGAAAAAATGCTCCCTCAACCGTGTATTGCGCCGGGCCCAGGGCCTCTCGGGTCTTGGCCTATCATTAGAAGGGGGGCAACCCTTCTTAAAAGGGCTCCAGAGCCTCGAGAGGCTCCTGGACCATGCTTTGAACTTCTTGGCCTCCATCCTACCCCAAGGACGGGTTCCCCAAGAGTCCCTGCCGGAAAAAGGGAAACTGAAAGAGCTCTTGGGACAGCTATCCTTTACTATGGAAGAGATAGCCCTCAAGGGGGAAGGACTGGTGCGGCGCTTAGGAGAAGACGCACCAGTCATGGGGGAGGTAGCCCTGGCCTCCAGGGAACTGCTATCCTCAGCCCAAGTCCTTGAAGATTGGGCAATAGAAGAAGAAGAAACGGTAAAGTGGGTAGAAAAGGGAATGGGAGATCCCCCCATTGTTTCCTTCCACTTAGCTCCCTTAGACGTTTCTTCATCCTTAGATGAGGCCCTCTTTTCCGTAGTGGATGGCATGGTCCTCACTTCAGCTACCCTCTCCGTGGGAGGAAGCATGGAGCACATCAGAAGGACCCTGGGTATAAGAGAAGCCCAAGAGGTATTCCTGCCCCAGGAATTCTCTTACAGCCATCAGGTACGCCTTGTAGTAAAGGGAAGTCTTCCTAATCCAGGGGCCAAGGGCTACATGGAAAACATCATAGAAGCCATCTCATCTATCCTCATGGAAAGGGAGGGCCAAACCCTCATCCTCTTTACAGCCTACCGGCTCATGGAGGGAGCAGCCAAGACTCTCAGGAGGACCTTTCCCCATCTGAGTTTCTATGTTCAAGGAGAAGAGGGAAGGGATACATTGGTGAGCAGATTTCGAGAGGATCCCATGGGGGTCCTGGTAGGGGTAGAGAGTTTCTGGGAAGGAATAGACCTTCCAGGAGATTCCCTCAAGACTCTGATCATGGTAAAGCTCCCCTTTCGCTCTCCCGAAGAACCCTTGGTAGCAGCCCGCTCCCGATGGTTTCAAAGACAGGGGAAGGATCCTTTCTGGAACTACCTCCTCCCCGAAGCTGTCTTGGTCTTTCGCCAAGGGTTTGGAAGGCTCATCAGAAGCAAGGAGGATAGGGGGGTGGTCTATATCTTGGACTCTCGCATCCTGGAAAAAAGCTACGGACGGATCTTCCTCGCATCCCTTCCCCAAGTCAATGTGGAGATGGAATAAAGAGAGACAGGAAAAAGACCAACCCCGCCACTATCGCCATGGTAGCCCCTGGAGGAAGATCCAAAAGGTAAGCAATAGATAGGCCTACGACATTCACCCCCAGTCCTACCCCTATAGAAAGGAAAAAGATGCCCCGATACCCTGTGAGAAAGTGGAGGGCTACAGAGGCAGGAGTCACTATCAGCGCCGTTACCAGGATCACCCCTACCAGCTTTATGGCAAAAACAACTGCCAGGGCTAATACAACCAAAAGGGAATAATAGAGGAAATCTACAGGGAGACCGCGGGTATAAGCCAGCTCTTCGTTGAGGGCCATGAGGAGAAGACCTTTCAGGAAAACCCCTACGAAGATATAGGCCAAAAGGGTGACAGCGGCTATGGCTATGAGATCTCCCTTAGTGAGGGTAAGAATATTGCCAAAGAGATAGCTAAAGGCGTCAGAGGTGTATCCCTTAGATATGGAGAAGAGAACCACTCCCAATCCCATAGCACTGGAGAATATAATCCCTATGGCCACGTCCTCATGGAGCCCCCACTTACGCTTTACCAAACCTATGGTGAGCCCTGCTCCCAAGGCAAAAAGAAGGGCTGGGATATCGGGAGGCACTCCCAAGAGAAACCCCAAGGCCACGCCTCCGAAGGCAGCATGAGATATACCTACACCCAGAAAGGACCAGTTATGAACCACTACAAAAAAGGATAAAAGAGATAGAAGGAGGGCCAGCATGAGGGCAGCGCCCAAGGAGTATTGGGCAAAAAGGGGCATCCCTGTCATTCCTTTAAGCCCTTCAGCACATGGCACCCTTCACACTGAGGGTGATGAACGAAGACATCTACAGGCTCTCCATACAGGTCCTCCAAAAGATGACAATCCAGAGCTCCCCATGGATCTCCGGCATAATGGAGAGTGACATTGAGACATGCTATATGGTCCACAAAATGGGATATAACCCCTACATCATGGGTCACCATAAGAATAGTAAGCCCCAGCGTCTCTTTGAAACCCTTCATCACTTGGTAGAAGCCCTCTTGGGCCACCATATCCACCCCTGTATTGGGCTCGTCTAAGAGAAGGATCCGGGGCTTGGAAGCCAGGGCCATGGCTACGAGCACCCTCTGTTGTTCCCCCCCAGAGAGGCAAGGGAAAGGTTCATGGGCCTTTTCAGCCATATCCACCATCTCCAAGGCCTCCACAGCATCATTCCGGTGCCGGGCACCGAAAGACCTAAAGAAATTAGATCGGTTGCATTCCCCCAACATAACTACCTCTAAAGCGGAAAGTGGGAAGATCCTGGCATCCATCCTCTGGGGAAGATAACCCACCAGCCCCTTCCTTACCGCCGTCTTAGGAGAATGCCCCATGATGGAAACCTTTCCTTCTTTAGGCCGAAGAATACCCAAAACCGTTCTTAACAGGCTGGTTTTACCCCCCCCATTGGGGCCTATGATGCCCCAGAATTCCCCTTTTCCCACTTGGAGAGTAACCCTATCCAGAATGGTTTTCCCATTAAAAACCACCGTAATTCCTTCCAAACTAACGGCGGGTACAGCCATGATAAATCCTCCTTGCGTCATAGAGAAAAAGGGAGACCAAGTCCCTCTTTTCAGGATCCTTAGGGTCTCCTAAAGGATCAAGGGTGACCAAAATGCCCCCGCTATCCCTGGCCAAGACCTCCATGGCACGAGGGTTTTCCCCCCTATCAGCAAAAAGGAGCACAGGGGCATATTCCTTGACCATCTTCAGAAGGTACATAAATCTCCGGGGGCCAGGTTCCCTACCGGGCACCTCCTCTACCACCCCCAGAGAGGTAAGGCCAAAGCGCTGACAGAAATAATACCAGGCCCCATGCTGAGCCACATAGTAACGACAGGGCATAGAGGCCAATAGAACCCTTATCTTGGCAGTAACCCGCTCCAACTCCAGTTGGAACCGTCTGCCCCTCTCTCTGTAGTACCCCGCCCCTAAAGGATCCAATTTAGAGAGAAGTCCTACCAGCTCAGGAATTTTCTTTTCCACCATGAAGGGATCGAGCCAGACATGAGGGTTCCCCTCCTCCAAATCCAGCCCCTGGCTCAGGATAAAAACCCTCTTTCCTTTCCCTTTCAGGGCCTTATCCAGCCAATCATCTAAGTGAGCTCCTACCTTAACCAAAAGAGAAGCCCTTTGGATGGCCTTCATATGGGAAGGCCTAAGCTCAAACCCATGGGGCGAAGCCCCTGGAGGAACTAAAGTCGCTACCTCTACCCTATCCCCTCCCACGGCCTTCACCATAGCGGTAAGAGGATAAATGGTAGCCACCACGGAAAGGGAACTCGCCCAAAGGACCCCGGGCAACATAAGCACCATAAGGAAAAGAAAAACCCTCTTCATTACCGCCCCCCTTGGACAGACCAGATCTTTTAGATATAAGTTTAAAAGGATTCGTTCAACCATCAAGTGAGAGGGAGGGGTTTTGAAGGAAATTTTGGATTACTTCAAAGATGACCTTGCGATGACAGAAGAGATCATCAACAACAACATTCATTCTACCATAAAAGTAATCCCCGAACTTTCCCAGTACATCCTTGAAAGCGGAGGCAAAAGGTTCCGACCCCTCATGGTTATCGCTTCAGCTGCCCTCTGTGGCTACCGGGGAGAAAAGGCCCACATAGCCGCTTGCGTGGCAGAGTACATCCACACAGCCACCCTGCTACATGACGATGTGGTAGATGAATCGGATACCCGAAGGGGCAAGACATCAGCCAACAGCATCTGGGGTAATGAGGCATCCGTCCTTGTGGGAGACTTCCTCTTAGCCCAGGCCTTTTCCATGATGGTTCATCACCTAACCTCCTCGTCCTTGAAGGTCATGGCCCAAGTATGCATGCACTTGGCCGAGGGAGAAATCCTCCAACTTTTGAACAGCTTCAATATAAACACAACGATAGATAACTATTACCAAATCATCTTCGGTAAAACCGCCGCCCTCATCTCTGCCTGTTGCGAGGTGGGAGCCATCCTCTCTGAAGCCCGGGATAAAGAGAGGGAGGCCCTCAAAACCTATGGGCAAGAACTGGGCTATACCTTTCAAATCGTGGACGACTGCTTGGACGTGACAGGAAACCCTAAGAAAACAGGGAAACCTTCAGGCAACGATCTGAAGGAAGGTAAACTCACCCTACCCCTTCTTACAACTTTAAAAAAGGCCAGCAAAGAGGAAAAAAGGACCATCCAGGAAGCCATCCTGGCCGACGAGATTACCCCCCAACTCATACAGAGAGTAAAGACTATTATAATGAACCACAGGGGCATAGAAGCAGCAAGGGAAAAGGCCCGGGAACACGCCCGCCGGGCCGTGGAGCAATTAGAAATCTTTGAAGAAAGTCTCGAAAAGCATTATCTTACAAAAGTAGCCTTTTTAAGTGCAGAGAGAGAGGTATAATGGAGAAAAAGCATCCCTTAGTAGACTTAGCCAGAAGAACCATTGAAGAGTATGTAAAAAACGGAAGAGTGATAGAACCCCCATCTCCTGAAGATATGATCCCTGAAATGAAGAAAAAGGCAGGGGTTTTCGTGTCCCTGAAGAAGAAAGGAGACCTCCGGGGTTGTATCGGCACCTTTTTACCTACTGCAGAAAACGTGGCCCAGGAAACCATCAAAAACGCTATAGCTGCTGCCACCCAAGACCCCAGGTTTCCCCCAGTTGAACCTAAGGAGTTGAAGGATCTGGAAATCTCCGTAGATGTCCTTTCCGAGCCTGAACCCGTGGAATCATACGAAGAGTTAGACCCCAAAACCTACGGTGTAATCGTGGAGTCAGGTTGGAAAAGGGGGCTCCTCCTACCCGATCTGGAAGGGGTAGATACTGTAAATCATCAGCTCTCCATTGCCATGGCCAAGGCAGGTATCCATCCTAAAGAAACCACAAAGGTGTACAGGTTCAAGGTGGATCGCTACCGGTGAAAAAGGAAGCCTTCTATTGGCAGCCCTTGGAAGAAGGAAAGGTCAAGTGCCTTCTGTGCCCAAGGGAATGTGTCATAAGGCCAGGGAATAGAGGATTCTGCCGAGTAAGAACCAACCAAGAAGGAACACTTTACACCCAAGGGTATGGCCAAACCATCTCCCTCTCCATGGATCCTATAGAAAAGAAACCCCTCTACCACTTCTACCCTGGCAGTTACATCCTCTCTGTGGGACCCAATGGATGCAATCTATCATGTGTCTTTTGTCAGAACTGGCAGATTTCCCAGACCGATGTGCCCACCAAGTACGTCTCTCCCGAAAAATTGGTGGACTGGGCCATCTACCACCATTCAGTAGGTGTATCCTTCACCTACTCCGAACCCCTCATCTGGTTCGAGTATATCCTGGATGTAGCCCGGTTGGGAAGGCCCAGGGGTTTGAAAACCGTTTTGGTAACTAACGGCGTTATCAATCCTGATCCCTTGGAAGACATTCTCCCGTGGGTGGATGCCATGAACGTGGATCTCAAATCTATGAGGGATGAGTTTTACAAAAGGCTATGCCTGGGTCCCTTCAGGGATACCGTCCTTCACACCATCAAAAGAAGTCATGAGGCAGGGATCCATATAGAAGTGACCAATCTCATCATTCCTGGTCACAACGATTCCCAGGCTGATATCCAGGAGCTGATAGATTGGGTGGCAGCCGTCTCTGTCCAGATCCCCCTCCACTTCTCCCGTTTCTTTCCCCATTATCAGCTCAGGGATGTGCCCCCTGCCCCCATAGAGACCCTGGCTATGGCCAGAGAGATGGCCTTAAAAAAACTAAATTACGTGTATGTGGGCAATGTTTGGAACCAGGAGTGGGGCACTACATATTGCCCCGACTGTGGTAAAGCCCTCATCGTAAGGGAGGGTTACTCCCTGCCCGAGGTCTTTTTGAAGAACGGTACCTGTCCCAATTGTGGAAAGAAAATCCCCGTGGTCACGTGAGGTTATAAGCCTCAAGATGAAAAAACAGTTTTGCAACCCTCTGGCCAGGCAAGGACTTTACAATGGCCTGTTGTTGATTTTTATCTTGAAAAGTGAGAAAAAACCTAACATCTTTGAATGAGTAGAGGGTCTGATGCCAGGGTCTGGATGCTCGAGAAATATGGGCGTCTTGAATGATGGCGACAAAATACGGTGTAATCTAAAGATTTTTTCATAGAAAGATTCTCCGTATCAGGGAGAAAGGATGGGAGGTTTTGCTTAGGGATGGGTGATTTGAGGCCGGGAGACCACGCGTGCCTCTTCTACGAGACCGAAGAAGAGAAGCGAAATATAATCGCTCCTTTTTTGTGCCGGGGACTGAAGCAAGGCGAAAAGGTCATTTGCATTGTAAACGGTGATAATGCCGAACCTATTTTAGACCATTTACGCGCCGAAGGGATTAATGTAAAGGCCTACTCGGAGCAGGGCCAGCTTTCCATTCTCAAAGAAAGCGATGCTTACACGCGGAAGGGATTTTTTAATCCCGAGCAAATGATTGCCTTTTTACAGGAAGAAGCGGAGCGTGCCTTAAAGAAAGGCTATTCCGCCCTACGCATTACCAGTGAGATGACCTGGGTATTGCGGGGACCTCCTGGTCCTGAAAAACTGATAGAGTACGAGGCCAAGCTCAGTGGCTTCTTTCCTGGAAGTCGGTGTTTGGCCATTTGTCGGTACGATTGCCGCAGATTCGATGCCTCCACTTTACTGGATGTGCTTTGCACCCATCCCATAGCTATCATCAGTACCGAGGTATATGAAAATTGCTTTTATATCCCTCCAGATGAGTTGTTGAAAGAAGACCGAGCGGCTATGGAACTCCGGCATTGGGTAAAGACCATAGCGGAACGTGGAGGGGTGGAGAAAAAGCTCATAGATAGCGCGCGGTTTCTGAAAGCGGTTCTCGATAGTGTTCAGGATGGTATTTCGGTTCTCAATCCTGACCTGACCATCCGTTACACCAATAGCGCTATAAAAAGGTGGCATGCAAAGCACCTCCCCCTGGAGGGAAAGCCTTGTTATGTCTGCTATCAGGACGCCAACAGGCCTTGTGACCCTTGTCCCTCCCTTCGCTGCATGAAGACCGGGAAAGTAGAAAGGGAAGTTAAACGGCTTCCTCCCTATTCTCCAGTGAAATGGATAGAACTCTTTTCATACCCCTTAAGGGACCTTGTTTCTAAAGAGATAACAGGTGTTGTTGAATTTGTCAGGGATATTACGGCCCGTAAGGAGGCAGAGGCCGAGCGTGATAGGCTGGCGGTGGCCATTGAGCAGGCTGGGGAGGCTATCGTCATAACCGATCCCAATGGAACGATTCAGTACGTCAATCCGGCTTTTGAAGCCATAACTGGTTATCATCGGGAAGAGGCTATTGGCCAAAACCCCCGGATCCTCAAGAGTGGAGAGCACGATGAGGCCTTTTACAAAGACCTCTGGAACACCATTACCAGAGGGCAAACCTGGCAGGGGCGCTTCATTAACCGGAGGAAGGATGGAACCATCTATTATGAGGACGCTACCATTTCCCCCGTTAAAAACAGTTCGGGAAAGATCTTGAACTATGTTGCCGCTAAGCGGGATGTAACTGGACATCTGAAGGTTTATCAGGAGAAGGCCCTTCTCCAAGAGCAGTTGCACGAGGCTCAAAAACTTGAGTCCATAGGTCGCCTGGCCGGGGGGATAGCACATGACTTCAACAACATGTTGAATGTCATTTTAGGGTATGGAGAGATCATTCTTGGCAGGCTCCATCCAGAGGACCCTATACGGAAAGATGTTGAGAAGATACTGGATGCCGGGAGGCGGTCGGCAGCCCTAACTGGCCAGCTTCTCGCCTTCAGCAGGAAACAGACCCTCCAGCCTAAGGTGGTAAACCTAAATGAGCATTTACCCGGTATAAAGGAGACGTTGCAACGGTTAATAGGCGAGGATATCGATCTTCAGCTCATACTGTCAGACGACTTAGCTCCCGTTTTGGTAGATCCGATGCAGTTCGATCAGGTGATTATGAACCTGGCTGTCAACGCCAGAGATGCCATGCCCAAAGGGGGCAAGTTGTTAATTGAGACCAAAAATGTTTGGATTGACGAAGAGTATGCAAAAAAGCATCAGGGGATAGAGCCTGGGGAATACGTTTTGCTTTCCGTCACAGATACGGGCTGTGGTATGGTTAAGGAAACTCTATCACACATATTCGAGCCCTTTTTTACAACCAAAAAAAGGGGAACAGGGCTTGGCCTTTCCATGGTCTACGGGATGGTCAAGCAGTTGAAGGGACATATATGGGCCTATTCTGAACCTGGACAGGGAACTATCTTTAAGATTTACCTTCCTAAGGCCCAGGATTCGACAGAGGAGCTGAGTCTTCCTGCCAGGGCTAAGAATAAAAGAGGGGATGTGGTGGTTGGTCATGGACGGCAGGTCTTGGTTGTAGAGGATGAAGAATCCCTGAGGGAATTGATAAAGGAGATGCTTTCAAGTCTGGGTTTCCAGGTGCATGTGGCCGCCAATGGTGGCGAGGCCCTTTTACTGGTAGAGGAGGAGAGTCTTAAACCGGATTTGATAATTACAGACGTGGTTATGCCGGGAATGAGCGGAGATGTGATGGTGGAACGTCTCCGAAAACACCTTGCGGATCTCAAGGTGCTTTACATGTCTGGATACACAGATAACGCCATTGTACACCATGGAGTCCTTGAACCTGGCACCCTTTTCATGCAGAAACCCTTCAGTCTTGAAGACCTTGCCAAGAAGGTAAAATCCGCTTTGGGTAATAAAGGGGAGTAACAAAGTTCTTCCCGCCATGCCTGAGATGATCCTGATCATGGGGGGATTGTATTACAAGCCCTGTAATTTGGACTCTCTGGAAGTTACCCCTGATTTATTAGATAGCATCGGTAGGGAAATCATAAGGGAAAATGGGAGCTGGGGAAGAAATTAGGCACTTCACAGTAGATAGGGAGGCTGCAAGAGTGCGGCTTGATCGCTTCTTAGAGGTCTGCCTGGGGGGCTTCAGCCGTAGCAGGATAAAGGCCCTTATTGATGACGGGCTGGTGAAAGTAGCCGGGGTTAAAGCCCAAAAGGGGGGACAAAGGATGAGGGAAGGAGACTCGGTGGAGGTGACCATTCCACCCCCCAGGACCCTGGAGTTGGTGCCCCTGGAGATGAAGCTTTCCATCCTGTATGAAGACTCCCACCTTTTGGTTTTAGAAAAGCCTGCCGGTCTGGTGGTTCATCCCGCCCCGGGTCACGAGGACGACACTCTGGTAAACGCCCTTCTTGCCCACTGCCATGGTCTTAGGGATATAGGAGGGGTGGAGCGTCCAGGTATCGTCCACCGTCTTGACAAGGATACATCTGGCCTTCTGGTGGTGGCCAAGGACCAGGGAACCCACCAGGCATTGGTGAACTTGTTTCAATCCCGAGGTGTGGAAAAGGTTTATTTAGCCCTGGTATATGGGGTGCCCAGACACCCTAAGGGTACCATCAGGACCTTTATAGGACGGCACCCTGGCAATAGAAAGAAGATGGCCGTGGTGGAGAGGGGCAGGGAGGCCATTACCCACTACAGGGTCCTGACTCATGGGGAGGACATCTCCCTGGTTGAGGTTAAGATAGAAACTGGACGTACTCACCAGATTAGGGTCCACATGCAGCATATAGGCCATCCCGTCGTGGGAGATCCCCTTTACGGAGGAAAAGGGCTCAGGAGGCTGGCTCCTCCGTTGAGGGAGGCCATCAAGGCCCTAGGACGCCAAGCCCTTCATCACCACCGCATGAAGTTTGTCCACTCCGTCACTGGGGAGGAAATGGTCTTTTCTTCTCCAATGCCCCAGGATATGGAAAAGGTAGCCCGGGCGGCGAACATCCCGCTCCCCCACTAACTCATAAACAAAATCCTACCTTGCCTCTTCAGTCTTTCTGGAATAAATCTTCTTTTGAACCCTGGGTATGGGAAGTCCGGTGAGAGTCCGGCGCGGACCCGCCACTGTGACCGGGGACGAAAGCCGCAGTTATCCACTGCTGGATTAGCTGGAGGCTCATGGTTAATGGCCAGATAAGAGCCTTTTAAAGGCTATGGGCCATGAGCTATTAGCGATGGGCTAACTGGCGGGAAGGGGCGGTGAGTAGGGTGATCCGGAAGCCAGGAGACCTGCCTAGGAGACTTCCTGCTCTGCAGGAGGCCCTCGGGGATGGGCTTGAGGGGTTTTTCCTCCTTCCTGGCCCCTTTTCCAGGGGGCCGGGGAAGGGAAGTATGAGATTCAAAGACAAAGGCTGGTGCTTCTGGGGAGCATCCCTCCTCCTCCATTTATGCATGGTCTATCTCATATCCCTTATGCCCCCTGGACAGGGCTTATCTCTGAAAAGGCCCGGAAGAAACCTCTTTAACGTAAGAATTTTGGGGCTAAAAGGGCCCAAAAAGATTATAGAAAGGGATGTCCACACCCCGGCTAAAAGGGAAAAGAACAGCACAGAAGAAAAGACCGCCAGGGTAAGGACTCCAGTCCATCCTATTCCCAAAAGAAGGAAGGAGGCGAAGGTCCAAAGACTAAAACTATCCCCTACCCCAAGTCTTTCCACCCACGAAGGAAAAAAGGGGTTGGCCCATGAATCCCACCCCTTAACCCCGGGGCCTTCCATGGAAAGAAAAGCCATACCTGCAGCCTGGGAACCCAAAGGAAGCGGTTTTCAGAGTAACGGCGGTAAAGGAAGGGAAGGCACAGGAGGACTAATACCTCCTGTGCCTATCCAGAGGGAAAAACCCCCCTATCCACCTTTGGCCAGAAAAAGGGGATACCAGGGCAGGTTAATCCTCCGGCTTTTGGTCTCAAGGGAAGGCAAGGTAGCCCAGATAAAGGTAGTCCAGTCATCAGGTTACTCCATCCTGGACCGGACAGCAGTAAAAACAGTGAAAGGGTGGAGGTTTATCCCCGCCTACAAAGGAAAAGAGGCCGTACCTTTCTGGGTAGAGGTACCTGTGGTATTTAACCTCAAAGGGAAAGGATAAGCCTTTCCCAACACAACACCCTGAGAGACTTAATGTGCTAATTCTTTTCCCAAGGCACGGTTGACTAAGGTCCCCAGGTTTGGTATATTCTTACTGCTCTTTGACAGAAGCAGATTTCCCCCCTGGGTGACGGGAAGTCCGGTGAGAATCCGGTGCGGACCCGCCACTGTGACCGGGGACGAAAGCCGCAGTTATCCACTGCTGGATTAGCTCATGGCTGATAGCTGATAGGGAAGAAGTAAGGTGCTTCTCGAGGCTATGTGCCATCACCTGTGAGCCATGAGCCAACTAGCGGGAAGGAGCGGTGAGTAGAGTGATCCGGAAGCCAGGAGACCGGCCCAGGGGAAACCTCACCCGGTTTTTGACCGGTAAAAGGCCCTCGGGGAATGGGGCTGTGGAGGGTTGAGAGAGTATGGGTTACAACTCGATCCCCGGTTTTCCCTTTGGGAGGGCCGGGGATTTTTTGTGAAAAATTTAGAGGAGGTTATGAAATGCAGATCAAGTCAGGGTGTTGGTGGTGGTTGATGATGGCGTTGTGCTCTTTTCTATGGGTCCTTCCCATAAATGCCCAGGAGAACCCAAAAGGGGTGGCGAAGATGGAAGAGGTGGTGGTGACGGCCACCCGGGTAAAGGAAAAGGCCAAGACCCTTCCTGTGTCCAGCTCAGTGATCACTGAGGACGAGATAAAGGCCACCGGTTTAGAGAATGTCTCTGATCTGCTAAGATACGTGGAGGGTTCCTACATTCAAACCTATGGAGGACCAGGCAGAGCTACCTCTTTAAGGATACGTGGTCTGGACTCCAGATGGGTGATGGTGATGGTAGATGGTATGGAGGCAAACGATCCTATGAGCATCGGCGGGGCTTTCGACTTCTCCGATCTCTCCGTGGACGATATTGAGCGCATAGAGATTGTTCGGGGGCCTGAGAGCCCCCTTTACGGGTCCGATGCTATGGCAGGTGTGATAAACATCATAACGAAGACAGGGAAGAAGAAACCTTCATTCTCTTTATCCGGTTATACAGGCTCTATGGACACGTGGCAGACCCGGTTTTCTTCATCCGGCAAGGTAGGAATTTTGGACTATTCCCTTTCTGCTTCTCACATGGAGACCAATGGGATTGCCAAGGACGACAGGTACTGGAGGGGAAGCTATGCAGCAAAAATAGGTGTTGACCTGCTGGAGAACCTGCGTTTAGAGGGGACTCTTAGGTTTATCAACGGTGATGTCCAGTACGACGACTTCGATTATAGGGCCTATAAAACCAGAAACGATCCCAACCAGTATAAGAAGACCGATCGCCTGATCACTACATTCACTATAGACTATTTCCCCTTTGACTGGTGGGAGACCCAGCTAAAGCTGGGGATGTCTGATACCAGAAGGAAGTACAGCGATAAATGGGACCCTGAGTCCTGCGATCACTACGATTGGGGAGGTGGATATGTTACAGACAAGTTGAAGAGTGAATCCAGTTATACCGGCAGGATAAGGAAGATAGGCTGGCAGAATACCCTCCATGTGATGGATAGGAAGGGTATTAAAGACACCCTGGTAGTGGGTTACGAGTATCGGGAGAACGAGGGAAAGAGCACTTATTGGAGCAAAACTGCCAGGTACTGGGGCGGGTGGTCTTTGGGTATCCGGGTGAGCAAGTCCAGGTTCCCTTCCCACACCATGCAGCTCATCGGCTACTATGCCCAGAATGAACTAAGATTGTGGGATAGGCTCGCCCTGATGGCCGGGATCAGATACGATGACCCCGATGACTTTGGAGGCAGGACCACATACAATCTGGGTGCAAGCTACCACTTGAAATTCACAGATACCATCTTCAAGGCGAGATACGCCACGGGTTTCAGGACGCCTACACTCTTTGAACTCTACGCCCCCCCCAATCCTTCTTGGTGGTTCTTGGGCGGAAACCGTGGACTATCTTCGGAGGAGGGAGAAAGCTATGAATTGGGCTTTAGCCAGTTTCTCTTTTCCAAAAGGCTCACGCTTGACTTCACCTTCTTTCACGAGGCTATTGATAAAAAGATCATATACTACATTGACCCTGTAACCTGGCAGGGTACATACAGAAACATTGCCACCGTTGTGGATCAGGGGATAGAGGCTGGACTTACATTGAGGCCCTTCAAGGGCCTTATCCTCAAGGCCAACTATACTTACACCAACCCGGATGATAGAGAGCGGCACGTGAGGGTGGAGCGGGTACCCTTGAACCAGTGGAACGCCTCAGTCTTTTATAACTGGAAAGATAAAGTAAGGGCTTACTTAGGTGCCAGGTTCGTGGGAGACAGGGTGGATTCATACCGAAGAGATGCCTCTGGCCATCTCAAACCCTATTTCGCCAATGCCTATACCGTGGTGGATGGAAAAATCAGCTACGAGGTCCATTCCCACTTCGAGGTCTTTCTGAAGGGGCAGAACATCTTTGACAGGCACTACGAAGAGGTGAAGGGCTATGAGGCCCCCACTGCCCAGTGGTATATAGGGGGTAAGGTGACATTCTGATGAGTAGAAAGATAAGAGCATACGCTTATGGCCTCCCGAGGATAGGTCATGACCGCTCTTACAAGTTTCTTGTTGAGGGATTTTGGAGTGGGAAGCTCAGCGAAGATGAGCTGAGAAAGGGCCTTTTGAACCTGGAAAGGGAGAGAATTCAGGCTTATGCAGACTCAGTAGATGCCTTCCCCATAGGCGAGCTCAGTTTCTACGACAAGATGCTCGATACCGCCCTTATGGTGGGGGTATACAAGGCAGAGGGTCTAAATGACTACTATCGGCTCTGCAGAGGAAAGGATGCCCTGCCCCTCACCAAATGGTTCAACACCAATTACCACTACCTGGTGCCTCACATAGATAAGGTCTGTTTCAAGAAAAACGCTTTCTGGAGAGATGGGGGACTCTCTATTTCCCATCCAAATGGCATTCCCTATCTCATAGGCCCCTTCACGTTTCTCAAACTCTCTCGCCTGAAAGAGGATATCGGTTTTCCAGATGCCCTGATGAATCTGGCCTCGGTATATAAAGAACTGCTTGATGATACCTCGGAGGTTCACATGGACGAGCCTGCCTTAGTGCTGGATCTTACCGAGGAGGAGATGAAGCTCTTTCAAGAAGTGTACAGAGAGTTGGGCAGAGGAAAAAAGATCCATCTCTTCACCTACTATGACTCTGTGGATAGGCTTCCCCTTTTATACGATCTTCCCTTCGCTTCAATAGGACTCGATCTGGTGCATGGTGAAAGAAATATAGAGACCTTAGAAAGGGAAGGCTTTCCATCCGATAAGACGCTGATAGCAGGGATGGTGAGCGGTAGGAGCCCATGGAGGATCCATTTTGATTCAGTGCTTTCCCTGTTTGAGAAAATAAAAAAGAAGGCCCCTAAACTGGTGATCTCTAATGCCTCACCCCTACTCCACCTGCCCTTCACCCTAGAGGGTGAGGGGCTACCTCCTGAGCTTAAGGAGAGGCTTGCCTTTGCCCAGGAGAAGCTAAGAGAGATCTCCCTGTTAGCCCGAGCGCTTTGGGGGGAAGGATCGGCGGATGAGTTGCAAGGGAAAACAGGGGTTTCGGCTGCATTCGGCATAAATTTAGAAGTGAGAAAGAGGGTTAAGGAGGCCAAGGCCGAACCTATTTATCGGATCCCTTCGTATCTGGAGAGAAAGAATATTCAAAGGGATCACCTGAATCTCCCCTTGTTTCCCACCACCACTATTGGGAGCTTCCCCCAGACCCCCGATGTGAGAGAGAAGAGGAAGGCCTATAGAGAAGGCAAGATAAACCAGAAAGACTACGAAGCATTTATAAAGAAAAAGATAAAAGAGGCCATAAGGATCCAGGAAGAGGCAGAATTGGATGTACTGGTCCATGG
>WFSI01000037.1 GCA_015486105.1 Aquificota bacterium | reverse complement strand
CCTTGCTTCTCACTTTAGTTCAAAGGGGACTATTGGATATTCAATGTCTTGATAATATTTTGGGGAATGTCCCGGAAACCTACCCCTTGTCAAAGGGCTAAAAGGGGGTAAGATATTAAAAAAGCCAGGAGAAGGACTATGGAAAGGGAAGAAGCGCTCAGTCTGGTAAAGGCTCATATAAAGAACAAAAACCTCCGGAAACACTGCTTTGCCGTGGAGGCTGTTATGAGGAAGTTAGCTCGACACTTTGGAGAGGATATGGAGCTGTGGGGCCTGGCAGGGCTCCTTCACGACTTAGACTACGACGAAACAGCCAAGGACATGGCCCACCACGGATACAAAGCCGTGGAGATGCTCCAGGACTACGGGCTTCCCCAGGAACTTACCCACGCCATCCTGGCCCATCCTGGACACGTAGAAAGGGAGAGCCTTATAGACAAGGCCCTCTACTGTGCCGATCCTGTGACAGGATTGATTGTAGCAGCAGCCCTCATCCATCCCTCCAAGAAGCTGGCATCCCTCGATGTAGGCTTTTTGATGAATCGCTTCAAGGAGAAGCACTTCGCCAAAGGGGCCAATAGGGATCAAATAAAGGCCTGCCAAGAATTAGGCCTTTCCCTGGAGGAGTTCATGGGCATAGCCTTAGAAGCCATGAAAGGCATATCCAAAGAACTGGATTTGTAAGAGGATGCCCATGGAGAAGAAGGTAGACAAAGCCATCCTTAGGCTGACGGAAGGGGATATAACAGAGATGGGTTCAGAGGCCATTGTCAACGCTGCCAATAACCTCTTCTGGATGGGAGCAGGTGTAGCTGGCGCCATCAAAAGGAAGGGGGGACAAGAAATTGAGAGGGAGGCCGTAGCCCAGGGACCAAAACCCATAGGAGAAGCCATTGTCACCAATGGGGGGAACCTTAAGGCCCAGTACGTGATCCACGCCGCCGTTATGGGGCAGGACCTCACCACCAATGCCGAAAAAATCCACAGCGCCACCTATAATGCCCTTGTCCGGGCCCATGAACTGGGACTCAAGTCCATAGCCTTCCCAGCCTTGGGGACAGGGGTGGGGGGATTTCCCTTAGATCAGGCAGCCCGCATCATGTCCGGAGCTGTGGAGGTCTTCATGACAGACCACCCTGATACAGCTGTAAAAGAGGTCACCTTCTGCCTCTTTGGCCAGGAGGCTTACAGGGCCTTCAAATCAGCGCTAAAATCATAAACCAACAAACCTCTCTGGTCTTTGGACTTGGGGTACAAAGATTAGGAAACAAGATATTCTGTATTGACATACTAGTTCTGTCACTCCAACCCCATTTTGCCAGGGTTGAGGAGGTTTTTAGGGTCAAAGGACCCTTTGATGCCCTTAAAGAGTTCCATGACCTGAGAAGAGAGCTCCATGGAGAGATAGGGGGCCTTGGTAATCCCCACTCCGTGCTCCCCACTCAAGGTGCCCCCAAGCTCCACCGTAATTGCAAAGACCTCCTTTACTGCCTCCTGGGCTTTGCTCCATTTTTCCGGGTTCCCTTTATCTGTCATGATGTTTACATGTATGTTTCCGTCTCCTGCGTGGCCAAAGCATATGATAGGTAGGCTGTACTTATCCTCCAAGGTCTCTATGCGTGCCAGGGCCTGGGGGAGTTGACTTCGGGGCACCACAATATCCTCGTTTATTTTGGTGGGGGCTACGTGGACCAAGGAGGGAGAAATGGCCCGACGTGCCTGCCATAGCTCTTGGGCTTCTGTTCGGTCTCTGGCTACCTGGGTGGTGCCTCCCACTAGCTCACACACCTCTGCTATCCTCCTTAGGAGGAGAGGCACCGTGTCTTTATCTCCGTCCACTTCAATAAGGAGCACCGCCTGGGCCTGGGGATCTATCTCTATCCCCGCATATTTCCTGACTGCCTCCAAGGCCCCTCGATCCACGAACTCCATAGCCGTGGGCAGGATACGTGAATGGATGACAGCCGCCAAGGCCTCCCCTGCCTGCTCCCGGGATGAGAAGAGGGCCAGAAGGGTCCCTGTGGCTGGTGGCAGGGGCAGGAGCCTCAAGAGAATCTTGGTGAAGAATGCCAGGGTGCCTTCCGAACCCACCAATAGGCGGGTGAGGTCGTAGCCCACAACGTCCTTTACCACCTTCCTTCCCGTGGTGATAACCTCCCCCCCCATGAGCACTGCTTCGATGCTCAGGATGTAGTCTCTTGTTACGCCGTATTTGACAGCCCTGGGTCCTCCGGCGTTTTCCGCCACATTACCCCCTATGGTGCAGAACTCCATACTGGCAGGGTCGGGGGGATAGAAGAGGCCCAGGGACTCCACGGCTTGCTGGAGCTTGGCTGTCACCACCCCCGGCTCCACCAAGGCCGTGAGGTTCCTTTCGTCTATCTCCAGAATTCTGTCAAAGCGCTCTGTGGAGACTACCATCCCCCCTTTGACTGGGAGGGACCCCCCTGTAAACCCTGACCCCGCTCCTCGGGGAATGACGGGCACTTCCTCTTCCCATGCCAGCTGCAAGATCTCCTGTACCTGATGGGTGTCCTGGGGAAAGGCCGCTACCTGAGGCATGTACTCTTTTTGTGTGGCGTCGAAGGAGTAGCAGAGGAGGTCTTCTATATTAGTTGAGATGCCCTCTTCACCCAGCAGCTTTTTCAGCTTCTTTATGAAGGATCCCTTAACCATCTATAGGGTCCCCAATCCCTCCTTCTTTACCCACTACAACAAAACCCCCTCTATCGGGAAAGGGGTAAAAAACTTCTTTCCCAGGACTGAAGAAATCCTCTGGACCCCTTACTACTTCAGCTCTTCTATGATCTCCTCTACCTCTTCGTAGCCTTTCTTGTAAGACTCCTCCTCTTCAGGGTCCAGTTCCCTGAGGAGGCGTAAAAACTCCCCAGCGTGGACCCGTTCCTCATCAGCGATGTCCTTCAGCACCGCCTTGGCCAGCTCATTATCCGTTGATTCAGCCAGTTGCATGTAGAGCTGTATAGCCTCGTATTCTGCGGCTACCATGAACCGGATGGCCCTCACCAACTCTTCATGGGTGAGCTTGCGGCCCTGGGCCAATCCTGCAAATGGATGACCAAAATCTGGCATGATTCACCTCCCAATGATCTATCCTGCTCTGTATCATAGATATGCCTTCCGAGAATACTTCGCCAGACTCAGGGATCCTCGAAGATGCGGGAAACAGAAATTCTCCCCCTCACTTCCTTATCCCGAACCGCCACACCATATAGGCCACAGTGAGACCGGCAATGATCTTGATGACGATTTGGACCAGGTGTTCCTGGATAAACCTCTTCCACCAGGGCTTCTTCTCAGAAGGAGGGATCCCTGACTTAGCGAGCTTCTTTTTGGCCTTGGCCCGGGCCTTTGCCTCCTTAGAATTGAACTTGGTTATTCCCTGTGGCTTGCCACAGGGATACCTTAGTCAGTAGTTTTGGGATGTGGATGGGGAAAAAGATAAAGGTAACAAGGTAAAGAAGGGGTATCACTGTGCGTGGCAGATACATTACCACATAGTGTTTCCGGTAAAGTATAGGAAGGCACTATTAGAGGGAGATGTAGTAAGGATAATAAGAGAGACGGCAAAGGGGATAGAGGAGAGGTATGCGATAGAATTTGAGGCTATAGGGATGGATAAAGATCACATACACATATTTATGCAGTGCTCATCCTAAGATGTCTCCTGGACAGATAGTGAGGATATTCAAGAGCATAACGGCGGGGGAGATATTTAGGAGGAAACCAGAGGTGAAGAAGGAATTGTGGGGTGGAGAATTTTGGACAGATGGTTATTACGTTGCTACGGTAGGGGAGAGAGGGGATTGGGAGACAGTGGAGAAGTACGTAGAGAGGCAAGGGAAGGACAAGGGGGAGTTGAGGCAGTTAGATTTGTTTCAGTAGGGGGATACCCTGCGGCTTGCCGCAGGGTTGTTCAATTTGTACTGGTCGAGACTTAATCTGACACCTGGTGACAAGAATGATATAGTAACTAACATAAGGAGGTGTCAGATGACTACAGAGGAAAAGATCATTAAGAACAAGCTGGGATTGCTTGAACTGGCCAGGCAACTGGGTAGCGTTTCCAGGGCGTGTAGACTCTTCGGGTACTCAAGGGACAGTTTCTACAGATTTAAGGTCCTCTATGAACAAGGTGGAGAACAAGCCCTTTTAGAGATCAGCAGAAAGAAGCCGAACCTCAAGAATAGGGTAGCCCCTGAGGT
>WFSI01000036.1 GCA_015486105.1 Aquificota bacterium | reverse complement strand
TCCTCAGGTACCTCACCCCCGAGTTCCACAGGCGCGGCCCCTGGTTTTACTATCTGGTAGTGATTCTGGTAGGCCTTATCCCCTGGACCTGGCTCCTGAAAGAAGTCCCCAAGACCGTGAAAGAACTCCGCCATACCCACACCCAAGAGATGATCTTTCTGGGCTCCTGGATCCTTTTACCCACCATTTTCTTCACCCTGTCCAAGTCCAAGCTACCCCACTATATCCTGCCCACCTTCCCCGCATGGGCCTTGCTCCTGGCCTACCCCATACCCTGGAACCCATTCTCCAAAACCGCTTCTTCCATGGTGCTGATCATGGTTATTCTCTATCTCCCTGTATTCTTTCTGATAATGCCTACCCTGGCCAACCGGCGATCCTCAGCCAACCTCTTAGAGAAGGTTCACCTGGAGTCCCAGATCCCTGTAGCGGCCTTCTCTAAGACCTCCTGGTACACTTTGGCCTTCTATAGTGGCAGAAAAATAAGGGTTGTCTATAAAAAAACACCCTTGGAAGAGACCTTAAGAACAAGAAAGTCCCTCTATCTGCTTGCCAAAGAGAAGGAACTCCCATTCATCTCGTCTCTGGCACAAAAGTATGGTAAAAAGATCCAAATAGTATCCAAGTGCAACGTCCATCTCCTGCTTTTGATAAAAAGAAAAGGCTCCCATCCTTCTACGAAAGCCTTGCAGGAGAATAGTCTGTGTGGAAGATTACAAAGAAAATAGACCAGCTAACTTAGGAGGAGCCATGAGAAATTGTTATTTTTACATCGCTCTTGCCTTCCTTGCTTTCTCCATCTCAGTTCTGTTCATTTCATCAGCCCATGGACAAAGCCCCACCTTTATCCTCTTTAAAAGGGCCCTCAAGGCTTCACCCACCCTTTTGGCAGCCGAGAAGAGAAGAGAGGAAGCCAATTTTGAACGAGAGATAGAAAAGAGAAAAGGCTGGCCCCAGGTCTCCTTTGAGACCAACTTCACCCTTTATAACACCCATAACGAAGGTACCTACAGGGACCAGGAATTCCTCACTGCCATCGATCTGGACATCTTTGGCAAGCACGCACTACAAGCCAAGGCCATAGAGATGGATCGTTCAGTGGCCCGAGAACGCCAAAGGTTGGAGAGATGGCACCTCTTTCAACAAGTGGCCAAGAGCTACTACAAGCTGGTAGCCTCTTTACACAAAGAGCGTCTGGCCAAAGAGCAACTCAAGTGGTCATTGGCCCTCTATCAAAAGACCAAAAAAATGGTGGAAAATGGGGCCCTCCCAGAAGCAAATCTCTCAAAGGCAGAGGGGGAACTCCAGGAAGCGAGGCTGGAGGTAGAGGAGGCCTTCCAAGAGTGGAAGCTGGCCTTAGCTCAGATGAGGGTGTGGATTCCTGGGTTCGAGATGAAGTCTGCTGTTTTAGAAGTTCCCGATCCTTCACCTGTAAAGATTGACCAAAACACCCTCCAGAAGCTCCTGATTCACTCTTCACCCCAAATGAGATCCCTACAAGCAAAAAGGGAAAGGGCCTTGAGAGAGGCCCGGGCGGAAAGGTTCTCCTTTCTGCCTGACCTGAAACTGAAAGGAGGGTACGTGGTCCATAGAGAGGAGAACGATACGGGAGACTACTGGATGTGGTCTGCAGGTATCTCTCTTCCCCTCTTCGATGGGGGAGTGAGGAAAAGGAGGGTGAAATTGAAAAGAATAGAGGGAGAAGAGATAGAGCTCCAGATGGCGTCCTTGGAAAGAGACCTGGCCCTGAAGGCCTGCACCCTTTTCACCACCTTAAAGAGCCAGTACGAGAGCTGGAGACTCCTCAAAAGGGAAGCTGAACTGTACAGGGGATTGGCCCAAAAGATGCTCAAGGCTTACTCCTTTGGTGGCATAAGAATCGAAGAGCTCATCAGAACCACCAGGAGGGCCCGAGAGAAAGAACTGAAACTCATGGAGATCTCCTGCAACTACAATTATATCCGGGACATGATCAGTTATATACAGCAGGAAGGGGGGAAATAATGATCATACCCATTATCACCCTGGTAGGCCTTCTGCTCTTTGCCAGCCTCTCTCCCGCCCTGGCCCGCATACCGGACACATACACGGTAGAGAAGACCAAAATCCAAATAACGGCAAGGCTCTTGGGAGAAGTGGAATCACCACCACCCATCACCCTATCTTCCCCTGCCCAGGGAGAGGTTGCGTGGGTGAAGAATCCGGGTGAGGCCGTGAGGAAAGGAGAGGAGGTGGGGCAAATAGACCCTATAAGTGCAAAGATCGAATTGAAGGGAGCAAAAAACAGGTTGAAGATTGCCCGCAAGGTCCTAAAACAGAAAGAAGAGCTTTTGAAGCTCGGGCTCATTTCTAAGCAAGAGTTTTTGCAATACCAGGCCAGGTACAACGAGATAGAAGGCAGGGTCTCTCTCCTTTCCTACCAGATCAAGGCATCAGAGCTAAGATCACCCACAGAGGGGGTTATCATCAAGGTCTTTAAAGGTCCTGGCTCCATGTTGGCAGCTGGAGAAGCCGTGCTCACCATTATGCCCACAGAAGGACTCTACGTTCTGGCCAGCGTGCCTGTTGAGAAGGCACCTCAGATTCACCCTGGAAGTAAAGCAAGTATATCCCTTCCAAATGGAAAACGGATAACGGGAAAGGTGAGTACCATCTCGCCTGCCGGACAGGGATTTGTCCATGCCCGGATTATCCCCGACATTCCCCTGCCGACGACTCTGGTGGACTCCATGGTACCTGTAGAGATCACCTTGAGTCAGAGGGTGGCACTGGTAATTCCCAGCCAGGCCGTAGTGGAAAAGAACGGCCGATTCTTTGTCTTCGCCATGCCCCCTCAAGGGAAACCTCAAAAGAGGGAGGTGAAACTGGGCAAAACCACAGGCGAAGGGCTAATAGAGGTCCTCTCAGGCCTGAAGGAGGGTGAGAGGATATTGGCAAAGGGCGCCTACCAGGAAGAGTACAAGAACATCAAGCAGTACATCCACAAGGAGGACTGAATTGGCCTGGTGGGTGAAACGCCCCGTACTCAGCCTCATCCTCCTTCTCTTCATCGTTTTTGGCAGCATCTTCTCCTACATCTCCTTCCCCGTAAACATCTTTCCCAGGCTCTCCTTCCCTGTGTTCAACATCATCACCCACTACCCTGGCGTCTCCCCCAGAAACATGGAACTCATGGTGACCAATCCCATAGAGTCGGCAATGCTGAGCATCCAGGGAGTACGGAGGGTCTCTTCCTCCTCGGCCGAGGGGTTCTCCCAGGTCACCGTGGAGTTCGGATGGGGCACTAGCCACCAAGAGGCCCGATCCTTAGTGTTGACAGCATTATCCAAAGCGGAACACCAGTTGCCTGAAGGGGTGAAGCCAGTCCTGGAAGACATAGGATCGGCCATGCAGGAAATGATGGGGATCAGTCTCATCATCCATGGTACAAGCCCCCAAAAGGCCCGGATATTCGCCGAAAAATCCTTAGTGCCTGGACTCCAGGCATTAAAAGGGGTGGCCCATGTCTCTGTCATAGGGGGGCAGAAGCCTGCCTTCATGGTGGAGATGGATCCCCAGGCCATGGCCCGCTACGGCACCTCCCTCCAAGACATCCTGCAAGCCATAAGGGACAACAATCTCCTCTCCAATGGAGGGTTCATGGAGAGGTTCCACAGGGACTTCTTTATCCGGGGGATCAACCTCACCCCGTCCATAGAGGAGCTCCGGCGCATCATAGTAAAGAACCCCGGCCATAATCCCGTCACCCTCTCCATGGTGGCCCGGGTGCACAAAGGAACAAAACCCAAGCGTTACGTGGCCCGGGCCGATGGCAAAGATGCCGTGATCCTCACCATCATTAAACAGAGGAGGGCCAGTACTCTGGCCGTATCCAGGAGGGTGAGGGCCTTCTTGAAAAAGGCCTCATTACCTTCAGGCCTGGAGATGAAGACCTGGTACGACCAGGCTGAGCTCATAGGCATGGCCGCCCACACCGTGAGGACCAATCTCTTGTTTGGAGGCCTCATGGCCGCCCTGGTGCTCTTCTACTTTCTCAGAAATCTTTCGGCCACCCTCCTGGTCTTTGTAAGCATCCCCCTCTCCATGATGCTAGCCTTCATCTTCATGAAATGGTGGGGACTGTCCCTCAACCTCATGACCCTCAACGGTCTCACCGTGGCCCTGGGTATGCTGGTGGACAACGCCATTGTGGTCATGGAAAACATCTTTCAACACAGAGAACAAGGGGAAGAGATATTTGCATCCGTGGTCCAGGGAACAAGGGAGATGGTGATCCCCATTCTCACCTCTACCCTGACCACCGTCATCGTCTTTTTACCCTTGGCCTTCTTCCACGGTCCCGCCGGACTTTTCTTCAGGCCCTTCGGTATGACGGTGGCTCTCACCCTTCTGGCGTCCTTCATCATCGCCTCCACCCTGGTGCCAGGCCTAGCCCCCAGGGCGATAAAGGTCATGAAAGAGCCCCCCTCCCTGCCCCTCCTTGCAAGGTTCATGAAACTCAACGCCAGGGCCCTCTCCAGGACCAAGAGACATCCAGGCAAAATCCTGGCAGGGGCCTTCATAGCCCTTTTCATCCTCGCCGGAGGATTGGCCTTGCTCAACAGATTCGCCTTTTTGCCACCGGTGGACGAGGGTGCCATGCTCATAAGCCTGGTGATGCCCCCGGGCACCTCCCTCAGGGAGACGGCCCAGATGGGGGAAAGGGTGGAAGGGATGCTGAGGAAAGATCCCAATGTGACCACCACCTACCTGAGAATCGGCTCTGCCGAAGGCACCTTCCAGGTGGAACCGGCCAACGAAGGAGAGATTGTGGCCAAGCTCAAGCCCCAGAACAAGAGAAAGGAGAGGATAGAGGAGATCATTGACAGATGGAGAAGGAGGCTGGCCAAGATAAAGGGGGTCCTCTTCTTCATCAACCAGCCCACCTCCGAAAAGATGGAGGAGAGCTTCTCCGGGCTCCCCGCCCTCTTCGGCCTCACCATTATGGGGCAAAAGGAAGGAAAGCTCCTGGACTTAGCCAACAAGGCAGAACAGCTCATGTCCCAAACACCAGGGATCACGGGGGTGAACAACCCTTACAAGATAAAGGTCCCAGAAATCGACATCACCCTAAACAGGGATAAAGCCTCCTTCTATAAAGTGGATGGAGAGAGCTTTTCCCAGACGGTGGAGGCCCTTTATGGTATTGTACCTGTCCGTTTGACCAAGGAGCAAGTGACCATCCCCATCTGGGTAAGATATCCGCCTGAATTCCGCCAGACCTTGGAAGCCATAGAGGACCTACCCTTAGTGGAAAAGGATGGGGCCATGGTGCCCCTCTCCGCCATAGCCAAGATTCAAGAGGGGGAGGCACCACCCATGATCACCCACATCAACGGTACTCGGGAGGTGACCCTCACGGCCGATGTGGGAGGCAATATTTTCTCTACGGCCCGGAAGGTGGAGGAAAGGGTGAAGAGGATTTTACCCAAAGGATACCGGGCCATGGTGATAGGCCAGTACAGGGATCTGGTGAATACAGCCCTGGTCTTTCTCATCTCCCTCATGGCAGCAGTGATACTGGTCTACCTCATCCTGGTGGTCCAGTTTCAAGAAGCCAAAATCCCTATAGTGATCATGACCACTGTTCCCCTCTCCTTCATAGGGGCCTTGGTGGGCCTTTTAGTGACCAGGGAGAGCGTAGACGTATCGGCCATGGTTGGGGTCCTCATGCTGGTGGGCACGGTGGTGAACAACGCCATTGTCCTGGTGGACACGGTAAAAAGGTACCGGGAAGAGGGAATGGAGTTGGCCACGGCCCTCCAAGAGGCCACCAGATCCAGAACCAGGCCCATTCTCATGACCACCCTCACCACAGTCCTGGCTCTACTGCCAGCGGCCATCAACCACGGGCCGGGCTCAGAGATTCAGAGACCCCTGGCCGTAGTGGTGATCGGAGGCCTTACCCTCTCCACCCTGCTGACATTAAACGTGGTACCCGCCTTCTACTACATGCTGAGCAGAGAGAAGACCCATGTCAAAAGCTAATCACCCTGTCACACTCCAGAATCCACTCTGCCAGCTCGGGCATCTTGGCTTCCATGGCCCCCTCAAAGTAGGGCTCCCCCTTGTAAAGGCCGCAGCGGATCTTGCAGGTTCCACAGACCTTCACAGGAACACCTCTGGCGATGAGGTCTTTGAGCATCTGACCCAAGTCAAAGAAACCCTCGGGAGGTTTGCAGGCATCCCTGGCCAAGTCCACCGAGTCGTTCATGAGGAAGAGCCTCACCTCTGCCCCTTGCTCCAAGAGCTTCTCACACAAGCGAAGGGCATTCCACGTCACGTCAGTACCATCGTAAGGATTGCGATTCAGGACTATCAAGGCCTTCATCCGCCGCCTCCCTTTCACTTTAGAGGCCCTTATAGCTGCTGGGATTGATTATGGCAATAAAAATGAGAATTTTTATAGCTATTTTTTATAGACCATGAAGGGGAAAATGTACAAAACCTTAAGCCATGTGCTACTCAAGTAAGGTTATATCCTGACCTTATGTCGATTTGACCCCCTATCCGATATTATAATTACATTAAATAATTATTATAATAATAGTCTAAGCTGGAGAAGAGACGATGGTTCGCATCCTAATCAATCGGGATCAGTAGGGGAAGAGCTTCATATGAGTCAGCGAAACATTGCAGCCATCGGGAGACCCCTGGGCGAGATCATGGTTCGGAAGGGAAAAGGCGAGGAGGAGGCTAAGGGATAACCCTAAAGGAGGTATTCCTGAACCGCGTCCTAAAGCAACCAAGTTAGGCAACACAGCCGCATAAAAGGTGTGGATGAATGAAGTGGTTTAGGGATATTTACAATCGGCAAATTCGATTAACAAAAGAAAGGCAGGAACACATCGAAGTTGATCATCCGGAAATGTTAGGGCAAATTAACAGGATACAAGAGACATTGATAAATCCCGATATAATAGTAAGATCAAGGGCAGATCCTGACGCTGAGCTGTTTTATCGACTTTATGATGCTACACCAGTGATGAAGAAATATTTGTTGTTGTAGTCAAAATATTGGATGATGATGCATTTATCATAACTGTATACTTTACGGATAAAATAAAAAGAGGTGAAATACTATGGGGAAAAAAGTGATTGAGATTTGGTATGATAAGGAAGCAGATTATCTCGAGGTCCTATTTGAGCGAAAGAAGGGATACTTCAGAGAAACAGAAAATGATGCGGTGATGGAAAAAGTTGACGAAGAGGGAAATGTCATAGGTTTCTCCATCCTAAAAGTTAGTGAATTGAAAGAAAAACCCCTCTCAATAGGGCTTGAAAGCCACGTTGCCTAACAAGTGGATAAGGGGCTTCGCCTACGGCCACGGTCAAATTTGATCCGCTATCCCCCGCAAACTTCACACATCTCCAGAACGCTACATGGAACGGCGGTCCGGTTATGCCCTATAATTATAGGAGAATGGGGAGTTGACCCTCAAGTGAGCATTAGAAATAGGACAACAACGGCATATCTGAGTGAGAGGAAGGCCTTTCGTCTCACCCTCCTGGCCCTGATTCTACTGACTGCAATCCTCTCTCTGGTCTCCTACTTCACGCCTTTAGGCGCCCGATACTGGAACTACAAGGCAATAAAGCGCATCGAAGCAATGAAAATAAAAGAACCTTTCACTTTTGCCGTTTTCGGCGACAACAAGAACAGCAGCCGGGTTTTCAAGGGACTCCTCAGAAGGGTAGCGATAGACAGGGAAATCCTCTTTGCCATGGACCTGGGAGACCTGGTCTATGATGGGGACAAGGAGAAATTCCGGTACTTCCTGAACCAGATAAAAGGATTCCCTAAGCCTCTGTTAACGGCCATAGGCAATCACGAGCTCAGGGAAGGAGGAAGGACCTTGTACTACCGGCTCTTCGGCCCCTACTACTACTCTTTCACAGTGGGAGATAGCTACTTTATCGTCCTGGACGACGCCAACGAGGTGGGTCTGGAGCCCTGGGAATGGGACTGGCTGAGGAAGGAACTGGAGAAGGCCCAGGCTTACAGACACCGATTCATCTTCTTCCACGTCCCCCTGTACGACCCCAGAAACCCCGGGCAGGGGAACCTGGAAAGCAAGATCGTTATTGCTCTGGGCAAGAAGATGTTCGCCCATTGTTTAAAAGACAGGAGCCAGGCGGACAAGCTGGCAAAACTCTTTGCTCGCTACCACGTCACCCACATCTTTGCCTCCCACATCCACGCCTACTATACCGGCAGGTGGCACGGGGTGCCCTTCACCATCACTGGAGGAGCAGGCGCTGAACTGGTAGGCAACAATCCGGAACACGACTTCTACCACTATCTAAAGGTCCACGTAGGCGAAAAAGGGGTCAAAGTAGAGCTGGTGAAACTACCCACCCCGCCTTACCGCTGGGTTATACGACTTCTGGAGGCCGCCTGGGTGTACCTCAGGTCCTTTGTGGTCATCCATTGGCTAAACCTGATTCTCTTCATTCTGGTAGTTGGTCTACTGGCGGATCTGTACTGGTCCTTGAGGAGAAAAAGATTCAAATGAGGGCTGCTATTGCCTGATGGAAATTGATTGAAACTCATTAGGATTAGGGGCCTGGTTACCTTGATGGATTTATAATGGGATATTGGGAGAAGAAGTTGCAAGGGCGCTATTAGGGCGTTAAAGGGTGCAAGAATGGAAAGGTCCTTTTTCACCAAAGATGGGGGTACTAACTGATTAAAAGGATAAATTTGAAATGAAATTCAATCGTTCTAAGCAACTACTCCTTATATTGGGTAGTATTGCTTTTTTGGTTCAAGGGGATAATTATGCAGCTGCCCCGCTTCTCATAGACATAGCCAAGGATCTTCATCTCTGCATATCTCATGCAGCCTTATCAATATCTGCATATATGATACCTCTTGGGCTGTTTACCTTGTTATTCGGTCCTTTAGCTGATAGATATGGCAAGGCAAAAGTGCTTAATCTGGCTACTTTAGGCACAGCCCTTTTTAGCATTTTGAGTGCAACAGCATTTAACCTGCCGTCGCTGTGCATATTCCGTGCAGTAAATGGTGCCTTCGCTGCAGCTGTTTTACCTGTATCAGTATCTCTAGTTGGTGATAGTTTTGATGATTCTACAAGGATGAATGCGCTCGGAGCAGTAATAGGCATGATGTTCTTGGGCGGAGCGGTTGCCCCCGCAATTGGGGGAACATTGGCATTTTTTGGTTCATGGCGGTTACTATACCTAACGTATGGACTTGCTGAACTTGTAGTTGCAATTATTATGCTGAAATGTTTGGAGAAACGCCCAGGCGTCGTTAGCACTCTGAATTTTTCAAAGGTATATGGACAGGCTATCGTTAACAGAAACTTAATCAAAACAGTGAGATTTCTTTTCTTGGTGGGATTTGCAGTCTTTGGAAGCTTTGCATATTCGGGAAAGTTTGTTCAAATTAGATTAGGCTATAATATACTGGCAGTTGGCTTACTACTATCCCTTTTTGGATTGGCAACCGCAATCGGTGGTCCAAGAGTAGGTACGCTAAAACAAAAATTCGGCAATAAAGTCATTCTGTTCGCAGGCATACTTGGCGGTATATCTTGGGCGACCCTCTGCCTCTGGTATTCTCCATTTCTTGTCGCACTTTCACTGCTTGGTTTCGGATTTGCTTTTATTATAATCCAGTCAACTGTGATAGCAGCAGCCATGAATTTCATGCCAGAACAGAGAGGGACAGTCATGGCTCTCGCATCTTTTAACATGTTTGTTGGGGGTGGTGTGGGCACATTTTTAGACGGACGCATATTGAACGTACTTGGCTTCCCTCCGATATTTTTCTTAGCCGGGGTAATAATATTCATTGTCGGCTATGCCCTTAACTTGTTTTTAAATAAAATTCCCCAAAATAAGGAATACCAAATTTGAGTAATACTAAGACGAAAAGTACCCCTGCGGTTTTCGCACAACACACCATACAACTAAGAGCACCTTTCCTGAGAGCGCCTGATGAAAAAGACGAGCAAGCCCACCAACACTATGCCTGAAGACAGGACCTGCCCCATGGTGATATGGCCTGTAATATATCCCATAATATATCCCAACTGGAGATCGGGCTGACGGAAGAACCCCACAAAGATCCTAAAGAACCCATAAAGCACCAGGAAAACAGCCAAAAGACGCCCTTTAGGCCATGGCCGTTTCCTCAACGACCAAAGGATAGTGAAGAGCACCACCCCTTCCAAAAGGAATTCATAGATCTGGAAAGGATGCCTATGTGAGGAGCCACTCCCGGGCAGTTGAGTAATCCTTGTAAAACCCAAGGGTATCCAGGGCACAGATGACAAAAATAGGTATCTTCCACTCCCAAGGGCACCATTCTGGCAAAGGCAAATCCCCCAAGGATTTCTCCAGGGCCAAGAGGTACTCGATAACCTTTGTCTGCCTGTCCCGGGAAATTAAGCAGCCTTGCCCTTCCTCTGCTCCAGGATACCCTTGAGGTCCCTCTTTATACCTTCCAGAAGGGCCTTCTTCTCTTTGAGGGCCTTCAGGGCAGCGTCCACCTCCTCCTGGCTCTTCTCCCTAAGGCCTTTGGCCTTCTGAACGGCCTTCTCCACAAAGGCCACCGTCTGGTTCATCTTCTGCTCCATGCCCCACCTGAGCTCCATGGCGCTCTTGGTGATGCGATCCACAAAGTCAGACCTCACCCGGCCACAGTTCATGTCCACCTTCTCGGGGAGCTTTTTCTGGAGCTCGGTCTTGATCATCTTGTGGACCACGGCCGAGGGCAAAATAGAGTAAGAGATGAATTTTCCTGCCCCTTCCAGGTCCAGGAGCTTGGGTCTGTCCTCCAGCTCGTACCACAGGGCCGACTCTTCGGTGATGCTCTCCTCCACCTGGAAGCGCTCCAGGGGTATCTCGAAGAGCTCCGCTGCCAGGGTCATGAGCTGGTCTATGATCCCGTTCACCTTGTCGGCAAAGCGCCGGGCTATACGGCTGTACTCGGCGTTCACCTTCTCGTTCTCCTGGATGACCATGTCGTCAAATTCTTTCACCAGGAGCTCCTTCATGGCCTTGTCCATGAGCTTGGACAGCTCCAAGGCCCCCTTGTGCTTGTTGGCCTGGAAGACCTCCATGAGCTTCTGGTAGATCCTGGGCACCTTCTGAGTCCCGAACCGCTCCATATCGTTGCTCACTATCTTGATGAGGGAGTCGATCTCCCCTTTGAATAGGAACTCGCTGTCCCTCCTCTCCTGGGCAATCTCCTCTTTGATCTCCTGGAACCTGTTGATCTTCTTTTCCAGCTCGTCCAGGGGGGTGGTGGCCGCTTTGATCTCCAGATCCACCTGGAAGAGGAGGGTAGAAAGCAGGGCCAGGACCTTGTTGGCCGAGGATCTCAGGACTATGCTCCCCTTCTCCTTGAGGAGGAAGTCCTCCAGGGCCCTCTCCAGCTGGATGATGCCGCTTTTCTTCACCCGATCCTCGTCCCCCTGTATCCTGCCTTCCAGTGCGTTTTTGGCCGATAGGGGGTAGATGGGGATATGGTTGGAACCCAGGGCCTCTTTCAGATTGCCCAGGGCAAACTCCATGACCTCATTAAGGTCGTCGGCATCCACGTAGTCCACCTTGTTGAGGACAAAGAAGATCCTCTCCACATGGGGATACACGTCCTTTAGAAAGGCAATCTCCTCCTTGGACAGGGGGGGATCCACGGTGAGGAGGAAGACCCCGGCATCCACCCGGGGGAGGAATCCGTAGGTGACGTCCGTGTTGTTCTCATAGAGGGAGCCCACCCCGGGGGTGTCCACCAGGATGATGCCTTTTTTGAGGATGGAGGCGGGATGGAGGACCCTGACGAATTTGACCCCTTTCTCGTTCTTGGGGTTCTCCTTCTCTGTGACGTAAGCCTTGATCTCCTGGGGGGTGATCTTTTCCACCTTTCCATCCAGGAAGTGGACCTCTGCCTCTACCTGGGGGCCGTACTCCAAGAGGGTGACTATGGAGGTGAGGGGCAGAACGGCCGAGGGCAGGAGTTTCTCCCCCAAAAGGGCGTTGATGAAGGTGGTCTTTCCCCTCTTGAACTCCCCCAAAACCACCAGGTTGAACTTGTTCTCCTTGAGTTTGCGCTCCAGGTCAGAGAGGGCCTCCCTGCTGTGCTCCTGGACTAAGGGAGCCAGGGTGGCTATGGCCTGGTTGATCCTGTCTCTGGCCTCTTCAAAGAGCATGACACACCCCCAAAATGTTGGTGGGATAAAGCTTTCTTGATAGTGGTCTTCGCGGCCCCATGCCTCCACCTCCTTGTTAGAAGTAGAGGTCATCAGCCGCTTTACGGCGGTTGAAGGCGAACCTCATCGCCTGGGCACTACCTAATTTAAGAAAAACCCCAGGAGATTTCAACTCCACCCTCTCACTGCCCCCAGGAACCCTGTTAAGGTGTCAGGTCTCAACATTTGACATACTCTCCTTGAAAGGTGCCCCAGGGACAAGGCATGTTGGAGCAAAAAGGGAACCCTGTTAAGGTGTCAGGTCTCAACATTTGACATACTCTCCTTGAAAGGTGCCCCAGGGACAAGGCATGTTGGAGCAAAAAGGAGAGCAAAAGGAGAATGGAAGCTTGACCCACATGGGAGATGAAGGGTAAAATTTATATGGGAGAATTTATTCAGTGAGTGAGCGTAGGCTTATAGGATCTTTTGCTATATTTTTCTCTTTTTTATTTATGATGGCAAAGAGGGGCTATAGGTTTGGGGTGGGAGATCATGTCACTCAGCTTCCCTCTGCTCTACACTTTTTTAATCCCCATTTATATACAAGAGACTTTAAATATCAGATGATTTCACCCTGGTACATCAAATCCAGTTTTCATATTTTGTTATACTGGATTTCGAGAAAGTTTGGCATACCTGTCGAAGAGGTTTATTTTGTAGTCCACTGCGTAGTAGTTTTTCTGTGTATTTTTGCGGTTTATAGGCTTTCATTGTTGGTGAGTAATAATAATAGAATCGCCGCGATCATATCTGTGATATTGCTCACTCCTTTGTCAGCATTCTTTCCATCTATTTCTCACTTTAAGGTAATGGTGAATAGGCTGGTCCCGTACAATTTTGTACTTCCCATAGCTGTCTTGTCAGTATATTTCTTTCTTAAGAACAGCTTCGCCATATCTTCTATCTTGTCTGCTATCGTCTTTGTGTTCCATGAACAAATAGGCATAATATTATTCGTGTCTCTCTCCTTTTGCTTTCTATATTTGTTTGCTACACACAAGATCAGTGGCAATGTCCTTTTGATCAAGTGGTTTGCTCCATTTTTACTGCTTGTTACTCCCCTTTGTCTTTTCATTTTATTTGCGGGGCACAAGGGTTATCCTTGGTTCAGTTTGTCATGGGGGAAGGAGCTTTTAGAAATGGTAAGGTTCCGCTGCCCTCATCATTTGCTCTTATCCTATTCCAGTTCAAAATTTATTTTCTGTTTTCTGATCACCTTATTCTTCTCCATAATCTATCCCCTAATAAGGACAGATACGTACTCTCTTAGGATAGCCTTGGTGTCAATATGCCTTCTGTTTATATGCATTATAGGTGCCATCTTCACGGAGCTATTACCTATACCTCTTGCGTTTAATCTCTATGCCTTCAGAGGGGATGTAATCATGAGGATCTTCGGGTTGATCTTTTTCTCAGTTCTGCTGTCAGAAGTCTTAGGCTGCCTGCCTGTTGCTCTAAGAAATGTATGCCTTTGCGGTCTTATATTGGTCGTTGTTATTTTAACTTTTCTTGAGGGAGGATCTAAGAGCATCAATATTTACACTCCCAAAAAGGAGCTCTACGCCATATCAACATGCATAAGGGAGAATACACCTGTCTCTTCACTGCTAATAACCCCGCCGTATATTGGTGGGATAAGGTTTTATTCCGAAAGGAGCATCCTGGCCAGCTATAAGATGGATGGACTGTTTTTGGGCAGAGATGTTGCTGAAGAGTGGTTCAGGAGAATCAAGATACTCTGTGGAATTGTTAATAAAAATCCGAAATGTTTGCGCTGGCAATGTCTGCGCTTATGTCGCAAAGGCTACGATGGACTTTCCAAAAGTGAATTGTTAGAGATAGCCAATCATTATAAAGCCGATTTTCTACTTGTCAGGAAAGACAAGAAATTTGATTTCCCAGTGGTATGCATGTCTAAGCACTATGTGCTTTATGCTATAGGATCAAATGGGCGCTGAATAGTTCTTGTTTGTCCCCTAAAGCAGGCCTGGATCACTCCCACTCTATAGTACTGGGAGGTTTAGAGCTTATGTCATAAACCACCCTGTTGACGCCCTCGACCTCATTAATAACACGATTGGAGATCCTCTCTAATAAAGCATAAGGGAGCTTGACCCAATCGGCAGTCATACCATCGAGGCTCTCCACAGCCCTGATAGCCACAACGTATTCGTAGGTGCGCTCGTCACCCATCACCCCTACAGTCTTCACTGGGAGCAAAACTGCAAATGACTGCCATATCTTGTAATAGAGCCCCTCCCTCCTAACCTCCTCTTCCACTATAGCATCCGCCTCCCTAAGGATCCTCAGCCTCTCCTCGTTCACCTCGCCTACAATCCTCACAGCAAGACCCGGACCTGGAAAAGGTTGCCGTCCCACCACCTCCCATGGCAGCCCCATTATACGCCCCAACTCCCTCACCTCATCCTTAAACAGCTCCCTCAAAGGCTCAAGGAGAGTGAATGGAAGGTGCTCTGGGAGGCCCCCCACATTGTGGTGGCTCTTTATAGTAGCCGAAGGGCCCATCACAGAGGTGCTTTCTATCACATCTGGATAAAGGGTCCCCTGGGCCAGATACCGCACGTGACCAAGCTTTCCAGCCTCCTCTTCAAAGACCCTTATAAACTCTTCCCCAATGATCTTCCTCTTCTCCTCGGGATCGGTGATCCCCCTTAACCTATCCAGGAACCTCTCAGAGGCATCAACAAAGCGGACGTTTATGTGAAAATGGCGGGAAAAGGTGTCAAGGACCCTTTTTGCCTCCCCTGACCTCAAAAGCCCATTGTCCACAAATATACATGTGAGCTGATCCCCCACAGCCCTGTAGACCAAAAGGGCCACCACACTGGAGTCAACCCCTCCGGAAAGTGCACAGAGAACCCTCTCCTCTCCCACCACCTGACGTATCTCTCGAATGCTCTTACCCAAGAAGGCCTCCATGGTCCAGGTGGGTTTGCAGCGGCATATGTTAAAAAGAAAATTGGAAAGAATGACCTTACCTTGGGGGGTGTGGGCCACTTCTGGGTGGAACTGAAGGCCATAAAGCCCTCTCTTCCTATGGGCCATGGAGGCATAGGGGGAGTTTTCTGTTCCGGCCAAAATGGTGAAGCCTGGGGGAAGGGCAATCACCTTATCCCCATGGCTCATCCACACCTGTATCCCATCCGGCAGCCCCTTAAAAAGATCGGAATGGTCTACGATCACCAGTGAGGCCTTACCATACTCCCTCTTTTGCGCCTTCTCCACATCACCCCCACACATGTAGGCCATGAGCTGCATTCCATAGCATATCCCTAACACAGGGATGGATAACTGAAAGACCTCTGCTGCACACAGAGGCGCGTCGGAGTCATGAACACTGGATGGACCCCCAGAGAGAATAATCCCCTTTGGAGAGAAGGCCTCTATCTCATCCACGCCTATGTGATAAGGCCTGATCTCGGAGTAGACCCTTAGCTCACGTATGCGCCTTGCGATTAGCTGAGTATACTGAGAGCCAAAATCGAGAATCAGGATCCTGTCTTCCAAGCCGATCTCCTATAGTACCTTGCTAATGAACACGATAATGAGAAGCAGTGCACCTGCCCACAGAATAAGGGCCTCGCCCCGGGAGGGCCCCATGGCGGAAGGTGAGATGGAGTCATCCACAGAGCGATCCTGCAAAACCTGCGCCAATTCCTCCTGCCGTGAGAATATGAGGGGAATGACGAGCACCTCTCTCCTACTCCCTATGTAAAGTACCTTCTTTAAACCGGCCCTGAACAGGCGGATCTCTGTGATCTCGTCCCAGGGGATGCTCTTGATACCTGTGAAGCCCCTGTATTCAATAGCCCTATCGTCCCAGGAGAGCCGCCTCCTCCACCATCCTATCAGAATAAAGGAAAGTGGGATGACCAGGGCAAGGGTGATGATCATTTGGGGTCTATCCCCTCTGAACCAGTAAAGGGCAGACAAGAGCAGCGCCACAATTACGATAATGGCTAAAGGGATAGAAACGGCAAACGATACCTTAAGAGTCTTCATGATCCCTTTTATAATGCACAGGCCTGACCCTATCAATCCTCGACCCTAATCCACCGAGAGACAGCTTCCCCTCGCGCAGGAGGCGCTCCAATAGATGGTCCATCACACCCACCTGATTCCACCCCCTCGCCCTCAGTACACAGCTATCGCACCTCCCACAAGGCACCTCCTCTCCCTGATAACATGAAATGGAGAGGGAATAATCTGCACCTAAGGATAAACCCAGGGCTATAATCTGGGCCTTAGAGAGGTGAATGAGTGGGGCGTGAATGACGAATCCCCTACCCTCCACTCCGGCCCTGGTACCGAGGTTTATGGCCCCCTCCATAGCCTTTAGAAACCCTTCGCGGCAGTCTGGGTACCCTGAAAAGTCTACAGCGTTCCACCCCCCTACCAGGTGCCTTACACCCCTCACTTCAGCCCAGGCAGCAGCCAGTGAGAGAAAGATGCCGTTCCTGAAAGGCACATAGGTGATGGGGATCCCCCCTTCGGTAGGTTCCCTATCCAAGGGAAGCTCTATAGAGTGGTCAGTGAGAGCAGACCCCCCTATCTGGGAAAGGTCCACATCCAAGATCATGTGGTCCTTTACCCCCACCCCCTTGGCTATCCTTTCAGCCATCTCTACTTCCAACGCATGGCGCTGACCGTAGCGGAAAGTAATAGCATAGACCTCTTCAAAGCGATCCAAGGCCCAGTACAGGGCAGTAGTGGAGTCTAAACCACCGGAGAAAACAACAAGTGCCCTATCCATGGACCTATCCTACACACCCCTCCTGCCCCACCAGATGAGTTTATGGAGTTGGGGCAGGAAACGCACCCTCTGCCTACGCCACTTGGTCATCTCTCGGAGAAAGGCCTCCGCGCCCATCCTCACCTCTGAAAGATAGTTCAATGGATCACCTGCCCTTTCAACAGGCTGGATCACTAAAGGGATCTCCCTCCCCAATTGAGGATACCTTGCCAAAAGACACTCCAACTCTTCCCAATCCTCTTTATCCACCACCAGCTTCACCTGGAGGCGAGGGGGAAGCACATCCACATACCGTGAGAAACTCTCATGGGGGAAAGGGCCCACCCCTGCAGATTGGAGCTTGGGAGAGGCTGTGACCAGGGAGAAACGTGAGAGGAGATCAGGCTCCCAAATAGTTGCATTGGTCTCTATGGTGAAGGTCCAACCCGAGAGTGCACGGATGAGCCTGCCCAATGCATCGGCCTGAAGCAAGGGCTCACCACCGGTCACTACCAGATACCGACAGGGGAAACCCTTCAGCAGGCCCACCAGATCACCTACCGAGTACCCCTCTCCCCCCTCCCAGGCATACGCGGTATCACAGTAAAGGCACCTGAGATTGCACCCTGCAAGTCTCAGGAATACCCCGGGCCTCCCCACTTCAATGCCCTCACCTTGCAAAGAATAAAAGACCTCGGATACCTTGAGTCCCAACCTACTTAATATAAGGCATCATGGACTTGAACTCAGGGGTGCCAGCCTTCTCCAGGACCTCAAATACAATGCTCTCCGTAGGTTTCACCCACGCCCCTGCAGAGGCCATCACATCCAATGCACGCATATGGTTCTCCTTAGCCCTGGAGCCTACGGCATCGTGTGCAACATGGACCTCCCAGCCCCCGCCCAAAAGGTGCAATGCCGTCTGATAAACGCAGACATGGGCCTCTATACCGGCAAGGATAACCTGATCCCTCCCATCCTTCCGAATGTCAAAGACCCTTTTCCTAAAAACCGGCTCCCCCATGCAACTGAAGGTCATCTTCTCTATGGGATCATAATGGGACCCCAACTCCTCCACCAGAGGAGAAACCGTTTTCCCTAAGCCCCTTGGATACTGCTCGGTGAGCAAAAGGGGAAACCCATATGTCCTGGCCAAGGCTACAAGGGCCTTGACATTATCCACCACCCCTTGGGCATTGTAGATAGCAGGCAGAAGCCTCTCTTGAACATCTACAATGACCAGAAACGCCCTTTCCCTCTCTACAAACACCCCTTCCTCCTATGGCACCAATAGCACCGAGCACTTTGCCAACTCGGCCACCCTGTGGGAGGCTGAACCCATCCAAAACTCCTTGATCATGTCCTTCCCCGTGGTGCCCATAATAATCACAGTAGCACCTGAGTCCTCAGCGGAACGGAGGATCTCTCTCACTGTATTCCCAACAAAGACATGCGCCTTGGCCTTTACCCCGAGATGCGCAAGCTCACACACATAAGGATCGAGTGCCTTCATGCCCTGTTCCGCCCTGGGCTCTATCTCCTGAGGAGTAAGCTCACGTACCTCTTTCTCGCTTACCACATGGACAAGCTCCAACTCCTCTATCACAGGGGAAAGCTTCATAGCCAACCCCAGGGCCTTTTCCGATGGGAGGGAGAAGTCTACGGCGAGCAGCCCCCTCTTAAAGATGCCCCCCTCCGAACCCTCCACCTTCTTCATGATGAGTGTGGGAACCTCGCTATGCCTCACCACCTTCAAGGCAGTGGAACCCATATCCAGCTCCTCTGGATCATCCTTCTCTGTGCCCAGGGCAATAAGGTCCACCCTCGCATCCTGCGCTGTGGAAAGTATGCTCCTCCAAGGCACACCCACTTTCACAAAGGCCTCAGCCTTCACCCCTGACTCCTCAACAACGCCACTCCAGTCCCTTAGACGGGCAAGGGCCTCCGCCTCCATCTTCTCCTGGGCCTCCTTCAAAAAACCACCATATGGCACAAAGGCCACCTCCTTCAGACGCAACACATGACAGAGGAATACTGCCTCCAATCCCGCCTCCTTCAACGGAAGCAATGCCTTTAACTCAGAGAGGGTCATCGTTTCAAAGTCCGTAGCGAACATCACCTTCTTCACCTTCCACCTCCTTGGCCATTTCCTCCACCAAGTCCACCAAGAGATCAAGTGCATCCTTGGTTTTCACCTTAGCAATAATCTTCCCCTTTGCAAAGACCAAGACATGCCCCCTTCCCCCCGCCAGCCCCACATGAGCCTCCTTAGCCTCCCCTGGAC
>WFSI01000035.1 GCA_015486105.1 Aquificota bacterium | reverse complement strand
TGAAAGTGGAGCGGGATTTTTTGGCAAAAAGGGTCGGCTTCTAAAGCCAAAAGAGCGCAGAGCCATGGTGAAACCGACCCTCAAGAGGCTCAGTGTAAAAAGACAGTGTGAGCTTTTGGAGTTGCCCAGATCCACCTACTACTATAAGCCCGGGTCTACAAGCGTCTTTAGGACAGGCATGCTGCATTTAGCCAGCGACAGACTCGCTGTAAGGGGAGACGTCATCGAGTGTTTTTCCTAACCCTCTTACGAGGTAGGCCTTTGTTGTGATTTCTTCACGTATGGTCTTGTTATTTCCCATTTAGCTCCTTTCTGTTGCTGGTTCCTGGCTTTTTGTGGTATATTTTTATGTATGGAAATATTACAAAACATTATTCCATATAGCAAGGATAAAATAGAGAGGTGGGCCTTCCCTATTTACCTTCTCTATGTTTTTGCGATTCCTTTTAAGATTCCTTCATTTTTTTTAACACTCTTAGCTATATTGCTTCTTATATTTATCATCTTTAAGATTTTCATGAAGGAGTGGGTATGGAGCAAATTTGATTATTTAGTCATACTGTTTTCATTTACATTGCTTCTTTCTACAGTCTTATCAATAGATAAAACTCTAAGTCTTAAGTATATGAAAAGAGATATATTATCGGGGTTATTGATATATTTTAGTACTGCTCAATTGATAGATTATTATAGGCTTAAGTGGTTTATTAGAACTCTTCTGCTATCTTTTGGGGTGGCAGTAATGCTAAGCTTTGGTCATTGGGGGCATGATAGAAAGCTCTATGGTATCTTCGGGCATCATACAAGATATGGAAAGTTTCTTGATATATCTATTCCGTTTACTTTGCCTATTCTCTTTTCAGAGAATATTTATACGGCTATTTTCTGTTTGCTGTTATTGTTATCGTCTCTTTATTCTCTGATCCTTACCATGAGCAGAGGAGCTTGGATAGGCGTATTTGCTTCTGTACTCTTCATATTAATATTGATAAAGAGATGGTATGTTTTTCCAATTATTGTTGTTTTAGTAGTTCTTATCCTTCCGCTTACTCCTTTGAAAAAAGATATAGAGCACAGGGCTATGAGCGTTGTTACCCTTCCCACGTCAGTCAGAACGGATATATCTTTATCTTCTAGGGTTGAGTATTATAAAACAGCTTTAAGGTTGATAGAGATGAGGCCTATTCTTGGATGGGGATACGGTAGAAAAATGCCGCGCATGATAAGAAAAAAGTTGGGAAAGAATTGGTTTAAGAGAAGAGGATTAGTGAGTTTCAAATCCCATGCTCACAATTCCTATTTGGAGTTAGCATTAGAATCTGGTGTTCTGGGATTGGCATCTTTCCTGGTTCTAATTATTGTGTTTGTCTTAAGGGGATGGAGGCTTTTTATTTACAGTACTGATCCTTACATTAGGGCTACAGTTTTAGGGATGGTGGGAGGGATGCTGGCTCTTCTTATTCATGGTTTAGTGGATAATATATTCCAAAAGCCGTATATTGCTTATATGTTTGTGTTTATTGGTACTGTTTTTGCCATGGAAAGAATAATGGAAAGAATAGATGAATAGGAAAATCAAGGTTCTAAGAATAGTGTCAAATCTTGGTATAGGTGGTGTTCAAAAGCAAATTCTATCCTTAATAAAAAATATTGATTCTGAGAAGTTTATGATAGATGTTTTGGCTGTCAGAAGAGGAGGTAAGTTAGAGACTGAATTTAGTAGGTGTTGTAGAACTATGGTCTTAGATTTAAAGGGAAAGTATAGCTTAATAGATTTATTTAAGCTCTTTAAAGTTATCAAGAGAGGGAAGTATGACATAGTTCATATTCACAGGATGGAAGACATATTACCTTTATCGATAACAGCATGTATCCTTGCTGGAGTACGGGTAAAGGTTATCCATCACCACTTTCCGTATAAGTGGTTAAGCAAAAGAAAGAAACTCATAGAGCAATTTTTTACCAAAAGTGCAGATTGGTTTGTAGCTGTGTCACATTTTACTTCAAAGTATATGGTTGAAAGACTGCAGTTGGAAACCATAAAGAGCTCCATCATATATAACGGTGTAGAACTATTATCTGTTTCTGATTTGAGGGTTAAAGAGGATATTGTTGGTATTGTGGCAAGAATAGTTTATTTCAAAAAATTGGATAGCTTTATAAGGTCGGCCAAAGTAGTAGAAGATATCAGGAGGAATATAGAGTTTATTATTACAGGAACTGGAAGAAAGAGTAGAGAAATTAAGCTTAAGAAGTTGGCGTCTGATATAGGGGCTGAAATAAAATGGACAGGAGAAGTTTATGATGTTGAAGATGTTATTAGGTTATTTAAGATAGGCATACTTTCATCGGTGGAGGAGGGATTAGGTAATGTTGTATTGGAGTATATGACTTTGGATACCTTAGCAGTGGCTTCCAATATTCCACCCGTTTGGGAGGTGATAATAGATGGTAAAACAGGTTTTTTGTTTATGCCTTCAGATTATTTTGACATGGCAAAAGCCATTCTTTTAGGGTTGGATAATTGTTCTTTAAGAAAGAAGGTTGTGATGAATGCTATCAAGAGGGTGGAATCATTTTCTATTAAAAGAACAGCAGAAGCTACTGTAAAGCTCTACGAATCTGTTTTGAGAGATTTATAGGGGAGAATGTGCGTTCTTTGAGATAGTTAAATTAGTGTATCAGCTGCATTTAACCTTTTCAGGAGGTAGAATTGCATCATAAAGCAGGTAAAAGACAACCCTTCTTATCCGCCTAATTTTGGAGAAGCTCATGAAAATCATTTTGTTGAATAACCAACACTGTTTTGTTAATCTTGGTATAAGAAAAATTTAGGGAGGTAAGAGAGATGGATTTCAATCTTCCTGAAGAGATGAAGATGCTTCGGGACACAGCCTATCGGTTTGCCCAAAACGAGTTTCCGCCCCTAGCCAAGGAGTGCGACAGGGAGGAGAAGTTTCCCTGGGAACTTTGGAAAAAGGCCTGTGAACTGGGCTTCATTGGGGCATGGATTCCTGAAGAACATGAAGGCGGTGGGGTAGGGCAGTTGGGTTTGGTCCTTATTATGGAGCAGTTTGCCAGGGTAGATATGGGCTTGAGCCTTATTTTGGCCTCCACATTTGGATCTGAAGCCATCAGTCTCTTTGGGGCGGAGGAGCAGAAAAAGAAATACCTCCCCCCTTTGGTTAGGGGTGAGGCCATCTCTGCTGGGGCCTTTACAGAGCCCGATGCAGGCACAGATGTGGCTGGAACCAGGACCAGAGCTGTGAGGGAGGGCAATGAGTATATCATTAACGGTAGTAAAATGTTCATTACTAATGGGAGTATTTGCGACTTTATGGTGGTGCTTTGTGTCACCAATCCCGAGGCGGAAAAACGCCATAAGCGCCATAGCCTTATCCTAGTGGAGGCAGACAGGCCTGGTATCACCCGGACCAAGATTCATGGAAAGATGGGTATAAGGGCCAGTGATACAGGTGAGATCACCTTTGATAATGTGCGGGTACCGGTAGAAAATCTTATTGGTAAAGAGGGAGAGGGTTTCTACGAGGTGATGCATTTCTTTGATGTAACCAGGACCTTCGTTGGCGCTCAGGGTGTGGGTTGCGCCCAGGGCACCTTGGACTTAGCCGTGGCTTATGTGAAGGAGAGAAAGGCTTTTGGGCAGTCCTTAGCGGCTTTCCAGGCCACCCAGTTCAAGATTGCTGAGATGGCTACCAGGGTAGAGCTGGCCAGGAATGCTGTGTATAAGGCAGCCTGGAAGCTGGACAGGGGTGAGCTCGATCCTACCTTGAGTGCCATGGCCAAGTACTATGCGGGTGAAACGGCGGTGTGGGCGGCCAACCAGGCCCTTCAACTCCACGGTGGCTATGGCTATATAGATGAGTATGATGTGCAGCGCTTCTATAGGGATGCCAAGATCCTTGAGATATATGAGGGTACTACAGAGGCGGAGAAACTAACCATAGCCAGAAGACTTTTGTCTTAAGGAGGATACAGGATGATAGGCATACTGTCATATGGTGTGTACATTCCTCGATATAGGCTTCCCAGAGACAAGGCCTTTGCTTCTATGGGGTGGGTTAATCCTGCCACCCGGGGATATGCCAGGGGGGAAAAAGCCGTTGCCAATTACGATGAGGATGCAGTAACTCTGGGTGTAGAAGCAACCAGAGCGTGTTTGAAATTTACTGGAAGTGAAGGAGTAACGGGCCTTTACTGGGCTTCCACTACTCCTCCCTACATAGAGAGGCAGAACTCGGCCATCATGGCCTCTGCCCTGAACCTTTCCGAGCATGTGGAAACGGCTGACATGACGGGTTCTCTTAGGGCAGGCACCTCTGCCCTTCTGGCTGCCTTTAATGCCACGGCCTCAGGTAGGTGTGACAAAATATTGGCTGTTGCCTCTGACTGTAGGGTATCTAAGGTTGCTTCTACTCAGGAGTATTTGTTTGGTGATGGAGGGGTAGCCTTTCTCGTAGGGGAGGGAGAGGTGCTCGCCTCTCTCCAGGGCAGTTATTCTGTAAGCTGTGACTTCGTGGATTACCGGAGGACCACAAGGGAGGTTTTCGGCAGGGCATGGGAGGACAGATGGATAAGGGATCTGGGTTATGGAAGACTCATCATGGACGCCCTTACAGGGCTTTTAAAGGAACAGGGGGTGTTGCCTCAGTCCCTTACAAGGGTGGTTTTTCCCTGTCCCTATCCCGCTTTGAGGAAGAAGACAGCTACCAGGCTGGGTATAGACCCCTCCAGGGTACAGGAGCCGGTCAACCAGGCTGTGGGGGACTCCGGGGTGGCAACCCCTCTTTTGATGTTGGCTTCTGTCTTGGAGGAAGCCTCGCCAGGTCAACTCATAGCAGTGGTAGGATACGGTAGTGGTGCTCAAGCCCTTCTTTTAAAGGTGGAGGAGGGTATAGAAGGGTACAAACGGGGTAACTGGCTAAAGTCTCTCACCGTACGTGCTGAAATCTCCTATGAGAAGTATCTGGCCTTCAAGGAACTGGTGCCCCTGGAAGTGGGCATTCGCGGAGAAGAGATAGCCCCTACGGCCCTATCGGTTCTATGGAGGGAGAGAAAGGCCGTATTGGGCCTTGTGGGCTCAAGATGCAAAAAGTGTGGCACCCCTATCTATCCTCCCCAGAGGGTTTGTGTGAACCCTGGATGTGGAGCAATAGATGAGATGGAGGAGTACAGCTTTGCCCACAGGACCGGAAGGCTTTTTACCTTTACAGCGGATAACCTGGCCTTCTCCATGGATCCACCGGCCTTGTACGGGGTGATAGACTTCGATGGTGGAGGCAGGTACTGGTTCGACCTCACCGATTGTGCCTTAGAGGACCTCAAAGTGGGGATGGAGGTGAGAATGAGCTTCAGGAGGAAATACGTGGACAAGAACCGCTCCATTTTTGGCTACTTCTGGAAGGCAGTACCCGTGCTGGGAGGAGGTGAGTGATGGCAACGGGAATAAAGGATAAAGTGGCCATAGTGGGAATGGGTTGCACCAAATTTGGGGAGCTGTGGGACAAGGGGGCGGAAGATCTCATGGTGGAGGCCTTCAAGGAGGCCATAGAGGATGCGGGGATAGAGCCAAAGGAGATCCAGGCGGCTTGGCTGGCCACCTGCTATGAAGAGATTAACATAGGCAAAAGCGCCATGCCCCTCTCCACCACCTTGAAGTTCCCTTTCATCCCCGTTACCAGGGTGGAGAATCTCTGTGCTTCTGGCACGGAGGCCTTTAGGGCAGCCTGTTATGCAGTGGCATCAGGGGCTTACGATCTTGTGTTGGCTCTGGGGGTGGAAAAGCTGAAGGATACAGGATATGGGGGCCTGCCCGAGCTTTCCTTCACCTTTGGCACCCGAAATCGGGTTATCTTCCCCAATGTGACGGCCCCTGGTGCCTTTGCCATGATGGCCACCAGGTACTTCTCTAAGTATGGGATAGACCCCGACGAGGGCAAGAAGACCCTGGCCAGGATCTCTGTGAAAAGCCACCACAACGGTGCCTTGAATCCTAAGGCCCATTTGAGGCGGGAGATTACAATAGAGGATGTTTTGAAGGCGCCCATAGTGGCATGGCCCTTAGGGCTTTATGATTGCTGCGGCGTGAGCGACGGTGCTGCAGTGGCTATCATTACCACCCCTGACATTGCTCGGGGGTTGCGTAGGGACTTTGTGAAGGTAAAAGCCCTCCAGGTTGCGGTTACATCTGGAGAGGAGCTTATGTACCAAGGATGGGACGGTACCCACGTGGAGTCCACCTGCAGGGCCGCCGCCAGGGCATATCAGGAGGCGGAGATAAGAAATCCTCGGGAGGAGATAGGTTTGATGGAACTCCACGATTGTTTCTCTATCACGGAGTTGGTCACCTATGAGGACTTGGGCATCTCCCCTCGGGGAAAGGCGGGTGAGGATGTAAACTCGGGTTTCTTTGACCTTGACGGCCGGATTCCCTGCCAGCCCGATGGGGGTCTCAAGTGCTTTGGTCATCCTATTGGGGCATCTGGTTTAAGGATGATGTATGAGGTGTACAAACAGCTTCAGGGCAAAGCAGGGGAGAGGCAGGTGAAGGACCCCAGGTTAGGGCTCACCCATAATCTCGGGGGATTCCCGCCTCATAGTGTGGTAAGTGTAGCCATTGTAGGGAAATAGGGCATTAAATAATCTATAGAAGAGGAGATGAGGGATGGTTTTACCAGGTATGAGTGACAAGGAGAGGGGAAAGTTTTTTGCTATTACGGACGAGAATTTGATGTATATCCGTGGCCGCTACAACAGGATAAACCGTTGGGTCATTGGCGACATGGTGAGGAGAAGCGCATACAGGTATCCAGATAAGCCTGCCCTCATTTTTGGAGACAAGACCCTCACCTACCAACAACTGGAAGAGGCTACAAACAGGTTTGCAAATGCCCTTTTGGATATGGGATTGGAGAGATACGACAGGGTGGCCATCCTTGCCCATAACACCATTCATCACGTAATCACTTGGCTGGGAACAGCCAAGGCAGGGGGGATCTACTTGGCCATCAACTATCTGCTGAGGGGTAAGGATATCAGCTACTGTATTAACCATTCGGAGAGCCGTTTCTTCATAGTGGAAGATGCCCTGTTCCACTTGGTGGAAGATGCACTATCGGACATGCCAGGGGTGGAAAAGTATATCTGGTCTAATGAGGGTGAGGGGAAACCGGCCCCTGAAGGATGGCTGGAGTTTGACGAGTGGTATAAGGCCTCATCTCTCGAAGAGCCCGATGTAAAGCTGGAGATCCTTGATCCCGTTCAGATGACTTATACCAGTGGTACTGAGAGCCTTCCAAAGGGGGTGATACTGAACCATCAGTCCCTCATGTCCCAGTACATGGGTTGCATAGTAGACGGAGAGTACACTACTAAGGACCTCCAGGTGCATGCCTTACCCATCTATCACTGTGCCCAAAGGGATGTTTTTCTCACGCCGGGGATGTGGCTGGGTATGACCAATGTGCTTTTGCTCCAGGCGAATCCCAAAGCCATTATGCAAAGCATACAGGACTACAAAGCCACCATGTTCTTTGCCCCTCCCACGGTGTGGATTGCCCTTTTGAGGGACCCGGATTTTGATTCCTTTGACCTTTCCAGCTTAAAGAAGGCCTACTATGGGGCTTCTATAATGCCTGTGGAGGTGCTGAAGGAGCTGATGGAGAGACTCCCTGGCCTCAGGCTTTACAACTATTATGGTCAGACAGAGTTGAGCCCCTACCATACCATTTTGAAGCCTGAAGATGCTCTAAATAAGCTGGGTTCTGCAGGCCAGGGAGGGCTGAATATGGAGACGGTGCTTATGGGCGAAGAGGGTAATATTATTGAAGAGCCTGGAGTGCCTGGAGAGATTTGCGGCAGGGGCCCTCACGTTATGATGTTTTATCTTAAGGACCCTGAGAAGACGGAAGAGGCTATGGCCTATGGCTGGTTCCATAGCGGGGATGTGGGAATTCTAGATGAGGATAGGTACATCACTGTGGCTGACCGAAAGAAGGACATGGTGAAGTCTGGAGGAGAGAACGTCTCCAGCCGAGAGGTGGAAGAGGTGATCTACAAGGATCCCAGGGTCTCCGAGGTGGCCGTGGTGGGATTGCCCCATGAAAGATGGATAGAGGCAGTCACTGCAGTGGTGGTGCCAAAAGCCGGGGAGCAGATAGATGAAGGGGAGATTATAGAGCTGTGTAAGAAGGAGCTGGCAGGTTTTAAGGTGCCAAAGGGCGTGATATTTGTGGACCAGCTCCCCAAGACCCCCACGGGCAAGATCCTCAAAAGAGACTTAAGGCAAAAAAATAAGGATTTCTATAAGGGGGTGTAATATGTTCGATTATGAGTATCCATTGAATGTTAGTGACCTGCTGTACAGGGCCCGGTATCTGTTTCCCAATAAGGAATTGGTAACCAGATACCCCGAGGGTATTCACAGATACACCTATGGGGATTTTTATAAGCGGGTTTGCAAACTGGCCCATGCCCTGGACAAGCTGGGTGTAGAAAAGGGAGAAAGGGTAGGTTCTTTTGCCTGGAACACCTTCAGGCATTTGGAACTATACTTTGCCCTTCCCTGTACCGAAAGGGTGCTTCATACGGTGAACATAAGGATTCCCGATGAACATATAGCCCATGTTGTTAGTGTGGCTGAGGATAAGTACCTGTTTGTGGACGAAGACTTGATTCCTATCATAGAGCGGGTCCAAGATCGCCTTGATACATTGAAGGGCTACATCGTCATGTCTCACTCGGGAAAGGTGCCTGATACCACCTTGAAGCCCGTTTACAGCTACGAAGAGTTGATAGAAGGAGAAGAGGAGGAGTATCCCTTCCCCGAGTTCATTGATGAGAAATCCACGGCCCTCATGTGCTTCACCTCCGCCACTACAGGTTTTCCAAAGGGTGTGGAGTACACCCACAGGGGAATCGTATTGCACTCTTTGGTGAGTTCGTTACCCGACGCCTTCAATATGCACGAAAGAAGAGTGATGATGGCTGTGGTGCCCATGTTCCATGTCCTTTCTTGGGGTTACCCTTTTGCCTGTACCATGGTGGGTGCAAAGCAGGTGTTCCCCGGCTCACAGCCTACGCCAAAGGATCTTGTTGAGTTAATCGAGCGTGAAAAGGTGAACTATGCAGCAGGGGTACCTACTATCTGGCTTGCCGTCCTTAGTGAAATTGAGACGGGCAAATACGATGTGAGTTCTCTTAAAGAGGTTCTTTCCGGAGGCTCTGCACCTCCCAGGGCCCTTATGGAATCATATGATAAATATGGCATCACTCTGACCCATGCCTATGGTATGACTGAGGCCTATCCATTGGTGCTGGTATCTCGCTTGAAAAGTTATCTTGAGGATTTGCCGGATAACGACAGATACCGCTTTAGGGCCAAGCAAGGGTTGCTGTTGCCATGTCTTAGGTGCAGGGTAGTGGGAGAGTCGGGCCAAGAAGTGGCACATAACGGTGAGGAGTTTGGTGAGTTGTTGCTCAGGGGACCCTGGATTGTGAAAGGCTATTACAGGGACAAGGAGAGGACCCAAGAGACCTTTGGAGATGGCTGGTATCACACGGGGGATGTGGTGAGCATAGACGAAGAAGGGTATATCCAAGTTGCAGACAGGACCAAGGACCTCATCAAGAGTGGCGGTGAGTGGGTCTCGTCGGTCCAACTGGAAAATGCTATCATGGCCCATCCTGCTGTGAAGGAAGCTGCGGTCATTGCAGCCAGGCATCCCAGGTGGGATGAAAGGCCCCTGGCCTGTGTAGTGTTGAAAGAGGGGGGAAAGGAAGAGGGCAAGAAAGAAGGGATACGGGAGTTGCTTTCTAAGAGGTTCCCCAAGTGGTGGCTTCCTGATGAGATCCTCTTTGTGGATGAAATTCCTAAAACCAGTGTGGGTAAGTTTGATAAAAAAGTTCTGAGGAAAGACTTCGGAGATTATTACATAGGTGGATGAAACTCCTGGGTCCATCTGACTCTGAACAGGAGTTTTTCCGATAGAGGGGCCCCTTACGGGGCCCCTCTATTTTTACACTATCTGAATCAATAGGGAGGGGAATAGGCAGGTGTAGGTTTCACCTTCTGGGTTCCAGGGGGATAACCGTACATGAGGGCACCTGGGGTTTTCTTCCAAACATCTATGGGCTTGGGCAGATTCTTGAGGGGAGTGATATTCTTACCTGTAGCGCCTGGGATGTACTTGGGCTGGGCCTTTCCTCTCTTGAGGGCATTGTAGTACAATTGTTCTATTTCCAGGAAGGTCTTCTTACAATCATAGAATCCATGCCACCATGCGTAGTTGGGTCCCATCATCATGGCCCCCATACGGGCCCTTCTGCCCTGATGGTGCCACAGCTCGTAAAAGTCCCATTCTATCTTCTCATCGAAGTAGGGCCATTTGGTGAGGAGACCCTTATCGTAGAGTTCTTTCATCATCTTTTTTGCGGGGATAAAGTACTGGTCTCCGTAGTTTTCGATAGCCAGGTCATACCTGTGCATATAGTTTTGGGACCACTGCTTGGAGTAGCATTGGACGCATACTGTGAGCATGTTCTTTCTGGCCTCTTCGGGGTTGAAGTCCTTGTTAAGCACGATGGCAGGGGCCTGGCTTTCCCATTTGAGTCGGGTGGCCACGTCGTGGGTAGTGGGGAGAGGTCCTATCCCAGACATATGGCATGTTGCACAGGTGGGAGCTGTATAGTCCTTCCCAGGTTCCCAGGTGCCAGGAGCGGCATTCTAGTACCAGGTTTTCCCTTCAGCCAGATACCTTAAGCCATGTTTGGACTCGAAGTAAATTTCATTTTACCAAAGATGTGGCCAACTATGCCAAAAACAGGTTGCCCTACAGGGTTAAGGTAGCTGTGCTTCATACCTATAACCCCTTTCATATGCCTGATGCTTTTGAGAAAGAGGCCATCCTGGAACTCAGGAAGAGAAAGGGGGAAGTATGGAAGGTGGTTCGGGATGGAGAGGAGCCTTTATTTAGATTTGCAGCCCCTATAACCTTTAGAAGGGAGTGTGGAAATTGCCATGGGGAGTTTAAAGGGGTTCAAGGATGCATCAGCATAGCCTTTCCTGCTATCCGTGTCTTTCGGGGATTATTCATAAACAGGTTCTATATCACCCTTTACCTTTTGGGTTCTTTGGTAGTGGTGTTTGCCCTTCTGTGGCTCTTTCTTAGGTTCTTGGTATTCAACCCCTCAATGTTTTTACCGAGGCCTCTGAAAGGATTGAAAGGGGAAACTGGAAGGTGAGGGTGGACATGGGCAATAGGAGAGATGAGTGGCAGAGACTTGGTGTGAGCTTTAATAGAATGGTAGAAAAGGCTGTTAGACACAAGAGGGATCTGGAGAGGGAGGTAGAAAAGGCTGTTAGGGAACTGAGCAAGGCTTATGAAGAACTGAAGGAGACGGAGAGATTTAAATCGGAGTTATTTTCCAATATCACCCATGACTTCAAGACACCTATTACCGCTATCAAAGGGGCTGTGGATCTCATCATAAGAAAGGAAAAAGAAGAGAATCCCTATGTAAACATCATTAAGAAGAATGTGGAGAAGCTTTCCAAAATGATCAGTGATCTTCTGGACTGTTCCTTGTTGGAGAGCGGGCAAATGGAGCTTAGAAGGGAAGAGGGAGACTTGGTGGAGATTGTGGAAGATGCCGTTTTCATGGCTACTCCCTTGGCTTGGGAAAAGGGGGTAAAGATAGATCTTGAAAAGGCGGGGGATTACCTGCCCATTATCCTTGATGAGAACAGGATTTCTCAGGTAGTGCTGAACTTGCTGGACAACGCCTTAAAATTTTCTTCCCCCTATAGCCGGGTGATGGTTAGGTTTTTTAGCCAAGATGGTAAAGCTGTAGTCTCTGTGGAGGATTTCGGGCCCGGCATTCCCAAAGAAGAATGGCAAATGGTCTTTGAAAAGTTTTATAGAGGTGATGGAAAGGATGCCAGGGGAGGAGTAGGATTGGGCTTGGCTATCTGCAAGAGGATTGTGGAAGCCCATGGGGGTGAGATCTGGGTTTCCAAGCCCCATCATAAAGGAATAGTTTTCAGCTTTTCTTTACCTGGGATTCAGGGAGAAGATAGTGGAGGATAAAGTAATTCTCATAGTGGAGGATGATTCCGATATACTAACTGTCCTTAAGGATCAATTGATCTTGGATGGGTTTGCAGTTTTTGGAGTTCTTCAGGGAGAAGAAGGGCTGAAGCTAATTCAAAAGATAAGACCTCATCTGCTAATCTTGGATTTGAACCTCCCGGATATGGATGGAATAAGATTGTGCAAAAGGGTAAGGGAAATCTCGGATGTTCCTGTTATTATGCTTACAGTGAGGGATGCCATATCTGACAAGCTAAGGGGTTTTGAGGCAGGAGCCGACGACTACGTTACTAAGCCATTTGAATACTTGGAGTTGGCGGCTCGTATCCGGGCATGCTTGAGAGGGAGAAGTGAGGGAAGATCCTTGAAGAAGATACTGGATATGGGAAGGATTAGAATCATCCCTTCTAAGAGGGAAGTGTATGTAGATGGGGATCTTATCAGGCTCACCGCGAAAGAGTACGAACTTTTGGACCTTTTGGCTCGCCATGCGGGCAAGGTACTCTCCAGGGACTTTATCAAGACCCAGATATGGAAGGGAAAGGAGATTTATCCCTGGAGCAGGGCATTAGATGTTCATATTCAGCGATTGAGGCGCAAGATCGAACCTGACCCTGAAAATCCTCGATTCATTATCACCCATTCTGGGGTGGGTTACCGTTTTGAACCTGGGGAGTAGGAGGAGCAAGCCTTGGATCTTGTCTCTTTTCTGGCTTCTATCCCCTTTTTTAGAGATCTCTCCCTGGAGATTCGAGAGGAACTGAGCAGAATCATTGTGGAGAGAGAATGTGGGAAGGACCAGATGGTCTTTTCTCAGGGAGAAAAAGGAGAGGGTTTTTATGTTGTGGTCTCCGGTAGGGTAAAGGTATTTAAACTCTCCGCCCAGGGTAAGAGCCAAGTCTTGGGGATCATAGAACCCGGGGAACCCTTGGGAGAGGTGGCTGTTTTTGAAGGAAAATCTTACCCTGCCTATGCCCAGACCTTAGAGGAATCCAAACTCCTATTTTTTCCACGAAAGGCTTTTGTAAAGCTTATTGGGAGAGATTCCTCTCTGGCCTTGGGGATGCTGGCCGTTTTATCCAGGAGACTCAGGCATTTGACGGGCTTGGCAGAGGATTTATCTTTGAGGGAGGTACCCGGAAGACTGGCGTCCTATCTTCTTCGTGTTAAAAGGGAAGGGGATCATCAAGAGACATTAGAGCTTAGAGTTAGCAAAGGACAGTTGGCAGAGGTGTTAGGCACTACCCCAGAATCCATTTCCAGGGCTTTGGCCCGCTTGTCAGCCTTGGGTCTGATAGAGGTCAAGGGTACTACCATTAAAATAAAGGACCCTCTTGCCCTAAGGGAGCTGGCCTACAGGGGAGGGCGGAGGGTGAGATAGGGCATGGAGCTGGAGTTGCTAAAGGAGAGACTGGAAGAGTGTTATCGGTGTTATAACCGCCGGGAGTATGTACATCCTGACCCTTTGGAGTTTCTCTATCCCTATTCCGATCCTATAGACCGGGAGGTAGTGGCCCTTATCTCTTCCTCTATGGCCTACGGAAGGGTGGAGCAAATCTTAAAGAGCGTTGCTTGGGTATTGGGGAACATGACGGATGCCCCTCGTAGGTTTTTGATGGAAACCGACAGACAAGAGATGGAACTCATCTTTTCTGGCTTTAAACACAGGTTCACTACGGATCATGATCTGGTGCTTTTGCTCTCTGGTGTGGCCGGAGTTATTAAAAAGTATGGATCCCTCTACAAGGCCTTTTTGACAGGGTATTCTCCTTCCCATGACTCATTTCTACCTGCCCTGAGCACCTTTGTAGAAACCCTTTCTTGGGAGGCAGGGGATTGGCCTGCCTTTCTCCTTCCTCATCCGGCTAAGGGAGGGGCCTGCAAGAGGCTCCACCTGTTCCTTCGATGGATGGTGAGAAGGGATGATGTGGACCCTGGGGGATGGAAAGATTTACCGGCCTCCAAGCTTATTGTACCACTGGATACCCACATGCACAGGATATCCCAGTTTCTGGGTTTCACCCGGTACAAGCAGGCCCATCTTAAAGCAGCACTGGATGTTACCCATGCCTTTGCCCAGATATGTCCCCAGGACCCCGTGAAGTATGATTTTGTTCTTACCCGATGGGGAATCAGGCCGGACATGACTGTAGATGAACTCAAAGAGCACATGTTACTGTGACTCGGAGGCTTTGGTGAAATAGGACCTTGGTGTTCCGATTTTTATGGAGGCACTGTATAAAAGGATAATTGGGGGGTTCGAGAAGGATGATTAAAGAAAAAGGGGATGCTTTTTTGGCCTTTCAGAAGAATGAAATCACGGAGTACCATGTCTATAGGCGCCTGGCTAAGAGGGTTAAGGGGGAAAACAGCCCGGTCTTAGAAAAGATCGCTCAGGATGAACTGCGTCACTACAATGTTTGGAAGGAACTTAGTGGGGAAGATGTTTCTCCCTGCCGCTGGAAGGTCTTCTTTTACACCCTTGTGGCCTGGATTCTGGGCCTCACCTTTGCCATAAAGGTTATGGAGAGAAAGGAGGATGAAGCCGAAAAGGCTTATGCCCAGATGGTGGGGGATGTGCCCCAGGCTGAGGAAATTCTCAAAGATGAATTCGAACATGAGGAATTGCTTATAGGAATGATTGAGGAGGAGCGTATCGGCTACATCGGCTCCATGGTTTTGGGGCTCAATGATGCTTTGGTAGAGCTCACAGGTTCTTTGGCAGGGCTCACCTTTGCTCTTCAAAAGGCCAAGGTTATAGGGGCTGCAGGTCTCATCATAGGGGTGGCAGCCACCCTTTCCATGTCCGCTTCCGAGTATCTCTCTCAAAAGTCGGAAGGAGAAAGCAGGAGTCCCTTCAAGGCCTGTTTTTACACAGGCATAGCATATCTCATCACGGTTTTTCTTTTGGTGGCACCGTATTTCATTTTTTCCCATTACCTGGTGGCTCTCTTTGTGGCAGTGGTAGATGCGGTGCTGGTGATCTACTTTTTTTCCTTCTTTGTTTCTGTGGTAAAGGATGGAGATTTTAAGGGGATGTTTATAGAAATGTTTAGCATCAGCATGGGCGTGGCCGTAATCTCTTTCCTTATAGGGTTAATGGCTCGAAGATTCCTGGGAGTGGAGATATAAGTATGACCACTATAAGGAAGATTTTTCTTCTAATGGTCCTCGTCTCATTGATTGTAGCTTTTTATCGTTTGGGGGGGAACCAGTATTTCAAAGAGGAGAGGTTCTATGCTTACAGAGGAAACGTTCAGCTATATGTTTCCCATCATCCCTTCCTATCGGTCCTTTTGTATGTGGGGATTTATCTATTGGTAGCTACCCTGTGTATCCCGGGGGCTACTGCATTCCTTACCATGGTAGGAGGGTTTCTTTTCGGTTTTCTGAAAGGAGCTTTTTTGGCTGAAGTGGCATCTACTATTGGTGCCATGTTAGCCTTCTTTGTGGCCCGTTATCTCCTTAGGGCATGGGTACAGCGCCACTTGGGAGGTAAGCTCCAGGGCGTCTACGATAAACTGAGAAGAGATGGGGTGCACTATATATTGGCCTTACGCTTTAGCACGGCCTTTCCCTATTTTCTCCTTAACCCCCTTTTGGCCCTATCTCCATTGCCCCCTTCCACCTTTCTATGGACTACAGCTCTGGGCATCTTTCCAACTACCCTTATGTATGCTTATCTGGGCTATCACTTTGGTATAGTTAGGGCCCATCCCTTTAGGGACCTTTTAATAGTGGTCCTTCTACCTATAGCTGCAGTGGCCTGTTTTTGGCCTTTGGCCAGGAGGGTTTTCTTAAAAGCAAAGGGATTAGGGGCTGGATAAATGGTTTTGTAGGAGGTGAGCCATGGTAAGAAGGGTGTTGGTACTTATGGTATTTTCCCTGGTCCTTTTGGGCTGGGAGACTTTGTGGGGAGGTGGAAAGATGAAGCTATTTTCTTCGGTCTTTAGTGATAGGGGAAAGATCCCTATAAAGTATGTTATGCCAGAAGCGGGAGGGGAGAACATATCGCCCCCCCTCCAATGGGAAGGGGCACCAGAGGGAACTATGTCCTTTGCCCTATCCTGTTATGATCCTCACCCCGTGGCAAGAAACTGGGTACATTGGCTGGTGATAAATATACCCGCTACAGTTCATGCATTATCAGAAGGGGCCTCGGAGAAATCCATGCCTTCCCAAGCCGTGGAGCTGGTCAATTCCTTTGGTTTTGCGGGTTACGGAGGGCCCCAGCCCCCACCAGGCACAGGGGATCATCCCTATGTGTTCACCGTGTATGCTTTGAAAGTGGCGAAGGTAGACCTGTCTGGCAGGCTTTCCATCCGGGAGTTCGAGAATTCCCTGAAACCCTATGTACTGAGCAAGACTGCTATAACCGGTTACTTTGGTCGCTGATTTTTCGCTGGGGTAACCATAAGGGTTACCCCGTTTTTTGTTATATTATATACCTTCTTTGCATATTAATAGTGCATATATTCCCTTGAGATTAAGACTAATAAAGGTCATTTTTTGGCAAAAGATTTTCAAGGGGGTATTTGCTATGACAATAAAGTTTATACTCACATTGGTTTTTCTCCTTTTGCCTTCTCTGTCATTTGCTGCTGGAGGGGGCACGGTGAATGGGGCAGATACAGCTTGGCTCCTGGTGTCCACTGCTTTGGTTATGCTGATGACCCCAGGCTTGGCCTTTTTTTACGGAGGCATGGTGAGGAGTAGGAACGTTCTCAATGCTGTTATGATGAGTCTCATAGCCTTGGGTGTCATTACCATCCAGTGGGTGGTTATAGGTTACTCTTTGGCCTTCGGCCCCGATGTGGGGCATGTCATAGGTGGACTCAATCATCTCTTCCTCAGGGGAGTGGGTATGGAGCCCAGTCCCGTTTACGCTCCCACTGTGCCTCAGCTGGCATTCATGGCTTTTCAGATGATGTTTGCCATCATTACTCCTGCCCTCATCTCGGGGGCCTTGGTGGAGAGGATGAAGTTCTCTGCTTATGTGGTCTTCCTGCTTCTCTGGTCTACTCTGGTATACGACCCCATCTGTCACTGGGTCTGGGGTTACGGGGGGTGGTTGGCACGTCTGGGGGCTTTAGACTTTGCGGGAGGAACAGTGGTCCATATAAATGCAGGGATATCAGCTTTGGCAGCTGCTTTGGTCTTGGGCAAGAGAAAAGGTTTTTTGAGGGAGCCTATCATGCCCAACAATGTGGTGTTGACGGCTATCGGGGCTGGCCTCCTTTGGTTTGGTTGGTTTGGTTTCAACGCTGGAAGCGCCCTAACTTCGGGCAAGCTTTCGGCTCTGGCCTTTGTAAATACTCACGTGGCCGCTGCAACAGCTGCTCTGTCTTGGTTGGTCATAGAGTATATACAGCATGGAAAGGCCAGTACCATAGGTTTCTGCTCGGGTTTAGTGGCGGGTTTAGTGGCTATTACTCCTGCTGCGGGTTTTGTCAATGTCCTGGGGGCACTTTTCATCGGTGCTACAGTGGGAGTTATATGTTACGGCGCCGTAGTTATGAAGGTGAAGTTCGGCTACGACGATTCTCTGGATGCCTTCGGTGTTCATGGAGTTGGGGGACTATGGGGGGCCCTGGCCACGGGTCTTGTGGCAGTGGTAGGGGCCAGAGGACTCTTTACAGGATCGGCCATCCAGTTTGGTAAGCAGGTCTTGGCTTCGGGGGTGACCATAGTCTACGCCTTTGTCCTCACCTACGTTATCCTCAAGATCCTGGATGCTGTTATCGGCCTCAGGGTTGAACCAGAAGTGGAGCAGACAGGCTTGGATTTGGAGCTCCACGGAGAGGAGGGTTACAAGATTTAGAAGAGAAACCTCTTGTTTTTGAGGGCATTGTAGCAAGTAAGGCATGCCCTTAAGGGGTGCCAAGAGGGGTTTGTTTGCACATAAATTGTTCACTAAGCTTCTTGTAAATCCCCTTCCATGGCGCTAGCACCTGCATAGATGCAATGCAAAAAACTTTGGGAGGGATTGACATGATCAATGCAGGGGATACCGCCTTCGTTCTTTTTTCTGCGGCCTTGGTGATGCTCATGACCCTGGGCCTGGCCTTCTTTTATGGGGGTTTGGTGAGGAGCAAGAACGTGCTCTCCATCATCATGCAGTGCCTTTTTCTGGCCTGCATCTTGAGTCTCCAGTGGGTGCTCTTTGGTTATTCCCTTTCTTTTGGCCCCGATGTGGGAAAGGGCCTTTTGGGTGGTCTCCAGTGGCTGGGTTTGAGAGGAGTGGGAGGAACTCCGGGTCCTTATGCCTCCACGGTGCCTCACCTCGCCTTTATGCTTTTTCAGGGTATGTTCGCCGCCATCACCCCGGCCCTCATTATCGGTGCCTTTGCCGAGCGTATCAAGTTCTCGGGTTTCGTGATTTTTTCTCTCCTGTGGGCCATTTTGGTCTATGACCCTGTGTGTCACTGGATATGGGGCCACGGGGGATGGCTGGCTAAGATGGGGATGCTGGACTTCGCCGGAGGTGTGGTGGTCCACCTCAACGCTGGCATAGCCGCTTTGGTGATGTGCATACTCCTTGGCAAACGCCTGGGGTATCCCAAACAGGCCATGACACCTCATAACTTGCCCATGGTTTACCTGGGTCTCACCTGTCTATGGTTTGGGTGGTTTGGCTTCAACGGGGGAAGTGCATTGGCGGCCAACAGTGTGGCTGCCAATGCCTTTGTAGCCACAAATACTGCAGCGGCGGCGGCAGGCCTCACATGGGCATTGATAGAATGGATCCTGAGTGGGGCTCCTACGACCCTGGGAACGGCTACAGGCGCCGTGGCAGGCTTAGCCACCATTACTCCCGCTTCCGGCTTTGTGGCGCCCTTGTCCGCCATGGTCATAGGTATAGCTTCGGGTGTGGTGTGTTACTTCTTCGTGGCCGTGCTGAAGAACAAGTTTGGTTATGACGATTCTCTGGACGTCTTCGGTGTCCACGGGGTGGGAGGAGCCTTGGGAACCTTGGCTGTGGGCCTCTTCGCCAGTAAACTGGTCAATCCTGGAGGAGCTAATGGACTTTTCTCAGGAAATCCCCATCAGCTTGTTGTCCAGGTGGTAGGGGTGGTGGCCGTTACTATCTTTTCGGGAGTGGTGACCTTTATCATTTACGAGGTGGTGGATGCCCTGGTGGGGCTCCGGGTTTCAGAAGGTGATGAGATCACTGGTTTGGACCTTTCTCAGCACAAGGAGTCGGCCTACACCGATTGACCACTGTCTCCGGCAGGATCACTTTGTCTGGGCCCGGGATATCCCGGGCCTTTTTCTTTTGGTTCCCTATATTGCACAATAATAGTGCAATATAGATCTTGGAATTATGCACAATAAGTGTAAATTTACCTCCGAAATCTCTCAGGAGGTGGGTTATGGTGGGAAAAGGTTTTAAGAAGTGGGTCTTCTGGGTAATACTATTGGTGCCGTCCCTTGCGTGGGCCCTGGATGGTAAGGTGGATGGCAAGGCTGTCTCCCATGCCCAGTACATGGCCGACACTATTTGGGTATTGGTCACTGCTTTCCTGGTTTTCTGGATGCAGGCAGGTTTCGCCATGTTGGAGTCGGGGTTCACCAGAGCCAAGAATGCTGTCAATGTACTCATGAAAAACGTGATGGACTTCTGCATCGCCTCCGTAGCTTATTGGGTTGTGGGCTTTGCCATCATGTTTGGCAATGGGAACCCTATCTTTGGATTCCATGGCTTCTTTGTAGGGAGCCACAGCTCGCCTGACGTCTTTTCGGCTTTGGCATGGACTTCGGTACCTGTGTTGGCTGCATGGTTTTTCCAGCTTGTCTTCGCCGGGACAGCGGCTACCATTGTTTCGGGGGCAATGGCGGAGAGGACCAGATTTCCGGCTTACCTCTTCTATAGTTTCATCATTAGTCTTGTCATCTATCCTGTTTCAGGTCACTGGGCATGGGGTGGTGGGTGGCTTTCTTCTCTGGGTTTCAAGGATTTTGCAGGTTCCACGGTGGTCCACTCGGTAGGGGGATGGATAGCCCTGGTAGGGGCCTATATGTTGGGTCCCAGGCTGGGCAAGTACACCAGAGAGGGCAAACCTCAAGCCATTCCAGGGCACAGCATTCCCTTAGCCACCTTGGGTGTTTTCATCCTGTGGCTGGGCTGGTTCGGATTCAACCCGGGCAGTACAATGGCAGCTGCCAGCATTGATATTGCCCATATCGCTGTCACCACCAATATAGCTGCTGCCACAGGTGCTCTGGGTGCTATGTTCTTTGCCTGGGTCAAGTTCGGTAAGCCCGATGCTGGCCTTACCCTCAATGGGATCGTGGCTGGGCTGGTTGCCATCACTGCCCCCTGTGCTTTTGTCTCGGTCCTTGGTGCAGCTATAATAGGACTAATAGCAGGTATAGCAATGGTCCTCTCCGTGCTCTTCTTTGACAGAATCAGGATTGATGATCCTGTTGGGGCCATCTCTGTGCATGGGACATGTGGGGCCCTGGGTACTCTTCTTTTGGGCTTCTTTGATGTGAAAGATGGTCTCCTTTATGGAGGAGGGTTTCATCAGCTTGGTG
>WFSI01000034.1 GCA_015486105.1 Aquificota bacterium | reverse complement strand
CCTCTACTTTTATCCCCGGGACAATACACCGGGGTGCATTACCGAGGCCTGCGACTTTCGGGATAGTATGAACAGGATTGGGGATAGGACCGTAGTCGTAGGGGTGAGTCCGGATGGTTTGACCAGCCATAGGAGGTTCAAGGAGAAGTATGGACTCAACTTCTATCTTTTGAGTGACCCTGATAAGAAGACGATGGAGGAGTACGGTGCCTTCGGCGATAAGAAGATGTATGGCAAGGTGACAAAGGGGGTCATTCGCTCTACTTTCCTCATCAGTCCTGATGGCACCATTCTCAAGAGATGGCGGAACATAAAGGCAAAGGGCCATGTTGACAAGTTGGTCCAAGAAATGGAGAGACTCGGAGTATAGAACCAGTTATGGGGTTTGATTTGTCTTATCCACTGGAAATAAGGAGAGGGTTTATTTTTATGATCTACAAGCCTTCGTCTGGGTCGTTGAGGGTACTTGTTCAGGTTTAGAATTTGAGTTCTATAGCTCTAAAGGGGCATACAGAAACGCATAACTCGCAGCCGATGCACTTCTCTTTGTCGAAAATAACCTCCATGCTTCCCCTATCTATGTGAAGGGCCTGGGTGGGGCAGATGGCAGTACAGGCGCCGCAGTGGGTGCATTCCTCTTCGTCTCTGGTGATATCGGCGGCCAGGTATCTTACCCTTACCCCCATTTCTTTGAGGAATTCTATCCCCTTTTCAAAGTCCTCCTTGTTTCCGGAAAGCTCTAAGATCATAAGGCCTTCTGATTTGGGGGTAACTTTGGCTTTAAGAATGTTGAACATGAGATGATACTTGGAATGGAGGGTGTAAATTACAGGTTGATCCCAGGTATGCTTTGGAAATTCTAAGATAACTTTTTTGGATATTTTCATTTTAGTCCTCAGCCAAGATCCAGATAATTTTGGGCAAGAGCCAGGTGGCTGTCTCTCTTACCGCTCCCCCAGCTAAGACTACTTGGAGTTTGTCTTGACAGGCGTAGGCAGTTTCTTTGCACCTCTTGCATATTTGTAGATAGGTTGTTCTGCTCAACCCTAAACTTCCATAGTCTCCTGAACAGGTGTCAAAACCGAAGTACCAGAAAAAGAGGTCGGGTTGCCATGTTTCTACTTTTTCTAAAGCCTTCTCTACTATGGATAGATAGACTTGGTCGGGGCTGCCCCCGTAATAGACCTCTGTGACATCAAGATCCGCCTTGGTTCCATCTGGGCTTTCCCAATCTCTGTCACAGAGGCAGAGGTGGAGGATGTCTGGATCATTCATAATTAGTTCCCTGGTACCATCTCCGTGATGGGCGTCGGTGTCCAGTATGGCGAATCTGTTAGCTAGTTTCTTTTCTCTCATGTTCACAATGGATAGCACCACATCGTTGAGACAGCAGGCTCCCCAGAAGTAGTTTCTCCCTGCGTGGTGCCCCCCTGCTCCTATGAAACAGAAGGCATTGGTGATATGCTCTTCCATTATCTTCTCGGATGCTTCCACTACCCCTCCTACCGAGTAGAAGGCGGTAGAGCAGAAGGGGTCTCTCCTCACCATTTCTACCATTTCTCGGGTATGGATTTTGAGGACCAGTTCTTCCTTTACCGGTTTGCACTCAAATAAAACCAGCCTTTCCCCCTTTTTCTCTAAAAGGGGGTCTAATGCTTCTGGGAAGTCAGCGAGGCGATTTCCCACGGTCATATAGCTTTTGCGGCTGAAGGAAGGATGATAAAAGATACCCGTTTTTTTCAATCCTCCACCTCCAAGGCTTCGAGTTCAGGTGGTAGCCTTCTGGTAGCCCATGATCGGTCTATGGCTACCAGCACTAAATCTACACTACCGCAAAAACCTTTACTTTGCCAAAATTCCACGTGGAATGTGATGGAGGATGTCCCCCTGTGGGCGGGCGATACCTTCAGCTTTACTTCTTCTCCATACTTGACGGGCTTCTTGAATTTTCCTCCTGCAGCTATTACAGGCATGCCCAGGTTTCTATCGGGGTTTTTGAAGAATTCTTCCGGGGACATGCCCTTATATCTGAGGTAATCTTCTAAAGCCTGATGGGCATACTTAAAAAAGGAGGCAAAGTACATAACCCCATAGGGGTCTGTATCTCCAAACCTCACCCTAAGACTTATTTCAAAAGCCACGGGCCATACCCACTGGCTATAACGGTAAGGGGATTTCTTCCACTACTTCTTGAAGGACCGTGTGGGTTCTGCTGTTTCTCTGGGCATCTCTTTTCATGGAGATTTCCTCGAGCTGAGTGAGATAGGCAGCCATGTCCACTTCCTTTCCTTGTTGGGTTAGCTCGTCCAAAAGACTTCTGTAGAAGGACACAATGTCGCTTATGAGGTCTATAGAGTATTCCCTTCCTTGTATTTTTAGGCAGTCTACCCCAGCTTCTAAGTAACGGGGTATGTTGGAGAAGGCCAGGAACATGTCGTTCTTGAGAAGGACCGGGTCTCCTTTTTCCATGGACCATTGGGCTTTGCACACCCTGTGGCAGTAGCCCCCTCTATTGGGGGATCCCCAAAAGTGATTTTTTCCTTCTTGGTCCCGATGCCATTGATACCTGAAATAGCTGGACATGAGGCATTTCCCCAAGTAGGTGAAGCATGTGTTGGAGTGGAGGAACACTTCGATGCCAACATCCACGTACCTTTTGATTTCGGTGATCTCTTCTACAGTGAGGTTGCATGGGGCTACCACCATGTCTACCCCAATCTCTCTGTAAAAACGAAGATCCTCCAGGTTGATGGCGTTGGCTCCTGCACTCACGTGGACCTCTAATTGAGGGAAACTTTCTTTAACTAAAAACATAGCCCCTGGATCAGTGAGGATAAGCCCATGAACACCCCATTGGGCAAAGCGTTCTACCTTTTTTAGGAATAGGTCCATCTCTAAGGGGGAGAAGTTGGTATTGAGGGCTACCCTCACCCCCTTCCCCATTTCTTTGGCCAATTGATTGATGGCCCCAATATCTTGGTCGGGAAGTTCATACCGAGCTGTCCTTCTGCTCCAGCCTAAGGCCCCTACATAGACGGCATCAGCTCCGGCTAAAAAGGCCGCCTGGGCCATCTCGGGGCTTCCCCCCGGGGCCAATAAAGAGACTTTATTCTCCATAACTCCATTCCTCCTTGGGGACTTCCAAAGGACTGATCCTCTCTCCCCCGAAGAGCCGGCCAATATAGCGATGACCTGATCTCCTAAAGAGGTATCCATTGCAGAAGCCATAAGGGGAGAGTTCGTACATAAGCCCTATGGATGAAGGGTCAATATAATCGTCAATACCTTGGCCTATCCTTTCTAAGGCCTCTCTATAAATGGTGCCTATAGTTTCAATGTATCTTTTGGATTCCCTGAGGGTTTGAATATAGAAGGTTCTAAAGCCTCTCCAATACAGGGATCCCAGGTATTCTATGAGACAGAGGTCTCTCCCACTGACCGTGGCCCGGCCTATGTTTTTTAATGTCCATTTGCCTGAGGTCAGCCAGTGGGGTTTGAAACAAAGCTCTTCGCAGGTTCCTTGTCGATGCTCCAAGATGAAACAGCCTTCAGAGATGCCTAATGGGATTTTTCCGTGGATTTGGAGGGTGACTTGGGTGGGTGCGTGGGTCCTTATATAATTGATTTCTTCTAAGGAGAGTTCTGGATTGGGAAAGACCCTATTCACTCCCATTCCATAAAGGAGCTTTGCCGTTTCGTGGGTATAGAGGTTAGCAAAGACCCCTAAGTGGATGGGGAAGGGCATGTTCATCCTTTTTATAAGCCTTACTAAACCCAGATTGTGAACTTCGATGCCGTCCAAGGGTAGGGAGGAAGCAGCTTCCAAAAGCTTTTCTATCCAGGGGAGATCTTTGTTCCGGGGCTCGGCATAGAGGCTAAGGTAGCACTCCTTTCCCTGTTCCTTAGCCAGATATAAGGCTTCTTTCAAGAGGTCCGGATGGTAAGAGATATTGCCTGGGACATAGGGGCAGGTGGGGTCTCCCAAGTACAGGGTATGGTAAGAAGAGATGTCCGTTTCTTTCAGTATTTCCATGGTAGGTATATGGGTACTCAGCTCAAACATAACTCTCCTCTTCCCTCATTTTTTCCCGTAGAGCTTTTACCAGAGTGTTTAACCTCTCCCAATCCATACCCCTGGATCCTATCTTGAAGGCCTTTACCCCTGATTGAAGGAGAGCAGGTAGCTTTTCTATGTCCCAGTAGACCTGGGGAGACCACACCCATTCTCTTCCTGAAACCTCCTTCCACTCTTGGGCGCAGGTGCGATAACAGACGCCGCTCCTTTTCGAGCTTCCTGACCAGATCACTGTTCTCAAACCCGAATTTTCCAGGTTCATATCAAAATAGCTGCTCATCCTGCAAATGCCTAAGAGGGTAGCCTGGCATCTGACTCCAAAGAGCATTACCTCGGTTTCTATTCCTCGGTGGGAGAGGCAGAGGGATAGTTCCTGGATTTCTTCAAGGGTGAGATGGGGAGATAGGACTATCCTTTTTACGCCTATATCGCCCCAGAAAAGTGCCTCTTCTGAGGAGAGGATGAGAGTGCCTAAGCTGGCGTGGACCTCCGTTTGGGGGAAGCTGTCTCTGATTCGCATGGCTAGGGAAGGGTCGCTGCAGATAACCCCGTCTATCCCTTTTAGCAGGACTTCCCTTAGGGTGATCCAGGCTTGCTCCACTTCCATGGGACTAGGCATAAGGTTGAAGCTTAAAAGGACCTTTTTGCCCTTGCCATGGCTTCTTCGACAGAGCTCCTCCACTTGGAAAATGGAGAACTCCAGCTCTCTATTGGATCGGCTCCATCCCCTTATTCCAAAGTAGAGGGCATCTACGTCCATGTTGAGGATGCAGGGAAGCTGTTCGATATGGCTGCAAGGGACAATTATCTCGTATCTTTTATCCAGAACTGACATAACTTTTCCCCCTGGATCTTTACTTTCTATATGGGCCTAAGGGGCCTCCCGTCAAGCCTTTGAGACCTTGACACCACAAACACAATGTGCTACCCCAAACCTGGTTTGCAACACAAAAATCTCAGAAAGTTTTTTAGGAGGTGCATCATGGCTAAGATACCCGAGAATTACTTCCCGCCTAAGGAATACTGGCCCCAATACACCTTTCCCGATGAGTTTATTATTCCCGATAACACCAATTTAGCTTATGTTCTTTTGGACAGGCATATAGACGGGGGAAGGGGGAAGAGGACAGCAGTTATTTTTGGTGAAAAATTCACGAGTTATACTGAGCTTCAGGAGGCTTCTTGCCGTGTTGCTAGTAGCCTTGCTGAGCAGGGTGTGGAGAAGCAGGACAGGGTGGCTATCCGTATGGTTAACTGTCCTGAAGCTCTGGCCACCATTTTTGCCATTATGAGGCTGGGTGCTATTCCTGTACCCATGTCTCCCCTCTGGAGCAAGGACGAGATAGCTTTTACCCTAAACAACGCAGAGGCCAAGTATATCTTTGTTTCTGCGCCTCTTATTGGGGAAGTGGAGAAGGCCAAGGACAGCTTCAAATTTACTGAGAATGTTATAGTAGTGGGGGGATCTCCCAAAGATTGGGAAGCCAAAGGGTACCTCTCTTATGCTGGTCTCCTGGAGAAGGGCAGTGGAAAGCTATTTACAGAGAACGTTGGCCTTGATGATGTGGGGGTACTCCTTTATACTTCTGGGACTACGGGACCTCCCAAGGGCTGCATTCATTTTGTCAAGGAGCTTCTGTGCGAGAGTTATTTGGTTAACAAGTACGTATGGAGATTGGTGGAAGGAGATATTCTGGGTGGCTCAGCTCCTGTCTCCTTTGCAGCGGGTTTTGGGACCTTTGCCCTTATTCCATTTTACGGTGGAGCCACGGTATGTCTCATAGGGAAGTTTGCTCCCGATGTACTTTTGGAAACCATTCAAAAGCACAAGGTCACCGTTCTCACCGGCTTGCCCACGGCCTACAGGGCGCTGCTGCGCTTCCCCGACCTTGACAAGTATGATCTCAGCTCCTTGAGGATGTCTACCACGGGGGGAGACGCCCTTGGTGTAGAGACCTTTAACGCTTGGTATGAGAAGACTGGGCAGTACATCTATGAGGGTTTGGGTGCTACAGAAATGGTTCACCTTATAACCTCTAATGCCGTGAACATGAAGCCTAGGGCCGGGTCCATTGGTATCCCTGTTCCTGGCTTCGATATTAAAGTTCTGGATGAAAATGGCAATGAATGTAAATCTGGGGATGTAGGGAAACTCACCGTTGTGGGTCCCACTGGTCCCCTTTATTGGAAGCCGTACGCTGATAACGAGCGTCTCCTTAAGACTCAGAAGGAGTCTGTTTTAGAAGGACGGGCTAAACTTGGCGATGCCGTTTACACGGATGAGGAAGGATACATCTTTTTCGTTTCCAGGGAGTCCGATATGATAAAGAGTTCTGGTTACCGCATCGGACCCTCTGAGGTTGAGGATGCCCTCAAGAAGAACTCTGCTGTGGCCGATGCTGGTGTCATTGGCTCTCCGGATCCTCTCAAGGGAGAGATCACCAAAGCCTATATCATTCTTAAAGAGGGTCATTCTCCATCTGAAGATATGGCCAAAGAACTGGTGGAGTTCTGCAAAGAATATATTGCTATCTATAAGCTGCCAAGGGCTGTGGCCTTCTGTGATCAGCTTCCCAGGACTCCTACTGGGAAACTTTTGCGCAGGATACTGAAGGAGTGGGACAAGGAGGAGAAATATCCCACTATTAAAATTTCTTGATCCTTTGACGGATTTTATGCCGGGGTCTCCCCTTTAGGGAGGCCCTTTTTTACCAGAAGGAGGATCACTTTACTTTTTGAAAACTCTTGGGATATTCTTCTTTGGGCTGGGGCTTTCTCTGTTTGTTTTTTGGAGGAATCCTGGCTTGTAAATTTTTACCTGTAAGGTAGCTCTTTTAAGAGAGCCCCCTGCCTTTGAGGAGGACTGGATTGGCTGAAAGGATGGTCATTGCCGGTGGAGGTACAGGGGGACATCTGTTTCCAGGCTTGGCAGTGGCCAAGGAAATGAAAGTATTGGGCTGGGAAGAGGTTCATTTTGTGGGTACATCTAAAGGAATAGAAGCAAGGGTACTGCCGAAGGAGGGATACCCTCTGCATACCATCACTGCCGAGGGCTTTAGAGGAAAGGGAATGAGAAGTGCTGTGGCGTTGTTTAAGTTGGTAGTGGGTTACTTTCAGTCTTTACGGCTTTTGAGGGGGCTTCGTCCCCAATGGGTGTTGGGTGTGGGAGGGTACGCTTCTCTCCCTGGTGGTTTGGCTGCTATTTCCCTCGGTATCCCCCTTTTTCTCCATGAGCAAAATGTCATCTGTGGCTTGGCCAACCGGCTTTTAGCCCCCTTTGCTAGGGAGGTGTTTCTTTCTTATCCTGGTACTAAAGGGCTTCCCAAGAGGGCGAGAGTCCTGGTGACGGGGAATCCTGTGAGGAGGGAACTTTTGGAGGCGTATGGGGAGCCAGGTTTCTTTGGCCTTTCTTCTGGGAGGAAGGTGGTCCTTGTCTTTGGGGGAAGCCAAGGGGCCAAAAGGATCAACGAGGCCATTATGGAAGACATGGCATTATTCTCTAGCCATAAGAATGAGCTGGCTTTTATTCATCAAACGGGGGAGGGGAATGATACAGATGTCAGAGAGGCCTATGTCCAGGCAGGTCTTGAGGCCTATGTAGCCCCCTTTGTTTATGAAATGGGCAGGGCCTATGCCACGGCCCATCTGGTGGTCTGTAGAGCGGGGGCTACTACTTTGGCGGAGGTGACTGCCTTGGGGAAGCCGTCCCTGCTTATACCCTTTCCCCACGCCGTAGGGAGTCATCAACTACGGAACGCTAAGGCCCTGGAAGAAAGGGGGGCAGGGGTGGTAATTACAGAAGATAAGTTGACTCCTGGGGTGTTGGGGGAGAGGATCTTGAATCTCATTGGCAATGAGGAGGTGCTGGAAGATATGGGCCGGAAGGCCAGGGAGATGGGTAGGCCTCAGGCAGCTCGGGATATAGCTATGAGATGTCAGGAGGTGGTGGGTGCTGGAAGGTAGGGTTCACTTTGTGGGTATGGGGGGTGTGGGTATGAGTGCCTTGGCCCGCATTCTCCTCTCCATGGGCGTAGAGGTGAGTGGCTCAGATATTCAGAAAAACAGGCTTTTAGACCAGTTGGAGGAGCTGGGGGCCAGGGTTTATATAGGCCATAGGGGGGAGCAGGTAGAAGGTGCCCGGTTAGTGGTCTATTCAACTGCCATAAAAGGGGACAATTCCGAGCTTCAAAGAGCTAAGGTGAGGGGTATCCCTGTCATTCATAGGGGAGAGATGCTGGCTATGATTATGTCCCAAAAGGAGGGGTTGGCTGTAGCAGGCTCCCATGGGAAGACCACTACTACTTCTATGGTAGCTTCTATTCTTATGTGCGCTGGCCTGGAGCCCACGGTCCTGGTGGGAGGTAGGCTTCTCTCCATGGATACCAATGCCCTTTTGGGTAAGGGGAATCTTATCGTGGCCGAAGCAGACGAAAGCGATGGTTCCTTTCTCCGTCTTTTGCCCCATTACGCCGTGGTGACCAATGTGGATCGGGAGCATCTGGACCATTACGGTAGCTTTGAAAAATTGACTGGGGCCTTTAAAGGTTTTTTAGGGAGGGTCCAGAGGCTAAGTGTGGTTTGTTGGGAGGACCCTGTTCTCCGGGGACTGATTCAAGGAGATGTCCTAACCTATGGTTTTTCCCCAGGGGCCTTTTATAGGGCAAAGGGTCTGACAAAGGGCAAAGGTGTACAGACTTTTATCTGTTCCCGTGAAGAGGAGGAGTTGGGCGAAGTTGCCCTTCCCCTCCCTGGGAATCACAATGTCCTTAACGCCTTGGGGGCCTTGGCCATTGCCTTGGAGATGGGAGTGACATGGAATAGAGCGGTGGAGGCCCTGGCTTCCTTTAAAGGTGTAGATCGTAGGATCACCCTCAGAGGGGAGGTGAAAGGGATAGTTGTGGTAGATGATTACGGGCATCATCCCACAGAGATCAAGAACACCCTCCAGGCCGTGAGGGAGCATTGGTCTGACAGGAGAATGGTGGTGGTTTTTCAACCCCACAGGTACTCCAGGACCAGGGCTCTTTTGGAGGAGTTTTGGGATGCCTTTTATGAAGTGGACCGTTTGCTCATTATGGATATATACCCGGCGGGAGAGACCCCTAACGGCGTGACGGGGGAAGATGTCTGGAGAGGTGTAAAAGATAGGAGCTGCCCCCAAACCCTGTACCTGCCCACTAAGGAAGAGGTGAGGGGTTACCTCGTAGATAACCTTGATAGTGGAGATCTGCTTCTTACCCTTGGGGCAGGTGATGTTTGGAGAATAGGGACAGAGATCCTGGAGGTTTTGTGAGGATAAGGGAAGGAAATCTGAGAGAGAGGATGCCCCTTAAAGGGCTTACCACTTTCAGGATTGGTGGGCCTGCTCGCTTTCTGGCTGAACCAGCTCATGTGGATGAATTGAGGGATTTTTGTGTCCTGGCTCAGGAAGAGGGATGGCCCCTTCTCCTCTTGGGAGGGGGTTCCAATCTTTTGGTGGGGGACGGAGGATTTCCAGGGCTTGTGGTACTCACCAGGTCTTTGAGAAAGGTTAAGATAGAAGGGTATAGGATCTGGGCCCAAAGCGGGACTTCCCTTACTGCTCTCGCCGTCTTGGCTCAGAAGGCAGGGCTTTCGGGTCTTGAGGCTTTAGGAGGTATTCCTGGCTCTATAGGGGGAGGGCTTGTCATGAATGCTGGGGCCTTCGGTCGTTTTTTGGGGGATTTGGTGGAGGAGGTGGAGGTCCTGATGGAGGGAAAAGTGGAGGTTTTGACCAAGGATGAGTTGGTTTGGGGCTACAGGAAATCGGGTTTAGAAGGGAAAAGGATAGTAGGGGCTACCCTTAGCTTGGTGCCTGGTGACAGGGAGGGAATCAGTAGGGAGATGGCCCTCTTGAATAAAAAGAGGAGGGAGTCTCAACCCTTAGACAAACCCTCTGCTGGGTCTATTTTCAGGAATCCCCAGGGAGAGGAAGCTGGACGTCTCATAGAAAAGGCGGGTCTGAAGGGTTTCCGGGTGGGGGATGCTATGGTGTCTCGGCTGCATGCCAACTTTATAGTTAATATGGGTGAAGCTCTAGCCAAGGATGTGGTGAGCCTCATAGAGGTGATCAAAAGGGAGGTGGAGGGTTTCTTCTCCGTCTCCTTGGAGGAGGAGATAGTTTATGCAGGGATCTTTGAAGAGAATGAAGATTGCCTTGTTCCTGGGGGGCCCCTCCTCTGAGAGGGAGGTTTCTCTGAAAACCGGGAGGGCTGTGGCTCGGGCCATGGAGGAGGAAGGACTGGATGTGGTGGAGGTGGATGTAGGTGAAGACTTGGATGAGCTGGTGGATGCCTTGAATAGAATAAAGCCCCATGTGGTTTTTATAGCCCTCCACGGGAGGTTTGGAGAGGATGGGGTGATACAGGGAATATTAGAGTACATGGGTGTTCCCTATACGGGTTCAGGGGTTATGGCCAGCGCTTTGGCTATGAACAAGGTGGCCTCTAAAAGACTCTTTTCTTATCATGGCATTCCCGTGCCCAGGTATTCTATATCTCGTAGAGAAGGATGGACCTTGCCGGGGGAGGTGCCTTTGGATGACTTGGGCTATCCTTTGGTGGTTAAGCCTGCCGCAGAGGGCTCTACTATTGGGGTGAACTTGGTGAAAGACGAAGGCGGGTTGGAGTCTGCTCTCCAGGAGGCCTACAGATACGGAGATACGGTTTTGGTGGAGGAGTATGTGGAGGGAAGGGAGTTAACGGTAGGCATCCTTGGTGATGAGCCTCTTCCCGTGGTGGAGATTGTTCCCGAGGGAGGCTTTTACGACTATAGGGCCAAGTATACACCTGGAGTGACTCGGTACGAGGTGCCGGCCCAGCTTTCTCAAGAGGCATTCGTAATGACCCAGCATATGGCCCTTTTGGCCCACAGGGCCTTGGGATGTCGGGATGTCTCCCGGGTGGATTTTCGCCTTTCTCCTGATGGCACGCCTTATGCTTTGGAGGTGAACACCATTCCTGGGATGACGGAGACCAGTCTGTTACCTAAAGCTGCAGCGGCTGCTGGGATCTCTTTTAGGGAGTTGGTCCTTCGTATCTTGGAGTCTGCCTTGAAGAGCTAAGGAGGTGGGGATATGCCCCTTATCACTTTGGATGAGGATTTGATGCGAGGAGCGGTATTGAAAGTAGTTGGTGTGGGGGGAGCTGGCGGGAATGCTGTAGACAACATGATAGAACATGGCCTTCAAGGGGTAGAGTTCATAGCCATTAACACAGATGCCCAGGCCCTGAATAGGTGCAAGGCCCCCCTTAAGGTCCACATAGGCTCCAAGGTAACTAAAGGTCTAGGGGCTGGTGCCCATCCTGATGTGGGCAGAAGGGCTGCGGAGGAGGAGGTGGACAGGGTCAAGGAGGCATTGGTAGGGGCTGACATGGTTTTTGTGACAGCGGGTATGGGAGGTGGAACAGGAACTGGTGCTGCACCTATAGTTGCTCAGGTGTCTAAAGATGTGGGAGCCCTCACTGTAGCTGTGGTGACTAAGCCTTTTCTCTTTGAGGGAAGGCAGAGGATGAGAAACGCCGATGAGGGTCTCTCTGAGTTAAAGGGTCATGTAGATACCCTTATCACCATTCCCAATGAAAGGCTCTTTCAGGTGGTGGATGAAAGTACCAGTATGAGGGACGCCTTTAAGATAGCCGATGACGTTCTTCGCCAAGGTGTCCAAGGTATATCTGACATCATCACCGTTCCAGGTTTGGTGAATGTGGATTTCGCCGATGTGAAGACCATCATGGAAGGCCGGGGTGTTGCCCTCATGGGAACGGCTGTTGCCGTTGGGGAAGACAGGGCCAGAAAGGCAGCTTTGGGGGCCGTTTCCAGTCCCCTTTTAGAGGACGTAAAGGTGGATGGGGCCAGGGGAGTGCTCATCAATATCACTGGTGGGTCTGATCTGAGTCTTACAGAAGTGAGGGATGCGGCGGTGGTGATTTACGAGGCTGCCCATGAGGAGGCCAATATTATCTTTGGGGCTGTGGTGGATGAGAGGGTGGAAGAAGAGGTAAGGGTGACGGTGATAGCTACGGGTTTCACAGAGGAATTTTCAGAGGTGGTGGTTCAGGAAAGGGAAGTGGTAGAGGCTACTTCCTCTCCAGATTCTCAGGCAACCCGAGAAGAGAGAGATAAAGAGGAGAGGTTTCTATTGGAGGAGTGGGGGGATTTAGAGGATCTTCCACCTATCATCCAGAGGATCCTGGAAAAGGATGGGCATTGATCTGTAAGGCTTTGGCTGCCACTTGGGACTGTCTTCTGGAGAAGGAGAAGGGTGCCCCTCTCTGTTCCCAAGGGTGGGATCTTTCTATGCTCCTGTTTTTTCCTAACATCTATCGGGTGGGTATGGCCAACATGGGATTCCAGACCATTTACCGGTTGGCTAATGCTATTGGAGGCGTTTCCTGTGACCGGTGTTTCCTGCCCGAGCCCCATTTAATTCCCCTTATTGAAAGGGGAGAGGAGTTGGTTTCCATGGAGGTCAAGGCTTCTCCCAGGGAGTTTCCTGTGTTGGCTTTCTCTATCAGTTTCGAATTAGACCTCTTGAATGTGATCAGGCTGTTGCACTGGTCCAGGGTAGAGCCCCTGGCTTCCCTTCGAAGGGAGGAGGATCCTTTAGTGATTATGGGTGGTATAGTCCCCTCGGCCAATCCTGAACCCTTTGCCCCTTTGGCTGATGTTATAGTAGTGGGAGAGGGTGAGGAGGTGTTACCTCGTGTCCTCAAAGTCTTGAAGGAGGAAGGTATTGGAAGAACTCGTCGACTTCTATCCCGATTAGCCTGGATTCCAGGTGTGTATGTTCCATCTTTCTATAATCCTAAATACGATCACTTTGGTCGCTTTTTGCGCTTTGAAGTCCGGGGGGATGCTCCTTTTCCTGTAAAGTGGGCTTATTGGCAGGGATTCTCCCAAAAGGGTAACCAGTCGTCTTTGGTAACACCTTATGGTGCTTTTCCCCAGGCCTTTCTCCTAGAGGTAAGTAGGGGGTGCCCTTATCTATGTAAGTTTTGCCTTTCCGCCTATCTTTATCGTCCCCTAAGAATGGTGGATAAGAAGAGACTTTTGAGCTCCTTGGATGTGCCTTTTTCCAAGGTGGGGTTTATAGGCACATCCCTCTCACATTATCCCTATCTGGTTGAGGTTGTGGATAAAGCCCTCTCTTTGGGGAAGGATGTGAGCTTTTCCTCATTGAGATTGGATGCGCCTTTGGCGGTTTTAAAGACTGTTTGTGGCCAGAGCAAGCGGGGAACCTTTGGGATAGAAGCGGCTGGGGAGGAATTGAGAAAGGCTGTCGGTAAGCCTCTTTCCCAGGAGTTGCTTATGGATAGGTTACTTTTCTGTGTGGAGCAGGGAGCCCAGATCTTGAAACTCTATTTTATGATAGGGCTGCCAGGGGAGAAGTATGATGATGTGGAGGCCCTATCGGTTTTTCCCAAAGGGGTGTTTCATCAATGCAGGATGAGAGGGCTTCCTCTGCCCCAGATTCATCTCAGCTTGGCCCCCTTTGTTTCTAAGCCTCATACTCCTTTCCAGTGGTCTCCCATGGAGACCAGGGATGTATTGAGGGCTAAGATACGTAAAGTGGAATCAGACCTTAGAAGGGTTAAAGGGGTAGTGGTAACGGGAGAGGGACCCAAGTGGTCCTTGTTACAGGGGCTTATATCCAAGGGGGACAGGAGGGTGGGAGAGGCCTTGGTAGCTTCTTTGGATATGGGGGGGGATTGGAATGGGGCACTGAAGACCCATAACGTAAGTTTTTACTATCATATTCACAGGACAAGGGATCGGCATGAGCCCTTTCCCTGGGAGGTGGTGGACACGGGCTGGGAAAAGGAAGCTCTTTACTCCAGGGCTTTTATTTCTAAGGTATGAGCTCCCCTTTTTTCCAACTGGGGCTCCATGTTTTCCCAAGATTTTTCTTTGAGAGAAAAAACCAAGGCATTTACACTCAAATCCCTCTGGGCTGTGAGGATTTGTGGTGAGAACCTTAATCTTTTTAACATTCTCATCATTTTTTGAGCCTCTTTTTCATTCATCAGAGAGGCTATCACCAGGTAGGTTTTCCCGTCCTTCTTAAGTCTCCAGGGGAAGATCCCGGTTTTCTCTTTCAGCTTTTTGGCAAGGTTTTTTCCTGTTGAAGCTACTACTACCCGATAGAGATCCACAGTGGTCTTTCTCTTTTCTTTTCGGGTTTTTATACCCTTACTCTTCAAAAGCACCATCACCCGACCAGGGGTTTTCCCTGGGAAAATGGCTATCTCTAAGGTCTTTTCGGGAGGAAGCATTTTTTCTTTGGTGGGGGTTGGTTTGGGAGTTTCCTGAAAGGTTTTGGGGAGTACTGTGATGACTTTCTTTCCTTCTTTCTTCTTTATCCCCGGTGGCTGGGTTGTCATTTTCATCTCTTCCTTTGGAGTTGGCTGGGATGGAAGCGAGGCTGAGGGTGGGGGTTTAGTTTGGGTTTTTGCTGAGATCAGAGGTCTTTTCTTTTCCAAGGTTTGACCACGGTGTTGTACAATCTTAACCTCTATCTTTTCTACAGCCCGGTAGCCTAAGATCTTGTAGATAGCCAGGGTGAGCCCCAAGAGGGCTATTATTCCTATAAGGAGGTAGACCCTGCTTCGCCTTTTACCTTCCCTTTCTTCTCCCAATTTATGGGTGGCGTCCAACCTCAAGTTTATCTTGTGAAGGAGGTTTCTCAATCAGGATTCTCCCTCTTTTCCTTTGCTTTCTTGAATGACCTTTTGGACCAAGTGGGGTGGCACCTCTTCATAGTGGGAAAACTCCATAGAGTAGGTTCCCCTTCCTCCCGTTATGGATCTCAACTCGGGGGCATAGCGGAGGATCTCTGCCAGGGGTACCTGAGCCCTTATGATTTGATTTTTCCCTTTGGCCTCTACCCCCAGAATTTTACCCCTTTTGGCATTGAGGTCTCCAATAACGTCTCCTACACAGTCGTCGGGAGAGGTGACCTCCAAGGTCATTATAGGTTCCAAAAGTATAGGATTGGCTTGGGCTGCAGCTTTTTTAAAAGCCATGGATCCGGCAATCTGGAAGGCCAGGTCTGAGGAGTCTACAGGATGAAAGGAACCATCATAGAGAATCACCTTTACGTCTACTACAGGGTATCCTGCCAAGACCCCTTCTCCCATGGCTCCCCTTACCCCTTTTTCCACTGATGGTATGTATTGCCGGGGTATGGCTCCTCCCACAATCTGGTTTTTAAACTCGAAGCCCGTCCCCCGGGGTAAAGGCTCAATCTCAATCCATACGTCTCCATATTGTCCCCTTCCCCCCGTCTGCTTTTTGTAGCGGCCTTGCATCTTCATTTTTTTCTTGATGGTTTCCTTGTAAGGTACTTTGGGGGTTTGGAGTTCTACTTCCACTCCGTACTTCCTCTTCAACCTTTCTACAATGGTTTCTAAGTGGAGCTGTCCTAAACCAGAGATGATCAGTTCTTTGGTTTGCTCGTCCCGTTTTACCTGGAGGCTGGGATCTTCTTCCATAAGCCTTTGGAGGGCTGTACTGATCTTTTCCTCATCGCTTCTACTTTTGGCCTTGATGGCAAAAGACAGAATGGGTTCGGGAAATGGAATAGGAGGAAAGAGGAAGGGGGCATCGGGAGAGCAGAGGGTATCCCCCGTTCTTGTCTCCTTAAGTTTGGCCACAGCCCCCACATCTCCAGCTATCACCCTGTCTGTGGGTTTCTGATCTTTCCCAATCATAAAGAAGGGCTTGCCCACCCTTTCCTTCACCTCTTTGGTGGAGTCGTAGACGGCGGAGTCTCCATCCAACGCTCCAGAAAAGACCTTAAATAGGGAGATCTTTCCTGCGTAGGGGTCTGAGATGGTTTTGAACACCAGGGCAGAGAAGGGGTCTTCCTTTGTGCAGGTCCTCTCTTCTTCTTCCCCTGTTTTGGGATTAATGCCTTTGATAGGGGGTTTCTCATGGGGTGCAGGTAGGACTTCTACCATGAGATCCATGAGGGGATGGACACCTATGTTTTCGTAGGCGGAACCCATGAGGACAGGGAAGAGTTTTTCTTCCTTCACTCCGTGGGCTAAGGCACTTATAATTTCGCCTTGGCTGAGTTCCTCCCCCTCCAAGTATTTCTCCATGATTGCGTCATCTGTCTCTGCTATGTCTTCTACTAGCTCGTTTCTGGCTGCTTCTACTGCTTCTCTGTATTCTGGAGGCACTTCCCCTAAGGAAGGGGCCCCTTCTTGGAATAAAAGAGCTTTATCCGAAAGAAGGTCTGCCACCCCCTTTAAACTTTCTCCCTTTCCTATAGGGTAAGTGACTAAGGAGGGTTTGATGCCCAGTTCATCTTTAATTTCTGAGAGGACCCTCTCCCAATTAGTCTGCTGTTTGTCCAATTCGTTGATGAAGAACAGGCGGGGTATTCTCAGTTCCTTGGCCGAATTCCAGAGTTTCTCTGTTTGGACCTTAAGGCCATCTACACCACTTACCAGGAAAATGGCTCCATCAATAACCCTGAGGCAGCCAATGGTGTCGGAGATAAAATTGGCGTATCCCGGGGTATCAATGAGGTTAACCTTTCTGCCTTTGTGGAGGAAGAAGGCCACAGCAGCATTTATAGAACATCCCCGGCAATGCTCATCGGGATCATAATCCATAACGGTGTTACTATCGCCCACCCTTCCCAATCGAGTGGTTACCCCAGCATTGAAGAGGATGGCTTCTGCCAAGGTGGTTTTTCCTGTTCCCCCATCGGATAGGAGGCCGATATTTCTAATCTGCTGGGTTTCATACTTTTTCATAGTTGACTCCTTTCCCAAAATTTGTATGGATGGACGTGTAACCCACGAAGAAAACTAACAAATTTAGGCACCATGGTCAAGGAAGGCCCCATCTTTATACGGGGCTCAGATGCCCAACAGCAGCCTTTGTCCCAGAGGTTTGGGTAGCCCCCGTTCTTTGATCTTTTGGACGGTTGTTTCTACGTCATAAGGGATCCTCCAAAGGATAGCTTTTTCATTTTCTATAGTGAGAGCACAAGCTCTGGGGTCCCCGTCTCGGGGTTGTCCTACGCTTCCCACGTTTATTAGGTATTGAATCTCCCCTTTCATGGTAAAGGGGAAGGCCAGCTCTCTTATGCCCTTTGACCATGAGGAAAAGGCCTGGGGAATGTGGGTATGGCCTATGAAAATCCTCTTTTTTGGATAGGTGTCCAGTGTCACCCTTGCGCTGATGGAGTCTGTAACGTAAAACCACGCTTCTGGGTTGATGGGGGAGGCGTGGGCCAAGATCCCTTCCTTAATTTCTAATATTAGGGGAAGATTCTCAAGGTAAAGTACCTCATTAGATGAAAGGATTCTCCTGGTCCATAGGACTGTATCTTCCGCCATGGGATTGAAGAGGTCTATAGGGGTCTTTCCGATGACAGCCCAATCGTGGTTTCCGGCTACTACGCCATGGCAATGCTTTCGAATGAGGGCTGTGCAAGGTCCAGGATCGGGGCCGTAACCCACCAGATCTCCTAAGCAATGGATGGTTTCAACACCCCGGTTTTTTAGGAACCTTAGAGTTGCTTCCAAGGCCTCTAAGTTACCATGTATATCAGAGATGAAGGCTACGGCTTTCATCTTTTCTTTACTTATCCCTCTCGGTTTCATGGTTGCAAGGGGGGGTATTATTATACCCGGCCGGTGTATCTCTGTAGCTAACTGACATTGACACCCATTCTGTCCGTAAGTTAAAAGTAGGTATCAACCATAGGCATAGAGAGAGGGGATGATATGGCAAAGAAAGAGCAAGTGAAGGGAGAGCTTCAAGCCTTTTTGGGGAAAGGTACGGAGTTCAGAGGCACCCTTCTATTTGATGGTGTGGTGAGGTTGGACGGTAAGATAGAAGGTGAGATATCCTCTGATGGTCATCTTGTTGTGGGGAGGGAGGCGGATGTTCAAGCTGAGGTGAAAGTGGGTTCTATTCAGGTGGCAGGGAAAGTGATTGGCAATATCACTGCTAAGGATAGGGTAGAGATCCTGTCTTCAGGAAAGGTGGTGGGGGATGTTGCTACCCCTAAGTTGGCAGTGGAAGAAGGTGCCCATTTCACTGGCCATTGTCAAATGGAGCTTGAGGAAGGTGAGGAAAGGGTGATACCTATGGAAAAGGGAACCCTATAGTTAGGATGGTGGCAAAATCCCATTTACCGAATTGGTTCTTGGCCTTGACATTCTCTTTTTTTTTATGCTACTCACCGCGAGAGTTTGAGAAATAAATAACAGGTGCGGGGTGGATTATGGTGAATCTGGATTACACCTTGTTCATCCAGATGGTGAATTTCATAGTTTTGGTTGTCCTTTTTAATGCGCTTATTTTAAAACCTATTTTGAATATTTTTGACGAGCGGAAGGGGAAAGTGGAAGGTGCTATGGATGAGGCCCGCCGCCTTACTGAGGAGGCGGAGAGACTTATGAAGGAGTATGAAGAAAAGATCGCTGAAGCTCGCCAGCAGGCCCTTAGGTTGGTAAATGAGGGTAGGCTTCAGGCTGTAGAAGGTCAGAAGGAAGCCCTAGCGAAGGCCAGGGAAGACGCTGAAGGTCAGCTTAAGCAGATCAAAGAGAGGATTGAAAGGGAGAGAGGGGAGGCTTCAATGGTACTGGAGAGGTTTGCCCAGGTTCTTTCTATTAGCATAGCCGAGCGTCTATTGGGAAGGCCTCTGGATAGCAAGGAGAGGGGAAAATGGGAGTCGTAGGATCTAAGGAGCTGAGGAAAATCCTTTTATCCTTGTTATTGTTCTTTTTATTTGTGGGTGTGGCTTTAGCTGGGGAGGGGGAGGAGGTCCATCATGTGAGTATTATGATGGAGGCCTTCCGGGTTATAAATTTTGTTATCTTTGTATTTTTACTTTACAAGTTCGTTGGACAGCCTGTGAAAAACTACTTTAAAGAGAGGGTTCATTCTATTGAGGTAGCTTTGAAGGAGGCCAAGGAGGCTCAAGAGGAGGCTCAACGACGGGCCCAAGAGTACGCAGAAAAGGTGAAAGGTGCTGAGGTAGAGCTAAAGGATCTCCTTTACCAGGCTGAAAGGGAAAGGGACGAGCAGGTGAAGCGGATAAAGGAAGAGACAGAGAGGATAGTGGAGAGGATCCGGGAACAGGCAGGGGCAGCGGCTGATTTGGAGGTGAAGAAGGCCAGGATAGAGCTTCAGAAGGAGGCAGCTGAACTCTCCGTAGGTATGGCTGAAAAGCTTCTTAAGGAGAGCTTTACTGATGAAGATCAGGAGAGGCTTTTGGAGGAGTATGCTACTAAGATTAAGATCAGAGGGGTGCATTAATGAGCAAAGCCCTGGCTACCCGCTATGCAAATGCCCTGGTGGAGAATCTCAAGGAGCACAAGGGCGATTTTGAAAAGGCTTACGATGAACTTAGAAAGGTTGCCCAGATTTTGGAGGCTAATCCCCGTTTGTTTCGCTATTTATCCCAGCCTGTTGTTCCTCGAAGAGACCGTTTAGAGATGGGGAAGATTTTGGTGGAGGATTTGGGACTCTCTTCCCCTTTGAAGAACTTTGTCCTCATACTTATCGAAAAGGAGAGAATAAGCTTTTTGGACATGATAATAGAGGAGTTTAGAAAGCTGGCAGATGAGGTGTTGGGCCAAGTGAGGGGAAGGGTCCGTACGGCGAGGCCCCTTACTTCTCAGGATGTGGCTTATTTGAGTAGAAGTTTTCAGGAATTGGTGGGTAAAAAGGTGGTTTTGGAGGTGGAAGAGGACCCCTCCATTATTGGCGGGGTGGTGACTCTTCTTGGCGGTGTGGTTTTTGATGGAAGCATAAAGGGAAATTTAGAACAGATTAGAGAGAAGCTCATAGAGGGGTGAGAGGTATGCAGATCAAGGCAGAAGAGATTAGCGAAATTTTAAAGCAGCGGATTGAAGACTTCGAGAGAGGGGTGGAGCTGGCCGAGGAGGGTATCATTACCTATGTGGGTGATAGGATTGCCCGCGTCTACGGCTTGGACAATGTTATGTACTCGGAGCTGGTGGAGTTTTCCCATGGTGTTTATGGCATGGCCTTCAACTTGGAAGAGGATAGTGTGGGTATAGTTATCCTTGGAGAGGATGTCTATATTAAGGAAGGGGACAGGGTAAAAAGGACGAAAAGGATCGTCCAGGTGCCTGTGGGAGAGTCCCTTATAGGAAGGGTAGTGAATCCCTTGGGCCAGCCTATAGATGGCATGGGCCCCATAGAGGCTACGGAGTTTGCTCCTGTAGAGAGGCTGGCCCCTGGTGTAGTTGATCGTCAGCCTGTTTGTGAACCCCTTCAAACAGGGCTGAAGGCTATAGATTCAATGATTCCTATTGGTAGGGGTCAGAGGGAGCTTATTATTGGTGATAGGCAGACGGGTAAAACGGCTATAGCTATTGATACTATCATTAATCAGAAAGATACCGATGTCTATTGTATCTATGTAGCCATTGGTCAGAAACGCTCCTTGGTTGCTCAGATTGTGGAAAAGCTCCGCCAATATGGGGCTATGGATTACACCATGGTGGTGGCAGCTACTGCCAGTGAGCCTGCACCGCTGCTCTATTTGGCTCCCTATGCAGGTTGTGCCATGGGTGAGTGGTTTAGGGATCAGGGTAAGCATGCCCTCATTATTTACGATGACCTTACCAAACAGGCCCAGGCCTATAGAGAGATGTCCCTCTTGCTGAGGCGTCCCCCTGGCCGTGAGGCTTACCCTGGTGATATCTTTTATCTTCACTCTCGTCTCTTGGAAAGGGCCGCTAAGATGAGCGAGGAGTTGAAAGGTGGCTCTCTCACGGCTCTCCCTATCATCGAGACACAGGCAGGTGACGTTTCAGCTTACATCCCTACTAACGTTATTTCTATTACTGATGGTCAGATATACTTGGTGACAGATCTTTTTTATGCTGGTGTGCGTCCAGCCATATCTGTGGGTCTATCCGTTTCTCGAGTGGGCGGGGCTGCCCAGATCAAGGCTATGAAGCAAGTGGCAGGCATGCTCAGGTTGGACCTGGCCCAGTACAGGGAGATGGAGGCCTTTGCCCAGTTTGCCAGCGAGTTAGACGAGTCTACCAGGAAACTCCTGATCAGGGGAGAGAGGATGGTGGAGATCCTTAAACAGGATCAGTACCAGCCTATGCCTGTTGAGGAGCAGATAGCTATTATTTTTGTGGGGATTAACGGTTATTTGGATGACCTTCCTGTAGATGTGTGTCGCCGTTTTGAGGAGGAGTATCTACAGTATCTCAAGAGCTCTCATTTAGATATTCTCAAAGAGATAAAGGACAAAAGGGAGATTCCCACTGATTTGGAAGGCCAGATGAAAGGGACGGTGGAAGAGTTCAAAAAGACGTTTGTGGTATAGGAGGGGGCCATGAGCAGCAACCTCCGGGATATGAGGCGGAAGATCGCCAGCATCCAGAGCACCCAGAAGATTACCAATACCATGAAACTGGTGGCGGCGGCTAAGCTTCGCCGTGCCCAGAATGACATTCTCCTTATGAGACCATACGCCTATAAGATGCATGAGATGGCTTCTTCTCTTGCTTTGAGGGCCAATCCTGAGCTTCACCCCCTTTTGGCTAAGAAGGAAGAGAGTAGGATTCTCCTGGTGTCAGTCACCTCTGACAGGGGTTTGTGTGGGGCCTTTAATGCCAATATCCTCAAGAGGGCTGAAGGGTTTGTGGCAGAGAAGCAGGGAGAAAGAGGGGAGGTCTCCATTTTGGCTATAGGGAGAAAGGCCAGGGACCACTTTAAGCGCAGGCCCCAGTACCAAGTGGCTAGGACCTTTGTGGACTTTTTCCTTAAAAGGGTGGAGTACGATCAAGCTGCCATGGTGGCAGAGCTGATGACAGCTGAGTTTGTTCAGGGTAAATACGATGCTGTTTATGTGGTATATAACGAGTTTAAGTCTGCCATTAGACAGGATGTAGTGGTGGATAGGCTCCTTCCTATTGAACCTATGGAGGTACGGGAAGGGGAGCCATTGGTGGACTTTATCTATGAGCCTTCTCCCCAGGATATTTTAGATGATCTTCTTCCTCTACATTTTAAGACCCAGATTTACAGGGTCTTCTTAGAGTCCTATGCCAGTGAACAGGGTGCCAGGATGACGGCTATGGATAATGCTACAAATAACGCTGAGGACCTTATTAAGAGTCTTACCCTGCAATATAACAAGGCCAGGCAGGCTGCTATCACTAAGGAGATATTGGAGGTGGTGGGTGGCGCCGAGGCCCTAAAAGGTTGATGTTAGGAGGAGCGTAATGGAAAAGAGCATTGGGCAAGTGGCTCAGATTATGGGGAACGTGGTGGACGTGGAGTTTGAGCCAGGCAAACTCCCTGCCCTCTATAATGCCTTGGAGCTTAAAGAGAGGGATGAGACCCAAGGGATAGATTTTGACCTTATTTTGGAGGTGGAGCAGCATCTGGGCAACAACCGGGTGCGGTGCGTGGCCATGGGTCCTACGGAGGGTTTGGTGAGGGGCATGAAGGTGACTAATACAGGCGCCCCTATCAAGACTCCTGTGGGTCGGGGCGTCCTGGGTAGAATCGTCAACGTGCTGGGAGAACCCGTAGACAGGTTGGGTTCTGTGGAAGCTGAGGAGTACTGGCCTATCTTGAGGCCGGCTCCTTCCTTTGAGGAACAGGCCACCACTACGGAGATCCTGGAGACGGGGATTAAAGTTATAGATCTTTTGGAGCCCTACTGTAAGGGTGGCAAAACAGGCATGTTCGGTGGTGCCGGGGTGGGAAAGACGGTTGTCATTATGGAACTCATCAGAAACATTGCTTTGGAGCATGGTGGTGTATCGGTCTTTATCGGGGCCGGCGAGCGTACTAGGGAGGGGACGGATCTGTGGATGGAAACCAAGCACGCTGGAGTTTTGGATAAGACGGCCCTGGTTTACGGTCAGATGACTGAGCCTCCTGGGTGCCGTTTCCGGGTTTCCCACACGGGTCTTACAATAGCTGAGTACTTTAGAGATGTGGAAGGTCAGGATGTCCTTGTTTTTATTGATAACATCTTTCGTTTCTCTCAAGCTGGATCCGAGGTGTCGGCTCTGTTGGGTCGTATGCCTTCAGCCGTGGGCTATCAGCCTACCTTGGCTACAGATATTGCCCAGCTTCAAGAGAGGATCACTTCTACCAAGAAGGGTTCTATTACCGCTGCTCAGGCCGTTTATGTACCAGCAGATGACTTGACGGATCCTGCTCCTGCCACTACTTTTGCCCATTTGGATGCTACAACGGTTCTTTCCAGGCAGATCGCTGAGCTGGGGATCTATCCTGCCGTGGATCCTTTGGATTCTACCTCCAGGATTTTAGATCCCAAGGTAGTGGGAGAAGAACATTACGCTGTGGCTAGGAGGGTGCAGCAGATCCTTCAGAGATATAAAGAACTCCAAGAGATCATAGCTATCCTTGGTATGGAGGAGCTTTCCGAAGAGGATAAGGTTGTAGTGAACAGGGCCAGGAGGATCCAGAGGTTCCTTTCTCAGCCCTTCTTTGTGGCCGAGCAATTTACGGGCAGGCCGGGACGCTATGTTTCTTTGGATGATACAGTTAAAAGCTTCAAGGCCCTGGTAGATGGGGAGTATGATGATCTCCCCGAGGCGGCTTTCTATATGGTGGGTGCCATTGAGGAGGCAGTGGAGAAAGCCCAGGAAATGAAGAAGGGAGCCTGAAGTATGGCAGAAGAGGCCCTCAAGCTGGAAATAGTTACTCCCAAGAGCCAGGTGGTTTCCCAGGAGGTGGAGATAGTCACAGTCCCTGGGGGAGAGGGTGAATTTGGGGTACTCCCAGGGCATACCCCTTTTCTCACTACTGTGAGGCCTGGCCGATTGGTCTATGAGTCCGTTGGAAAAAGGGAGGCCTTAGCTGTTGGTTGGGGCTATGCCGAAGTGGGTCCTTCCAGGGTGCTTATACTTACTGAGATGGCACGGAGACCTTCTGAGATTGATAGGGATGCCGTTAGGAGGGACTATGAGGAGTTCTCTCAGCGCTTGAAGGGAGATGTGTCACCGGAGGAGAGGGAGGCCATATCCCGCCAACTGGAGAGGGTAAGGGCTCAGCTTAAGGTCTTGGAAACAGCTTAGTAAGGTCCTTTAGCGAGCTGTTTCTCTTTGTTTCTGTAATTCTCTGATGTATCGGGCTACAGCTCTGTTATGCTCTGCCAGGGTGCGGGAGAATACGTGAGTGCCGTCTCCTCTTGCCACAAAATAGAGGTATCCTACCTTTGCCGGATGAACAGCGGCTTTCAAAGCGTCCAGGCCGGGATTACAGATAGGCCCCGGTGGGAGTCCCTGATGCATATAAGTGTTGTATGGAGACTTGATGTGCAAATCTTTCTTGCTGAGGATGGGCTTTTCTTTGCCGTATTTGAGCCTGATAGCGTATATCACAGTGGGGTCTGCCTGAAGTCTCATGCCTTTCCTTAGCCTATTATGGTATACGGCGGATACAAGGGGCATCTCTTCTTTTAGAAAGGTCTCCTTTTGGATAATAGAGGCCAAAGTGATAGTTTGATAAAGGTCAAGCCTCTCCTTTTCCCTGATTTCTTTAGGAAGCCTGTCCCAAAAGGTGTAGGCCATCTTTTCTACTATCCGGAAGGCAGGATATCCCTTAGGAAACCGGTAGGTTTCTGGAAAGAGGAAACCTTCGGCGGTTTTCCCTGGTATTTTGAGTTTTCTAAGGAGAACAGGGTTAGTTGCTGCATTGATGAAGTCCTTTTCCTGGGATATAATATTTAATTGAACCAGAAGGTGGGCAATGTCGAACATATTCATCCCTTCCCAGACGATAGTTGTTCTCAGGTATATTTTCCCCCTTATCAGGGCTTGGGCAAGACTTTTGATGGATTGACTGGTAGATACCATGTATTCCCCCGCTTTTAGATCTCGGGAGTGGCCCGTCAGTTTTAGATAAAGACGGAAGAAAAAGGGATTGACCTTCACCCCCTGCTGTTCCAGTTCCTTTAGGAAGCTTCCTATCCTTTCCCCTTTTTCCAAGGTGACCAATGCCGAAGCGTTTCCCTGGCATAGGGGTGCGTTAATCACGTAGGAGTAAGAGAGGAGGAGGTAGAAAAAGATGGTGGCAATGACCACCCCAGCTATAAGGCCCAAAAGATAAGGTTTTTCTTCTTGGGGAATCCAGTCCATATCACCTCCTGGGTTTAAAAGTAAGCTTTATGGGGATGCCTTCCAACCCCAGATGCTGGATGAGGCATCTCTCCAGGTATCTCCTGTAGGACGATGGGATACCCTGGGATACATTGGCAAAGAGAAGGAACTGGGGAGGGGCAGTAGCTATCTGGGTACCGTAGTATATTTTGCTCCTCTTTCCTTCCAGGATAGGAGAGTGACGGGACAAGACCTCCTTGAGGGCTTGATTAAGAAGGCTTGTGGGGACTTGAGAGGTGTACTTCTTGTTCAGAGATGCGGCCTTGTCCAAAGCCTGGACTACCCCCTTCCCTGTCACTGCTGAGGTGTAGATGGGTGTGAAGGGGGGGAGAAAGTGGAACTTTACCTGAAGGAGGGCTTCCATGCGTTTCCTGGTTTCTGGGGTTAAGAGGTCGGTTTTACTAATAGTGAGAAGGCACGCCTTTTTTTTCTTTATAATGAGTGCGGCGATTTTCTGGTCTTGGGTGGTGGGACCTTCCTGGGCATCCACAAGGAGAAGGCATATGTGGGATTTTTGAATACTCTCCACTGTTCTGGTTATGGAATAGGCCTCTAAGGGCTTGTCTACTCTGGCCTTGCGGCGAAGCCCCGCGGTATCGATGAGAACAAATCTGTGGCCTTTATAGGAGAAGGGTACTTCGATGGAGTCTCTTGTGGTCCCTGGCGTCTCGCTTACCACTACCCTTTCTTCTCCCAGCAGGCGATTGAGGAGGCTGGATTTCCCCACGTTTGGTCTACCCACTATGGCCAGAGGAATGGCCTCTTGGAATTTTTCCCTTGGTTCTCCCCCTTCTACTAAGAGAAAGACGGCATTCATAAGGCTGTCTATACCTTTCTTCTGGGTTACCGAGATGGGGTAGATGGTTTCCATCCCCAACTCATAAAAGGCCGTAGCCTCCCTTTCCCAGGAGTTACTGTCCGCTTTGTTGGCAGCCACCAGATGGGGTTTCCCTTTTCTATGCAAGAGGCTGTGTATCTCTCGGTCTAAGGGGTGGAGGCCCTCCCTCACGTCTACCATGAATATACATAGATTGGCCTCTTCTATGGCTTGTTCCATCTGTTTTTTTATTCCTTCCCCTTCGGGTAATCCCTCTAAGCCGATGCCTCCTGTATCTGTGAGCATGGCCCTTTTACCTCTCCATGTAATCTCTTCCGTTATCCTATCAACGGTTACCCCTGGCATGGGAGCTGTCACCGCTCTCCTTGACCCTACAAGGAGATTGAAGAGGCTGGATTTTCCTACGTTTGGTCTACCCACTATGGTGATCTTGAACAAGGTTATTGTCTCCTCATCTTTTCCTTTCTTACCCGGTCTAAAAGGCCATTGATGAATCTATAAGCGTTGCCAGAGGAAAACTTTTTAGCCAATTCCACAGCTTCGTCTATGGCAACAGCAGGGGGAACTTGGGGATCGTATAACATCTCGTAGAGAGCCATTTTTAAAATGGTTTTGTCTATAATGTCTATCCGTTCCTTCTTCCATTTGCTGTATTCTTCTATAATAATCTCCAATTCTCTCTCTCTTTCCTTTACTCCTTCCCTTATGTGGAGGGCCCTCTCTCTGATCTGGGGCTGCTTGTTTTCTAAAAGGGCAAAGGCCTCCTTTATGGGGGGATGTCTTTGGAAGTGATCCTGGAATAGGAGAGCTAGGGCCAGTTCTCTCGCCTTGCTCCTGTCCCTGGGTTTCATTTCATGTGGGGAGCTTATTTATTAGGTTGGCCATCTCCAAAGCAGCCAAGGCAGCGTCTCCTCCTTTGTTCCCCATCTTTGTCCCAGCCCTTTCCACAGCCTGTTCGATAGTATCCGCCGTAATGACCCCGTAGATCACAGGTATACCTGTCTCCAGGCTCACTTGGGCTATTCCCTTGGTCACCTCGGAACTCACATATTCGAAGTGCGGAGTTGATCCCCTAATTACCGCTGACAGGCAAATAATACCCTGGTAGTCTCCTGAAGAGGCGAGTTTTTTGGCTACCAGAGGGACCTCAAAGGCCCCTGGGACTTTGACTATATGGACATCCCCTTTATCCACACCGTGGCGGAGAAGCTGATCCAAGGCCCCTTCTACCAGTTTGGATGTGATGAAGTCATTGAACCTGCTTGCTACCAGGGCGAATCTTAGCCCTTGCCCTTTTAGCTCACCTTCTATTATCTGCATGCTCTTTGCTCCTTGTGTTTTTAAAGATGGCACAAATAATGGCCCATCTTCTCTTTTTTAGCAGATAGGTAGTCTTTGTTACACTCTGATGGTGGAACCTCTATTGGTACCCTTTCTACTACCTCTAAGCCGTACCCTTTAAGGCCAATAATTTTTCTGGGGTTGTTGGTGAGAAGTCGGATCTTCTTTACTCCTAAGTCTACCAGGATCTGGGCACCTATGCCATAGTCCCTGAGGTCAGGGGGGAAACCCAGTTTCTCGTTGGCTTCCACTGTGTCCAGTCCCTTGTCCTGGAGATGGTAGGCCTTTATTTTATTGTCCAAGCCAATACCTCGCCCCTCCTGAGATAGGTAAACCAGGACGCCTCTTCCTTCCTGGGCTATCATCTCCATGGATCTGTGGAGTTGGGAGCCACAGTCGCACCTTTTGGAGTGGAATACGTCCCCTGTGAGACATTGGGAGTGCATCCTTACCAGCACGGGCTTTTCCGTGGCCACATCTCCTATGGTTAGGGCTACGTGGGTGAAGTTGTCTATGTGATTGTCATAGGCGATAATTCCAAAGTTCCCAAAGTCTGTGGGTAACTCAGCCTCAGCCACCCTATACACCAGAAACTCTTTCTGGAGTCGGTAGTGGATGAGGTCGGCGATGGTGATAATTTTAAGGCCGTGTTTTTTAGCGAATTCCATGAGCTGGGGAACCCGGGCCATGGTACCGTCGTCGTTCATAATCTCGCAGATTACCCCGGCTGGGTACAGCCCTGCCAAGCGAGCTAAATCCACAGAGCCTTCGGTATGTCCTGCTCTTCTAAGAACCCCTCCCCTCCTGGCCCTCAGAGGGAAGATGTGACCGGGTCTCACGAGATCATGGGGATTGGCTGTAGGATCAATGGCTACCTTTATGGTGTGGGCCCGGTCGGCAGCGGATATTCCAGTAGTGATCCCATGGCGTGCATCTACGGAAACGGTGAAAGCTGTGCCAAAGGGGGTGCCGTTGTCTTGGGGGGCCATGAGAGGAAGCTGAAGTTGGTCTGCCCTGTCAGGGGTAAGGGCCAGACATATGAGTCCCCTTCCATATTTGGCCATAAAGTTGATGGCTTCGGGTGTGACCTTTTCTGCTGATAAAAATAGGTCCCCCTCATTTTCCCGGTCTTCATCGTCTACCATGATCACCATCTTTCCTGCCTGGATGTCTCCTATGGCTTCTTCTATAGTGTTAAAAGAAAATTCCTTCATGACATGTACTCCTAATCTTTTGATGGGGATTAAATATAACCGCATCAGTTCCGTGTCAACCGAGCCCCATCTCTTTTCTTGCAGAAAGGCCCTTGGCTGTATATCCTCATAACCATTAAGGGGGAAAGGGAATGAAAAAGGGAATGGTTGTTGCAGGGGTGATTCTTTTGGTAGTTTCCCTATCTCTTCCTGTCCATGCCCTTAAGGTTCTTCAAGGAAGGGATTTCTACGATTACGTTGAGGTGAGAAGGGATACTGTAGTTGCCCCTCCTGGGAGAAGCGTTCATTGGATTCTGGTTTGGAATCACCGGAGGCTTACAGCTACTGTCTTTGAGATACCTTCTACCGTTGATTGCCAAGGGGCTACCGTTCATTTGGAGCCTCAACCCAACTTTTACCGGGGATCCGATGGATGGAAACTCTTCATAAAGAGGAAGGGCTACATAAAGGTGGTGGTGGATAATCCTGGTGTGGTGGGGCAATGTGTAGTGGAGATTCCTTGCAGGAGTTACCTTGGGAGGTTTCATGACGTGCTTCCTTTAAAGATTAGGCTTATTGCTGGGAATCCATGACTGTAGTTTCTATTGTGGGTCTGGGCCGGGTGGGAACAGCCTTGGCTGTGGCCCTTCGGAAGAAGGGTTATGGGATCCAGGGTTTGGCGGATCGGGATCCCGGGGCCCTCAAGAGGGCTATAAATCTCCTTGAGGGAGAGGTACCTGGAAGCCTTTTCATAGAGGATCTGCCTTCCTCCCCTGTTTTTCTCATAGCCGTTAGGGATGATGCCATTGAGGGTGTTGCAAAGAGATTGCGCCGCCTTTACCCTGCTGCCCTCCTCGTACATACCAGTGGCCTTCACTCTTCCCTTATCCTGGGCGAGGGGCATAGGCTGTCCCTTCATCCCCTTCAGAGTTTCGCCAGTTTGGAGGAAGCTGTGTCTAATCTTCCAGGATCCTACTTCACTTTAGAAGGCGATGGAGTAGGCCTTGAGTGGGGGAAGAAGGTGGTGGGGGCCTTAGGGGGGGTGGCTATGGAAATTAACGCTGCCCAGAAACCCCTTTACCACCTTGCAGCATGTATAGCGTCCAACTATCTTATTACCCTTCTCTACGAGGCCCTCAAGGCCATGGAAGCCGCAGGGATACCTTGGAAGGAGGGACTGTCTGGCTTAGGAGCGTTGGTGGATGGTACCCTGAGAAATGCTAAGTCCTGCGGAGTCCCTCAGGCCCTTACGGGTCCCTTAGTAAGGGGGGATTCTGGTACCATAGAGTGTCATCTAAAGAGCCTTCAGCCCTATGGGAAGTTGAAGGATTTTTACTGCTTCATGGCTTTGAGGACCCTCCAGATGATTCGGGAAGGTAGTCTTCCCGTCTCCCCGGATGCCCTGAGAGCTATGGAGGATATGATCAACAGGGAGAGTAACCACAGAAGGGGCAACTGATGCATCCCTCCTCCGTTATGAGAAGGTGACCGCATTCCGGGCATACCCCTCCGTGACCCCTGAATCTCTTTTTCCCCTCCCCTTTGGTTAGCCTTAGGTGGCGTATTATAGCCTTGGCTATGGCATCGGAGCAGGAGAGGATCTGTTCTCCCTGATCCCAGGAAGGCATGGGACACCTGATACCTTGAAGCTGTTTGAGGAGAGCATTTATTGATATGCCTGACCTGAGAGCTAAGGATATTAGCCGGCTGGTGGCTTCCAGTTGGGAAGCGGCGCAGCCCCCTGTCTTTCCCATTTGGGAGAAAACCTCGCATAAACCGTGTTGGTCTTCATTGATGGTGACGTATAGATTGCCACAGCCCGTGAGGATTTTCCATGTGGCTCCCCGAGTTACCTGGGGCCTTGATCGGGGTCTTAAGTCCTCCTCTTTTCTTCCCGTTACCACCACCTGTTCCCGGCTTCTGTCCCTGAAGGCAGTGATACCCTTGCACCCCTTTTTGTAGGCGAGTCTGTATACTTCTTCTACGTCCTGGGGCGTGGCATTATGGGGTAAATTAACGGTTTTGGATACGGCATTGTCCGTGAAGAGCTGGAAGGCGGCCTGCATCTCCACATGGGTCTCAGGGGGGATCTCGTAGGCTGTGGCCAAAAGGTTTTTAAGAGAGGGGTCCAGGGGAGTCTTTTCCAGATTTCCTTCTTCCACTACCTTTTCCCAGAGATCTTTATCCAGGTTTTCCAGTATTCTTTGTGCTAAGGGATGCACGTACTCCAGGGTTTCTCCCATCATCCTTCTCCTGTAAGCTAAAGCAAAGAGTGGCTCTATGCCACTGGAAACCCCTGCAATTAGGCTAATGGTTCCTGTGGGAGCGATGGTGGTGGTAGTGGCGTTTCGGATACCTTCCTTTTTTATCTCTTCTATTAGAGAGTCCCAGGGAAGGTGGGGGGTTTCGGAGATGTTGAGGAGAGATTGCAGATTACTCTGATTATAAATGCTCTCTGGGTAAAGGGGGAATGCTCCTCTTTCCCGGGCTAAGACTACAGAGGTCTTTTTGGAATGGAACTGGATGAAGGCCATCACTTTTTTGGCTATTTCTTGGGCCTGGGCGGAGGCGTAGGGAATTCCTAATTTTATGAGCATGTCTGCAAAACCCATAACTCCCAAGCCTATCTTTCGAGTGAGAAGGGTTCTTTTTCTTATGGGAGATAGAGGATAGAGGTTTACCTCTATCATGTTGTCCAGGAACCTTGTTCCTTTTTCTACAGTATCTTTGAGTAGGTCCCAGTCGATAGACCCGTTTTGGATCATGGCGGATAGATTTATGGAGCCTAAAACACAGCTCTCATAGGGAAGGAGGGGTTGCTCGCCGCAGGGGTTGGTGCTCTCTATTTTGCCCAGGGAAGGGGTAGGATTGAAGGCGTTTACCCTGTCTAAGAAGAGGATGCCCGGTTCTCCGCCCTTCCATGCCATACGGGAAATGAGGGAGAAGACCTCCAAGGCCGAGAGGCGTCTTACTACTTGGCCGTTTCTGGGGTTTCTTAGGGGATAGTCCTTAGCTTCTTCCAAGGCCTCCATAAAGGTTTGATCCAGAGCTACTGAGAGGTTGAAGTTGGGCAGGTGACCCGGTCTCTCTTTGGCCCTTATGAATTCCATGATATCGGGGTGGTTTCCAGAGAGTACAGCCATGTTGGCTCCCCTCCTTTTGCCTCCCTGTTTTATCTCTTCTGTGGCGGCGTCGAAGACTTTGATAAAAGAGACAGGGCCGCTGGAAACCCCAGCGGTGGACTTCACGACATCCCCTCTGGGACGGAGCTTGGAAAAATCAAAACCCGTTCCTCCCCCGCTCTTGTGGATGACAGCTGCTTCCTTTAAGGTTTGAAAGATAGATTCCATGGAATCTTCTATGGGTAAAACAAAGCAGGCTGCTAGCTGACCCAGCTTTGTTCCTGCGTTCATAAGGCAGGGACTGTTGGGGAGGAATAAGAGTTGGGTCATCATGTTGTAAAAGGCTTCTTCCCACTTGTGGGTTTCCTTTTCCCCTTTCGCTATGGCCTGGGCCACCCTTCGGAAGAGTGTTTGGGGGGACTCTATCAGCCTTCCCTTGGGATCTTTCAGCAGATACCGCTTCTCTAGAATCCTTAAAGCGTGGGGACCCAGTTTCATATCTCCTCCTTTTTGTTAAGATAGGGTAAAGGAGGGGGAAAGGCCAGGCTGGAAGCCTGGCCTGGGGAACAGGGGTTATACTTCTACTTGGATGGAGATCTGTTTAGGTTTTACTTCTTCTTTTTTGGGTAGGATCAGAGTGAGGACTCCCTTCTTAAGGCTGGCTTTTATATTTTCCCTGTCTACCGTTTGTGGTAGGGCGAAACTTCTCTGAAAGGCTCCATAGGCCCTTTCCGCTCTGAGGAAGTTTTCTGTCTTGGTATCCCGTTCTACCTTCTTTTCTCCTCTAAGTATTAGAGTATCGTCTTCCACTTTGATTTCCATGTCCTTTTGGTCTACTCCAGGGATCTCGGCTTTCAGTACGATGTCGCCTTCCGTCTCATAAATATCCACGGGGGGATACCAGGATGCCTTTCCCCATTCTTCTTTGTCGCTTCTGCCCACTAAATCTTCAAAGATCCTGTCCATCTGACTTCTAAGGAGATTCAACTCCCTGAAAGGATCCCTTCTCACGATAGCCATGTTACACCTCCTTAGTTGGATATTTTTATTGAATTATAATTCTTAGTTGATTATTGTCAAGATAGTTGATACTATTTTAATAAATTTCTTGGCTTTGGGAAGGAATTGACAGAAGTCGGTGGGGGGCCTTATCATCCCAACCCGTTGGGGGGTGAGTGATAGTAACTGTGTTTTCGATGTGGCTCGTGTCCAACGGGTTTTTCTGGAGGGTTTTTTGTGTTTAATTTGGGGACACCCATGGGCCAAGGAGGTGGGAGAAGCTCAGGGAGTAGGTGTTGATACTGTATGGGTAGAGGTATTAAGGGGGGATAGGTGTGAAGACCAAGTACGTATTTGTGACGGGAGGGGTGCTCTCCTCTCTGGGAAAGGGCATAGCGTCGGCATCTATTGGGGCCCTTTTGGAGGCCAGGGGGTTTAAAGTCACCTTTCTGAAGTTTGATCCTTATATCAATGTGGATCCTGGAACTATGAATCCCTTTCAACATGGAGAGGTTTACGTGACGGAAGACGGAGCCGAAACCGATTTGGATCTAGGTCACTATGAAAGGTTTACCCATGTCAAACTCACCAAGGATAATAACGTGACCACGGGTTGTATCTATTACTCTGTCATTACCAAGGAGAGGAGAGGAGAGTTTCTTGGAGGCACGGTTCAAGTGATCCCACATATCACCAATGAGATCAAAGGTTCCATTCGTAAGGTGGCTAAGGATGTGGATGTGGTCATTGTTGAGGTGGGGGGCACAGTGGGAGACATTGAGAGCCTACCTTTTTTGGAAGCTATAAGGCAGTTTGGCTTGGAGGAGGGAAGGAGGAACGTTTTATATGTCCATCTCACCTTGGTGCCTTACATAGAAACAGCCGGTGAGCTAAAGACTAAGCCTACCCAGCACAGTGTGAAGGAGTTGAGGGCTATTGGTATCCAGCCTGATGTTTTGCTATGTAGGACCAACAGGTTTCTTCCCCATGATATCAAGGCTAAGATTTCCCTTTTCTGTAATGTAGAGGAAGGAGCGGTTATAACTGCCAAGGACGTGGATGTGATATACGAGGTTCCCCTTATATTTGATAAAGAGGGCTTGGGAGACATAGTTGTAGGGAAGCTTGAGCTTCCTCAGAAGGAGGTAGATCTTGCCCCTTGGGCTCAGGTGGTTTCTAGGATGAAGGAGCCCCAAGGGGAGGTGGAGATAGGCATTGTGGGGAAGTATGCTAACCTCAGAGATTCTTATAAGAGCTTGGTAGAGGCCCTCCACCACGGAGGGGCCTATCACAGGTTGAGGGTGACTATTAGGTGGGTAGATGCTGAGGATGTTGAGAGGGAGGGTGCTCGCCTTTTGGAGAATCTGGATGGTGTAATCGTTCCCGGGGGCTTTGGTTCTAGAGGAATAGAAGGAAAGATCAAGGCCATCTCTTATGTCCGGGGGGAGGGGATACCCTTTTTAGGCATCTGCTTAGGGATGCAATGTGCCGTGGTGGAGTTTGCCAGGAATGTTTGTGGGTTAGAGGGAGCTGGGAGCACGGAGTTTAGTACGGATACTCCCTACCCTGTGATCCATCTTTCCCCTGAGCAGGAAGGTATTGTGGATAAGGGAGGAACCATGAGACTTGGTGCATACCCCTGTTTTTTAAAGAAGGATACTATGGCCTATGAAGCTTATGGTATAGAGGAGATTGTGGAGCGGCACCGGCATCGTTATGAGTTCAATAACGAGTATAGGGATCTTCTTAAAGATAAAGGTATGATAATAGCTGGCATTTATCCTAAGAGGGATCTGGTGGAGATTGTAGAGGTGAAGGATCATCCCTGGTTTGTTGGGGTCCAGTTCCATCCCGAATTTAAGTCTAGGCCTTTAAGACCCCATCCCCTCTTCAGAAAGTTGGTGGAGAAGTCCTGGGAGAGGAGGACTCATGGTCAGAAGGGTTAAGGTAGGCACAGTTGTTATAGGCCCCGGCCAGCCCTTGGCTCTTATAGCTGGTCCCTGTGTCATAGAGAGCCAAGATCTCCTTTATCAAGTGGCTGAGAGTCTTTTAGAGGTTAGAGAGAGTTTGGGTGTTCCTGTGATTTTCAAGGCCTCCTATGACAAGGCGAATCGTACATCCCTTCGTTCCTTTAGAGGGCCGGGTCTCCTTATGGGATTGGAGATGTTGCATAATGTGAAAGAGAGGTACGGTATTCCTGTGCTTTCTGATGTTCACAAGGAAACGGAAGTGGAGGCAGCATCCAAGGTGTTGGATGCTCTTCAGATCCCGGCTTTTCTTTGCAGGCAAACGGATCTGCTTTTGGAGGCTTCAGAGGCGGGTAAACCTGTGAACGTGAAGAAGGGTCAGTTTATGGGTCCTTGGGATATGAAGTATGTGGTGGAGAAGATTGAGAGTACGGGGAACGGTAAGATACTTCTCACTGAAAGGGGTACTTTTTTTGGGTACAACAATCTTGTGGTGGATTTCAGATCCATTTCTGTGATGGCTTCCTTGGGCTATCCTGTGGTCTTTGATGCTACCCATGCCGTGCAGCTCCCTGGTGGAGGGGGAGGGATGTCTGGTGGACAGATGGAGTTTGTGGAACCCTTGGCTCGGGCTGCGGTGGCGGTAGGTTGTTATGCCCTTTTTATGGAGGTTCATCCTAATCCATCTAAGGCCCTGTCTGATGGTCCTAATATGATTCCTCTGAGTCGCCTTCCTGGAATATTGGAGAGGATGCTCAAGATTCGGGAGGCCATGGGGGAGTGAAACCGGATGATGTCCTTAGGGTAGCTCGAAGAGTGATCAGTGTTGAACAGAAAGCTGTAGGTGACCTTTTGACTCGCTTAAACAACTCTTTTGTCCAAGCTGTGGGGCTTCTCTATAGGTGTAAAGGGAGGGTGGTTGTCACGGGAATGGGAAAGTCGGGAATAGTGGGAAGAAAGATTTCTGCCACCATGGCCAGTACAGGGACACCTTCCTTTTTCCTCCATCCCGCCGAGGGAAGCCATGGGGATCTGGGCATGGTGGTTAAAGGGGACGCTGTTTTGGCCATCTCCAATAGTGGGGAGACAGCGGAGATTTTATCTCTATTGCCTGTTATCAAGCGCTTGGCAATTCCTCTCATTGCCCTGACAGGAAAGCATAGTTCTACCTTGGCGAAGAGAAGCGATGTGGTCTTGGATGTTTCGGTGGAGGAGGAAGCGTCCTCTTTAGCCATGGCTCCCACGGCTAGTACCACAGCGGCTTTGGCCATGGGAGATGCTTTGGCTGTGGCCCTCTTGGAGATGAAGGGCTTTTCTGAGGAGGATTTTGCCCTTCTTCATCCTGGAGGCATTATAGGGAAGAGGCTTCTCCTGAAGGTGGAGGACCTTATGCATGTTGGCAAAGAGATGCCTTTAGTTAATTTAGAGACGACTATGAAGGATGTTATCTTGGAAATATCTTCCAAGCGTCTTGGTATAACCACCGTCGTCGATTATCAAGGGCGCCTCCAAGGTGTTATAACAGATGGGGATTTGAGAAGGATCCTGGAGCGCCATGGGAGGTCCTTCTTTGAGTTGGAGGCAGGCCAGGTTATGACCAAGAACCCTAAGACCATCTATGGCGATGCCTTAGCTGCCCGGGCTCTTCAGGTAATGGAGAAACATTCTATAACTGCTCTAGTGGTTCCCAATGAAGAGGGAAAACCCACAGGCATTATCCATCTCCATGATCTTTTAAAAGCAGGCATCGTATAGCCTAAAACCCAGTATCTCATGCTATTACTTTATTTTACCTAATGATAAGGGAGATTTTTCCCTTATTCGCTTGTCTAAAATTTGTAGTTATAGTAATAATCCGACTAAGGGATTTTAATTCTCCAGTTTTATAGAATGCTGTTTTTGGAAGTTTTTTAGTAAGAGATACTCACCTGGCTTCAGGTAAGTAAGGGGAGGTGATAATCATGGCTCGGGCTCCTCCTCCGTAACCAGACCTCACTTAGGAAAGTCAGAGACATTCTGAAAAAAACGACTGTCAACGGGATAGGTTTATGGATAATTAATAATGAAACAATTGTGTAAAATATAAAGAGGAGGTTAGAAATGGCTAGGTTAGATTTGAGGTGTGCGGCCAACGTGCCCGTTAAGTTTTCTACGACGGATATTAGTGGTGCCACTTATGATGCTTTTACCAGAGATGTTAGCTTATTCGGTACCTTCGTTAACTCAGGGATGAGTTTTCCCAAGGATTTCCATGTGGATTTGGAGATGCAGCTTCCGTCGGGTCCTCTCAAGGTTAGGGGAAGGGTAGTGCGTAAAGACGATAATGGAGTAGCTGTAAAATTTACCGAGTTGGATGGTGACTCGAAGCAGCATCTGTGGAATTTTCTCCATGGAAGATTAGATGAGGATACAAAGGCATGTCCCTTTTGTAACGTTCAGGTACCCTATAGGACTGAAAAATGCCCAGAGTGCGGGATGTTCATAGACTTTAGGAACGAGAGATATATGGACATCTACAAGGACAATCTTCTCTCTATAAGGTCTACGAGACTGGGCGAAGCTGTGGAGAAATTTAACAGAGAGATG
>WFSI01000033.1 GCA_015486105.1 Aquificota bacterium | reverse complement strand
TCCCGGTCATCACGCTTCCTGGCCTTGCCCCAGAGATACGAGGCTTTTGGTCCTTGTGGGAAATTTCGATTCAGATTGACTCAACACTCAGTCCTCAAAGCTCAGCACTCACGCGCCAACGGCGCGTGTTGCCTTTGTTCCTGGCCGACGATGGTCGGGTGTTTGCGCCGACTGCCCGGCACATCTGGGATCAACTGCTGACCACCTCCCCCACGATCCTCCGGCATTTGGACATCGAGAGCTCTCATCAAGCCTTCGAGCAACTCCGGAAGGCGGCGGAACAACAGGGGAAGACGATCTACGACGAGCTGGTGCAGGCTCACCAAGAGCGCCTTGCGCGGGAGCGTGAAAAGGGCGAGTACGCCTTTGCTGCACGATGCAGAGCCATCGAGCGCATCGGACTGCCCCAGGTCCGTAACTATCGACTCAGGCTTTTAGAGCAGGAGGAACAACGCTTCAAAGAGCAACTGGAGCGCAGGGCCCAGATCTTGCCGGAAATGGTATCCCTGATCCTTGTGCGAGTAGAGGGAAAGAGATGAGAAGCGGTGATCTGTTTGTCCAGAAGTTCAATGAACTAGACGACTTGCTCCGCCAGAGAACTGGCCTTGAGAGGGACAAGTCCTTCACTGCCGTTGTTGAATTTGCAGCCCAAAAGGACGTCACTGTGCGTAGACGTAAAGAGATCCTTTTGAGTATAGGACAATTGCGAAACGCAATTGTCCACGATCGCTGTTATCCCGAGACGATTTTGGCCGATCCTCGACCCGAAGTAGTTCAAGAATTGGAATCTGTGCTTAAATCAATTGCAAGGCCACCGAAGCTCATCCCCAAATTCCAGAGAGCTATCCGTATATTTACCGACGAAGACTCTCTCACCGATTGTATAAGCTTTATGAAAGAGAACGACTTCTCACAGGTGGTGGTAGATCATGAAGGCGAATATGTTCTACTTTCATCGGAAGGCATCGTAAAATGGTTAGAAGACGCTCGTGATGTAGGTCTCGCAGATCTTGAAGAAGCTACTGTAGTCGACGCTTTGGCTTTTGAAGAAAGGGGAATATGTCGATACTTGTCACGGAACGATCCATTGGATGCAGCTTTCGAGATGTTTGAGAAAGCTATTGGCAGAGGCATTCCCCGCCTCCAGGCCATCCTTATAACAGAAAGTGGCAAGTCTAAGGAACGTCCACTTGGGATTGTAACGCCATGGGATTTGCTCGGTGAAGAGCGATGAGTTGGCGTGACCAGATCCTTGGTGAGTTTACACCCCAGGTTGCTCGGCTTACCCTGGTCGCGGACCCAGACGGTCTACTCCTTGAAGAAGATATCCTCCAAGGGATCCGAGAAAGGGGGTTTGAGCTGATCCCATTCGAGGATCACATCACTTTTCGCTATGCCTACGAATCCAGGTTTCGCTCCCGTTGGGACCGGGGAGAGGAGACAGACTTGGTGGTCGTGTTGAGATCGCCCTCCAACGATCTCCATTCCTTGCCCTACGACTTGCTCCAGGCAGGGCGCAAGCTCTCCTTCAACCTGGGTGATCTCTTCCCGAACCTTAGTTATCCCGTCATCGCAGCACTTGACCGGGCCTATCTAGATGCACTGTACGATGCCCAGGAAAGGTTCAACCCAGGGCCTCTTGGCGATAATGCCACTAAGGATTTTGTTCTTCGCCACGTGTTTGAAATCGCTCCTGAACTCATAAAGACGCCTTCAGACTTGCTCCGGGTCTTGCTACGCCGCCATTACCGAGGCATTAGAATTCCAGCCACCCTCGACGAGCGCTTTATCCAGGTCCTTCGCCAAAGTGGCCTATTCCAGGATTGGCCTTTAGAAGCCATTGTTCCAGATGCGCAAGCCTTTTTCGCGTTCTTGCAAGAACGCTGGTCGGCGTTCCTTGACTCAATGGCAAAGCCAAAGGACGGTGCCGTTCATGAGGACACCTCGCGCTACGACTTCGAGTTCCCAGGACCTGCACTTTTGCCTTTTGACCACGACGACGTTCGCGTTTATATCGACAATCTCTTCCTGGAGGGCCTGCTTCAACCTGTTCCTCATCCGCAAGCCGAGGATCTTGCCAAGAGCTGGGTAGCCTATGGCATCAAAATCTCTCCAATGGAAAACCGCCTTCGCCGTTTTAGGGGGCTGTTGGATTCTATAGGGGAAACCATCCCCGAAGTGGAGGCGCGTTATGAGGAGTGGCTCAAATTCGCCTATCGATGGGCACAGCTCAAAGTGCTGAGTACCGAGGACTGGGCGTTGGGTGAAGAAAAGGAGAAATTGTGCGAAAGGGTCGAGGAGCTCACGGTCCAGGTGGACACGCGATTCTTGAAATGGGTAACCAAGCACTACGCAAGTCTTATCAATCTCCCAGCTACAAAGCCCATCATGCTCCATCACCTTCCTCGATTTTTCGCCTACTCAATACTCAGGGACCGAGGCTCAAAACTTGCTTTTCTTCTGGTGGATGGCCTTGCCCTAGACCAATGGGTTATCTTGAAGGAGGAGCTTGGGGAGCTGGATCCAAATTTGCGATTCCGTGAAGAAGTGCTCTTTTCCTGGATTCCTACCATCACCTCAGTCTCCAGGCAGGCTGCTTTCTCCGGCAAGATCCCCTTCTATTTCCCTGAGAGTATCCATACTACAAACAAGGAACCCGGTCTCTGGGCCCAGTTCTGGGCTGACAGGGGTCTTAGTGCAAATGAGGTGGCTTATGCCAAAGGGCTGGGCGATGGAGACCTGGATCAAGTTTCCGAGCTGCTGAGTCTACCTAAACTACGCATCGTAGGACTGGTAATAGACAAGGTTGACCGGATTATGCACGGCATGGAACTAGGTACCGCAGGTATGCATAACCAGGTTCGGCAATGGGTTAGGCAAGGATTCTTGCGGAACCTTCTTGGTCTTCTCCATGATTGGGGTTTTCAAGTTTATCTTGCCTCGGACCATGGCAATATCGAGGCGAAAGGCATAGGGCAACCTAAAGAGGGGGCTGTTGCCGACCTCCGTGGACAACGCGTGCGTGTCTACTCCGACCCCATACTCAGGGCTCAAGTAAAAGAGCGATTTCCTGATTCTTTGGAGTGGCCACCTGTTGGCCTCCCAGAAGAGTATTTCGCCCTTATCGCTCCGAACCGGGTTGCTTTTGTAAGAAAAAGCGAAGTCCTTGTTTGTCACGGAGGCATTAGTTTAGAGGAACTGCTCGTTCCTTATGTCCAGATTTATAGGAGTGCCCGATGAACAATCGCCTAACCCAGATCGGTTTCAGCCAGCGCATTCGTCTTGAATGGTTGGAGAGAACTGCCAATCTGGTGCTTGCCGGGAACGACGTGGCTTCTATTTACAGTGCCCTCCAAGAATTGCTCGAAGAGAAGCTTTCCGTGGGTGGGGAGGCCCAACGTGGCAATCGGGAGAAGGCGATCACCATCCTAATGAAGATCTGGGTCCGTCCCCCGCGCGACCTTCATTCTCTTCAGCATGAAGGCCTCGAACTTCTCTCACAACTGCCTCGGGAAGATCATATCGCAGTCCATTGGGGTATGGCTATGGCGGTATATCCTTTCTGGGGAGCTGTAGCGGCTCATGTGGGGCGATTGCTCAGGCTTCAGGGAATGGCTGCGGCTAGCCAGGTACAGCGCCGTGTGCGGGAGCAATATGGGGAACGCGAAACGGTGTATAGAGCAACACGCCGGGTGCTGCGGAGCTTCGTAGATTGGGGTGTCTTAAAAGATACGTCGGGAAAAGGCTTCTATACCGCTGGGCTTTCACTACACATAGCTCGAGTGGAGCTTATCGCTTGGTTGGCCGAGGCTTTATTGTACTCTCGACCCAACGGTTCAATTACATTGAGAGCAGCCTTTGAGTCGCCAAGTCTTTTCCCGTTTCGCTTGAGACCCATTTCCACAGAGCAGCTGGTAGCAGTTTCCCATCGTCTAGATGTGCTCCGGCAGGGCCTAGACCAAGATTTAATCATGCTCCGCACAGAAAGCCTGCAAGCGGCGAAGGGAGGCGGATTATGAGCTTTCGTTTTTGGAGGAGAATCAAAATCGCACCGGGCGTGACACTGAACCTGAGCAAGTCGGGCTGGTCACTCTCGCTCGGGCCGCGCGGGGCGAAAGCTCTACGCCGAGGCTCCAGACTACGAGGAGGTGGCAGCCCGGCTGGGACTATAGCGGAAATTCGAGTCACCGCTGGAACCCGCGCACCCCAGTCCAAACTCCCCAGTGATTTCACTCCCAAGTGTTCACCTACTCCATCGGGAAGATAACCAGTTTTCTCTGGATCCTGGAATGGGTGGGGAGTTTCACTGAAACAGATGGATACTTTGGTCCAATGGGCTTCACTCCTGGCTCTGGCCCATCACAATGGCTATGTCTCCCTCGACTTCATTCAAGGGGTGGAAGAGAAAAATTACTTTTAAGCTCTGCTTTCACTTATTGGATTATACGAATTATCATAAAAGATCCTCTAATTGCAGAGTTCTTATAATAATAAGGTATTGATGAGTTTTCTGATAGTTTGTTAGAAATATGTTAGAAATTTCAATTTTGAGGTTTGCTTTATGGTTTGTAAGTTATTGATTTTCTTGGAGGCGGCACCCGGATTTGAACCGGGGAATGAGGGATTTGCAGTCCCCTGCCTTACCACTTGGCTATGCCGCCTGATAGAGAATGGAGCGGGAAACGGGATTTGAACCCGCGACCCCTGCCTTGGCAAGGCAGTGCTCTACCCCTGAGCTATTCCCGCTCAATGGTGAAAGTTCTTATATATTCACCTCCATGGCATGTCAAGATCAAGACCTCCAGGAGCATTGCTCTTTTCCCTCCATGGGTTGGAGGTCTTTGGCCTTGATGGTATTGTCTCTGGAGTATAAAGATGGGTGCACAGAAAGGGGAAGGGGGAAAGGGTATGCTTAGGACCATGAGAGAGAATATGAAATCTCTGAGTGTGGCCCTCTGGATCGTGGTGGCAGCTTTTATAGGGACCATTTTTCTGGTGTGGGGTAAAGGGGGGCTTAAGGGTAGTAAGGACACTCTGGCCCATGTGGGTAATAGGGTTATCACATATATGGAGTTCAGAAAGTCTTACGCCCGAGCTTATGATTTTTACAGGAAGATGTTCAAAGACAAGTTTAGCGAGGACCTCATGAAAAGGATTCATCTCAAAGAGCAGGTGCTGAATAACCTTATCAACGACAAGCTAATAGAGGTGGTGGCTCAGAAGGAGGGCATCAAAGTCTACTCCCAGGAAGTGGTGGATGAGATATCCAAGATGGAGGCCTTCAAGACCAATGGGAGGTTTGACCCCCAGAGGTACAAGCAGATCCTCCAGCTCAACAGGCTAACTCCCGCCGAGTTCGAGGGGGATATAGAGGCTTCCCTGTTGAAGGAGAAGGTCCTGGCCATGGTTAGGGATAGTGCGGTGGTTTCTCCGGCGGAGGTGAGGGATGAGATCCTCTATGGGATGGAGAAGATAAAGCTCAGATACGCCGAACTCACGCCTGGGTTTTTCGCCGACAAGGTGGAGGTGGAGGGCGATCTAGGTCCTTACTATCAGAAGCACAAGGAGGAGTTCAGGGTTCCGGAGAAGGTGAAGGTTGCTTACATTCCCTTTCTCATTGGGGATTTCAAGAAGAGGGTGAAAGTGGGAGAGGGGGATATGAAGAAGTATTACCAGGAGAATATGGAGGATTTTCCTGCTCCTCCCAAGGTGCATCTGTTGGTCATTACCCTTAGGGACAAGAAGGACTTGAACAAGGTAGAAAAAGCCCTTGGCAACCAGAGGTTTTCAGAGGTGGCTCGGCGTTACTCTCGGGATCCTTTGGCTGCTAAGGGGGGAGATATGGGATGGGTTGAGGTTACCTCTCTTCCTACCACCGTTGCCCGAGCCGTGTCACCCTTGGGGGAGGGAGCCCTTTCTAAGCCAGTAAAGGTGGGGAAGGAGTTCAAGATTTTCAAGGTTGTGGAGAAAGAGGAAGGGGAGATAAAGCCCTTTAGTGAAGTGAAGGATGTGATAGAAAACCACCTTTTGGGGGAGGCGGCTAGGAAAGAGGCCCTTAGAAATGCGGCCCGGGCCAGACAAATGCTGAAAAGGGGTTCCTCCATGGAGGAAGTGGCCAAGGCCTTGGGTCTCTCTGTGGTTACATCTCCCTTCTTCTCAAAAGGGGAAGGAATCTCCAAGTCACCTCCCAAATTGGCCCAGGTGGCCTTTGAAGTGGCAGAGGGTTCCTTTTCGGATATTGTCAGGACCGAAGAGGGCTTTTATATCTTGAAGGTTTTGGAGAAGAGGCCCTCCTATATCCCATCTTTGAAGGATGTTAAGGACCGGGTGGAGAAGGCCGTCAGGCTTCAGAAGGCCCAGGAGCTTCTCTACAAGAAGGCTGGGCGGCTTGCTAAGCAGGCTGAGTCCAAGGGCTTGAAGGGGGCCTTGAAAGCCATGGGCATATCCAGGGTGGAGATCAAGGTTTCGCCTTTCATCAGCCGGGCAGCTCCGGGTCTCTGGGAGAGGCAGGTTGTCGAGAAGGCCTTTGATCTGGATAAGGGGGGATACGCCTGGGCCAAGAAGGGTAAGGGGATAGTGGTTTTTACCGTGGCGGACAGACAAGAGATCAAGGAAGGGGTGATAGAGAAACTTAGGCCCCAGGTGGAGAAGGCTCTTTTGTCCAGGAGGCGGAAGGAGTTAGAGGATCAGTGGTTCAAGGACTTAAGGAGCAGGGTAGAGGTGAAGATGAATGAGAGGCTTTGGGGGGCCCTGTGATGGAAATTCCCCAGCATTTCAGATTTAAAAAGGTTCTTATGAATGGGGATTCTATAGAAAGGACCCTTAAGCGCATGGTTCATGAGTTCTTGGAGAGGAGCAAGGGGGGAGAGGGTTTGGCCCTGGTTGGGGTGAGGAGGAGGGGGGATGTGCTGGCACGCCGCATGGCAAATATGATAGCCAAGGTTTTGGGTAAAAAGGTGCCCATGGGTGTGCTGGACATAACCCTTTACAGGGATGATCTCAGTCTTTTAGCCCAGCATCCCAAGGTAGGAAGAACAGAAATCCCCTTCCCTTTGGATGGTAAAAGGCTGGTGCTGGTGGATGATGTGATCTTTACGGGCAGAACTACCCGGGCGGCCTTGGATGCTGTCATGGATCTGGGTAGGCCCCAGAACATCCAGCTAGCGGTTTTGGTGGACAGGGGCCATAGGGAGTTGCCTATCCAGCCTGACTATGTGGGGAGGGTAGTGCCCACATCCCTCAATGAGAATGTGCTGGTCTTTCTGAGGGAGGTTGACGAGGAGGATAAGGTGGTTCTGGTGGAGGAAGAGGATGTTGCGGGGTAAAGATCTGGTGGCCTTGGCGGATCTTTCCAAGGAAGATATCCTTTATCTCTTGGATACGGCTGAGTCTATGAAGGAGGTGCTTACGCGGGATATCAGGAAGGTGCCTACCCTGAGGGGAAAGACGGTGGTGAACCTCTTTTTCGAGCCCAGCACTCGGACTCGTACGTCTTTTGAGATGGCTGGTAAGAGGCTATCGGCGGATGTGGTCAACTTTTCTGCTGCAACCAGCAGTCTCACCAAAGGAGAGACCCTCAAAGACACAGCTCGAAATATAGAGGCTATGGGCGTGGACGCTGTTGTGGTGAGGCACAAGGCTTCTGGCGCATCCAGGTATCTCTCCAGGGTTTTGGAGGCCCCTGTAGTGAATGCTGGGGATGGAGCCCACGAGCACCCCACCCAGGGTCTTCTGGACCTTTTTACTATCAGGGAGGTTAAGGGAAAAATCCAGGGGCTTAGGGTTGCCGTTGCGGGGGATATCACTCACAGCAGGGTGGCCAGGTCTGATATTCATGGCTTGGTGAAATTGGGGGCCCATGTGGTTGCTGTGGGGCCCCCCACTATGATGCCTCCAAGTATCGAGTCTATGGGTGTCTCGGTGGCTCCATCCGTGGACATGGTTCTGGAGGAGGTGGATGTGGTGATTATGCTAAGGATTCAGCTGGAGAGACAGACTTCTCCCCTTTTTCCGTCTTTGAGGGAGTATTCCAAGTATTTTGGCCTTAATATGGATAAACTTAAAAGAAGAATAGCCGAGGATCTAATGGTCATGCATCCAGGACCGGTGAACTGGGGGGTTGAACTTTCTCCTGAGGTGTCTGACTATCCCAGAAACGTGATATTGGATCAGGTGACTAATGGCGTTGCGGTGAGGATGGCCGTTCTTTACGCCCTTATTGCTGGATGATCCTTAAGTTGGTTACAGAAGGCCCTGGGCAGACTCAGCTTTTGGGGGAAACCTTAGTGAAGGTGGCAGGGCAGGGGTGTATCCTGGCTTTGGATGGGGACTTAGGGGCGGGTAAGACCACCTTTACCCAAGGTGTAGCCAGGGCCCTGGCTATAGAAGAGCCCATCGTTAGTCCTACTTTCACCTTGATTAATGAGTATGAGGGTAAGTGCCCCCTTTATCACGTAGATCTTTACCGCCTTGAAGGTTCTGTTGATCTCTGGGATCTGGGGTTGGAGGAGTGCTTAGGGGAAGAGGGTGTGGTGGTAGTGGAGTGGGGGGAGAAGGCGGAGGGGTTTTGGAGTTCTACTCAGGGGTGGAGGCTGTTTTTTAAGGTGAAAGATGGAGATAGGAGGGAGGTTTGTATTACTCCTCCCTCTGATGAGTATGGAGAAAGGCTTGAGAGGGCCCTTGCTTCAGAAGGTATAGGGGTGAAGAAATGGAAGGGGTCTTGAAGAAGCTGAGGCTCTTTTCCGAGGTGGTGAAGCTTCCCCATACGGTTTTTGCCTTGCCTTTTGCCCTTACAGGGGCCCTTATGGCGGCTCAGGGAATCCCTTCCCTTGGGGTCCTTTTTTGGATAGGTGTGGCCATGTTGGGGGCGAGGTCGGGGGCCATGGCTTTCAATCGTTGGGCTGATGCCACCATTGATGCGGCCAATCCCCGAACCCGGAATAGGCCCATCCCCCGAGGGATGCTCGGCAAGAGGGAGGTCTTTATCTTTTCTTTGGCATCGTATGCCCTTTTGATCTTCGCTGCATACCAGCTCAATCCCCTGTGTTTCAAGCTTTCCCCCGTGGCCGTGATTATCACGGCTTTTTACTCTTACACAAAGCGCTTCACCTGGGCTTCCCATATGGTGTTGGGTTTGTCCCTCTCTATGGCCCCTTTGGGGGCGTGGATAGCTGTGAGGGGAAGGATAGACCTTGCAGGTCTTTTTCTGGGTTTTGCTGTTCTTTTCTGGGTGGCGGGATTCGACATTCTCTATGCCCTTCAGGACGTGGATTTTGACAGGTCCTTTGGCCTTTATTCCATTCCCCGGTACTTGGGAGTGGCTCCTTCCCTCTATCTATCTCGCCTCTTCCATGGTTTCACCTTTTTGTTATTGGTAGGGGCAGGGTGGGCGTGCAACATGGGGTGGTTCTATTGGTTGGGATTGGTTGTAGTCTTGGTCCTTTTCACCTATGAACATTCCTTGATAAAGCCTAAGGATTTAAGCAAATTGGACATGGCCTTTTTCAATATGAATGGCTATATAAGCTTGTCAGTCTTCCTTTTTACCCTTACCAGCTTTCTCCTTTGATAGACTCCATCTTTTTGTTGATTTGTCCCTTTACTTTATGGTCATAATTGTATACAAAATATTATCGCTATCATGAGGCCTCGAAGGCTTCGTGATTTTTGTCATTGGAGAGGGTAGAGAGGATGGGCTGTATTGTGCTTTTAGGGTTCTCCAGGTTTTGTGGTATTATCCAGGGGTTTCATGAAGGGTAGGGTTCTCGTTGTGGATGGCGAGGCTACCCTTAGGGAGTTTCTTTCCCGTTGTTTGGAGGAAGGTGGATACCAGGTGAGGGTGTGCGATTCCCTTACTCAGGCTTCTACAGAAGTAGAGGGTTTCAAGCCCCATGTGGTCATTCTTGATCTCTTTGATAGGGGAGATGAGGGTGTGGGCTGGGTGAGGGAGGTGCTGAGGCCATGGGATGGACCTCACGTGATGGTTCTTGCCGAGAGGGCTTCCTGGGAATGGGTGGTGGAATCCATGAGACTGGGATGTAGGGACTTTTTGGTTAAGCCTGTGGAGGAAGAAGAAATTCTTTTCAGACTTGGGGAGATCTTTAAGAAGGGTTCCTTCAAATATAAAGGAGGGGGCACCATTCTTCCTATGTGTTGTGTATGTGGGAGGGTGAAGGACGAGAAGGGGGAATGGGTAGGGCTTTCCCAGTATTTTGTGCGCAGCTTAGGCATCCTCTTGAGCCATACTTATTGTCCTGGATGTTTTAAGGATCAGATGGCCAAGTGGCATTTACCCCATGAGGAGGATGGCCACCTTCCAGATAAGGGGGGAGATAAATTTGAATCCCCCGAAAACCAGGAAGACCACTAGAATAATTAGCCCGTAAGGCTCTATTCGGGCGTATTCCTTGGCCATGGAAGAGGGGAGGAGGCCTGTTACTATCCTTCCTCCATCCAGAGGGGGTATGGGCAGGAGGTTGAAGAATCCCAGGGCGACGTTGATGATGATGCCCATGGCCATCATAAGAAATAGGGGTACTAAAAGGTAATGGATGCCTTCCAGGGGAGGTATGCGGCCCGTGCGGAAGAAGACAATGAGGTATCTGGAGAGGATGGGGTCCGTCCTGTAGAGGAGCTGAAAGGGGATAGCCAGGGTAATGGCCAAGAGGAAGTTGGTGGTGGGTCCTGCCAGGGCCACCCACATCATGCCCTTTATGGGGTCTTTCAGGTTCCAGGGATTTACAGGCACAGGTTTTGCCCATCCGATGAAGCGGGTCACCACAAATACCAGGAGCCCTAAGGGATCCAAGTGCTTCAGGGGGTTGAGGGTGAGCCTTCCTGCTTCTTTGGCTGTAGGGTCTCCCAAGCGGTAGGCCACATACCCATGGGAGACCTCGTGACAGGTGATGGAGAAGAGGAGGGGAGGAGCAGCCAGGGCAATCTGCTGGATGGTGGATTCAAGCCCCATGAAGCAAGGCCTCTTTGTCTTCTTGGGTGTACAGGGTCATTGCTCCTTTTTCCCCTAGGTGGATCACTCCCAGCAGGAGTTCTTTGACCACCTGGGAAAATAGGTCTGGGGATCCATGGAGGTGTTGGAGGGACTTGATGGCCAGGGAAGGGGACCACGAAGGGAACATCACTAAGCATAGGGTCCTCTTGTTGGCAACCTGGATGAGTTCGTCGAGAGATTTTTTGTCGGGGATGTCGCTGATGTAAAGGATATCAGCTTTTAAGAAGCTGCTCTGGTTTATACCGTGGGCCACGCTATCCACATCTACGCCCACCTCCCTTTGGATCACCACGGATTTTTTATTGTTGAGGATGTACCTCAGGGGTTTCTCTACGGTGCATAGGATCTTGTTTTCGTTGTCGTTGATGTTTTTCAGAACGGCGTATACTACCTCTGCCGTTTCTTCTGCATCGTTTCCCGTGAAGAGGATGATGCCTGTCTCGGCTTCCAATAGGCCTACGAGTCTCCTTTTCACTTCCACTTGGGGTATCCGTTCATTGATGGAGGGTATTTGGGAAGGGACCCTCTCTACAAAGATCACAGGTGTACCCCTTTGGATAATGAAGTTTACCCGGAGCCTACCTACGTCGTGGGTGGAGAGGGTGAAGGTGCCGTTGCTGATCTTACCTGATCCTACCACTATTTGATAGTTGGCTATGGTGGCAAGGCCGCTTAGGGTGTCCTTTACGTCTTGAGGAGAGACGGTATAAGGATCCAATGGGCTGGTGATTCTGCCAATTCGTAGTAGCATAGGGGATTTGGGCACTATGAGGATCTTTTGTGCCATTCCCGTCTGCATAGTCTCCATGATCTTGGGTGTAAGGTTCATCTTTCCGCCTCCCGGTTTTAATATAATTCATATGATCTAAAGGATATACCTACTTAGATCCTCGTCTTTTATGATGGATTCTAGCCTTTCCCTTACATAGGCGACATCAATGGCGATTTCCTTTCCTCCCATATCCGGGGCATGGAAGGAGAGATCTTCCAAAACCTTTTCCATGACGGTGTACAGTCTCCTGGCTCCGATGTTTTCCATCTTCTCGTTTAGCCTAACTGAGATGTCTGCCACTTCTTCCACGGCCTCTGGCATACATTTTAAGCGAATCCCTTCGGTTTCCATGAGGGCTTTGTACTGTTTGATAAGGGCGTTTTCTGGCTCGGTGAGAATCCTGATGAAGTCCTGTTTGGTGAGGCTCTTCAACTCTACCCGAATAGGGAACCGTCCCTGGAGCTCAGGTATAAGATCCGAGGGTTTGGACACGTGGAAGGCCCCTGCTGCTATGAATAGAATATGGTCTGTCCGGACCATCCCGTATTTTGTGGCTACCGTTGTGCCTTCCACGATGGGCAAAAGGTCCCTCTGAACCCCTTCCCGGGAGACGTCGGGCCCATGGCCTCCCTCTCGGCCGGCTATTTTGTCTATCTCATCCAAGAACACTATCCCCGAGTTTTCTACCCGTTTTATGGCTTCCTTCACCACCTGATCCATATCGATGAGGCGTTGGGCCTCTTCCTCTGTGAAAATGTCCAGTGCCTCGGGGACTTTCACTCTCCTCTTCTTGTACTTCTTGGGGAAGAGGTTTCCTAAGAGGTCCCGAAAGTTGATATCCATGTCCTCAAGGCCTGAAGAACTAATTACCTCTATGGCGGCACTGGATCCCTTTTCTTCCGTTTCTATCTCGACTGCTCTGTCATCTAACTTTCCCTGTTTCAGCATCTCCCTCAGTTTTTCTCTGGTCCTTTTGTGCTGCTCCCGGGCCTCCTCTTCTTGGGGGGTAAGGGCGTGGGTCTTCTTTTCTACGGGGGGAGGTGGCAAGAGGATGTCTAAAAGTCTTTCCTCGGCATTGGCTTTGGCTTTTGTTTGAACTTGCTCTGTGGCTTCCCTTTTGATCATCTGAACGGCTAGTTTGGTGAGGTCCCTGATGATAGACTCTACATCTCTTCCTACGTAGCCCACTTCCGTGAACTTGGATGCCTCCACCTTGATAAAGGGGGCTTTGGCTAAGCGGGCCAGTCTCCGGGCAATTTCTGTTTTCCCTACCCCTGTGGGCCCCATCATGATGATATTCTTGGGCAGGACCTCTTCCTTTAAATGGGGAGGGAGCTGCTGCCGTCTCCATCTGTTTCTTAAGGCTATGGCTACAGCCTTTTTGGCTTCTTCCTGGCCTATAATAAATCTGTCTAAGGACTCTACTATTTCTTTGGGGGTCAGGCATTCCATTATCCCAGCTCCTCTACCAAGACTTCTTGGTTGGTGTATATGCAGATGCTTGAAGCGATTCTTAGAGCTTCCAAGGCTATTTTTTTGGGGTTTAAGTCGGTATGGGTTATAAGGGCCCGGGCGGCTGCTAAGGCATAAGGTCCACCTGAACCAATGGCCATGAGACCGTCATCGGGCTCTATTACGTCTCCTGTGCCTGAGATGAGGAAAGATCTCTCTTCGTCTGCGGCTACAAGGAAGGCTTCTAGGCGTCTAAGAACTCTGTCTGTCCTCCAGTCCCGGGCCAGCTCTACGGCTGCCCGGGCCAAGTTTCCGCTGTAGGCTTCCAGTTTTTCTTCCAGGCGCATCATGAGGGTGAAAGCATCGGCCGATGCTCCTGCAAATCCCACTATTACCTTGTCTTTGTAAATTTTTCTCACCTTTTTGGCTTTGGCTTTGAGAACGGTGTTGCCCAGAGTGACCTGACCGTCTCCTGCTACTGCTATTTTGCTCCCTTTTCTTACAGCTACGATAGTGGTTCTGGTTATTTCTTCCATCAACTTTTCCTCCTGGCCCGGGGATGGGCCTTGTTGTAAATCTCCTTTAGTCGCTTTCTGGTGAGGTGGGTGTAGATCTGGGTGGTAGAGAGGTTGACGTGGCCCAGAAGTTCCTGGAGGGACCTGAGATCGGCTCCCCTTTCTAATAGGTGGGTGGCGAAGGAGTGGCGGAAGGTGTGGGGGGTGACGGGCTTTCCCAGCCCTGAGGTGATGGATGCCTTTTTGATGATCCTTCTGACTGTGGTGTCGGACATCCTGCCCCTTGGGGTGACGAAGAGGGCCTTGTCCCCCCTTTTCTCATAGATACTTCTCTCCTTGAGATAGACTTTAAGGGCTTCTATGGCCTTGGTGCCCATTAGTGTTATTCTCTCTTTCTTGCCTTTTCCCATAACCCTTATCTGACCTTGAGCCAGGTCTATATCCTCTAAGTTGAGTCCCACCAGTTCCGAAACTCTAATGCCAGTGGCATAAAGAACCTCGAGGATGGCTTTGTCTCGGGAGTTCGTGGAGCTTCTATCCAGGAGTTTGGTGGTTTCCCTTTGGGAGAGTATTCGGGGGAGGGGTTTCCTCTTTTTTGGGGTCCGGAGTAACCTGGCAGGGTTGCCATTTATGATCTCTTGGGATTTAAGGAAGGCATAGAAGCTCCTGATGGAAGCAACCCTCCTGGCAAGGCTAGTGGAGGCCAAACCCCTTCTCTTGCAGTATAGGAGATAGTTTCTTAGGTCCCAAGAGGAGACTTGAGCGATTTCTATCTCCCTTTCCCTTAGGAATCCTTGTAGCTCGCCTATATCTCTCGAATAGTTCCTTATCGTGTGGGGAGAATAGCCTTTTTCATGGAGGAGGTAATCTCTGTAGCGTTCCAGGAGGGTTACCATTTCAGCTCCTGGATGCGGTTTATCCTGTGGCGTTCGGCATTGACAATGTTAGCAAGATATTCCACGGCTTCTTCCAAGTTGTCATTGACTATGAAATAGTGAAAAAAAGGGTACATGGCTATTTCCTCTTCTGCTTTCTCCCATCGTTTTTTAATCTCCGGTGTAGGATCGGTGTCCCTGTGGGTGAGCCTTTCTCTTAGGGTTTTGAGGGAAGGGGGAAAGACATAGATGGCCACTGTATCATCAGGGAATTTGGCCTTGATCTGGGAGGCTCCCTGTATGTCTATGTCGAGAAACAGGTCTTCTCCTTTTTCAATGGCCTGGTTTAAGGGGGGCAAAGGGGTACCGTATAGGTGATCGTAGACCCTGGCCCATTCTGCTATTTCCCCCTTCTCTACCATCTCCAGAAAGGTCTCTTCTTTCACAAATCTGTAGTCCACCCCTTCCCTTTCTCCAGGCCTAGCTGGGCGAGTGGTATAGGATATGGAAAAGGCCACTCCTTTCAGTTTCTTCATTGCCTCTCGGCAAAGGGTGGTTTTCCCTGCCCCTGATGGGGCAGAGACCACAAAGAGTATGCCTCGTCTCTTTATTTTCATCACTCTATATTCTGGATCTGCTCCCTGATTTTTTCAATTTCTCCTTTGACCTCTACCACTAAGTGGGCAATCTGGACATCTTGGGCTTTAGAGGCTATGGTGTTGCTCTCTCTTAGGGATTCTTGGGCCAGAAAATCCATTTTCTTTCCACAAGGGGACCCTTCCTCCAAGGTCTTTTCCAGTTCCTCAAGGTGGGTCTTTAGCCTTACCAGCTCTTCTGTTAAGTCGGTTTTGTCGGCTATGATAGCTACTTCTTGGGCCAGTCTTTCGGGAGGCACTTCCACCTGGAGTTCTTGGAGGCGTTTCTCCAATTTGGCCCTGTAAAGCTGAGGGAGATCTGGGGCCCTTTGGGCGATCTCTTTGAGAAGATGCCCCATGTTTTCCAGGTGCTTAAGCAGGTCCTTTTTCAAGTTTTCTCCCTCCCGTTCCCTCTCCGTTATTAGGTTTTTCAAGGCCTTGTCCAGGGCTGCCTCTATTACCTGCCAGAGGGCTTGAAGATCCTGTTTTTTCTCCTTGATGAGTAAAATGTCCTGATGGGTCAAAAGGTGGGAGAGGTGGAGTTCCCCTTCCCGCCCCAGTTTTCCCGCCAAGGTCTCCATGCCTTTCCATAGGGCTAGGGCCTTTTCTAGGTCGACTTCAACTTCCAAGTACCCTTCTTTCAAAGGGATGATAGTGAAAAGGGTGTCTACCTTTCCCCGGTGGCACGTCTCCATTACCTTTTCCCTTATTCTGGGCTCAAGGGCCATGAGGGAGCGGGGAAGTCGGGGGGAGATTTCCAAGAACCGGTGGTTGACACTTTTAACTTCTACTTCCACCCTGACATCTTTCCCTTGACTTTCTCCTTTGCCGTATCCGGTCATGCTCCTTAAATTAGCCATAATTGAATGATAAAGGGATGAGGGATGGAATGGCAAGCCTTTATAGTGATATAATATAAATCATGGAGATTGGGAATCTGTTTCAGCGATACTTGACCTTTCTCTCTGTAGAGAGGGGGCTTTCTCCTCATACCCTGGAAGGCTACAAGAGAGATCTGGGCGATTTTGTGGGGTACCTTTCTGTGGTGGGGGAGGGGCCCTTGATGGTGAGTCCCAGGACCTTTTCTGGATACCTCATGCATTTGGCAAGCAGGGGTCTTTCCCCTTCGACCATCAGGCGCCGTTTTTCTGCTTTAAGGGGGTTTTATGTCTTTGTGATGGAGGCGGGTCTCATTTCGCGGGATCCTACGGAGGATGTGGACACCCCTAAAACCTGGAAGGCCCTTCCTCATGTCCTGGATTTGTCAGAGGTGGACCGTTTACTGGAGGCACCACAGTCTCAAACCCCTTTGGGTCTTAGGGACAGGACCATGCTGGAGCTTCTTTATGCTACAGGGGTGAGGGTGTCCGAGTTGGTGGGTCTGAGACTCATGGATGTGGATCTGGAGGAGGGCCTTGTGCGTCTCCAGGGAAAGGGGCAGAAGGAAAGGGTAGTGCCCATGGGACAGGAGGCCATCGATTGGTTGAAGAGGTATCTTCAAATTAGGAGGGAAATGGATAAGAAGGGATCTCCCTATCTCTTTCTCACAACCAGGGGGGGGAGTATGACCCGCCAGAGGTTCTGGCAGTTAGTGAAGGGTTATGCTCGGGCTGTGGGGATAACCAAAAGGATCTCTCCCCATACCCTGCGTCATTCCTTTGCTACCCATCTCCTGGAAAGGGGTGCGGACTTGAGGGTTATTCAGGAGCTTCTGGGCCATGCCGACATATCTACTACCCAGATTTACACCCATGTGGCCCGGTCCCATTTGGCCAAGGTTTACAAGAAGAGTCATCCCAGGGCTTAGGTGCGGGACCACTAATTGATGTATACCCTTTTTCCTGAGTAGGAGCCTCCCAGAAGGCAGAAGACCTCGTAGGGGATAGTTTTCATCCATTGGGAAATCTCGAATACAGAGATTCTGTTCTTTCCCTTGCCCCCCATGATTATCACGGGATCCCCAGGATTTGCTTGGGGGATATGGGTGAGGTCGATAAGGGTAAGGTCCATGCAGACCTTTCCCAGGACAGGAGCCCTTTTTCCCATTACCAGCATCTCTCCCTGGTTGGAGAGGCTTCTCAGGTATCCCAAGGCGTAACCCACAGGAATTACTCCTACGCGGGTTTCCCTGCTAGTCCTGAAGGCCCTACCGTAGCTCAAAAAGCGTCCTGGGGGTACCCGTTTGATGTGAAGGATCTTACTGGATACCTCCATAGCCTCTCTTATAGATGAGCCAGGCACCCTTACCCCTCCGTAGAGGCTAAGGCCGGGCCTTACCAAAGTCCAGTGGGCTTGGGGGAGTTGAATGGTGCCTGCAGAGTTGGCTAAGTGAATCCATTTCAGATGGGGGAGCTTGTCTTTGGCTTCTTCTACCACTTTTTCGAAGAGTTTCAGTTGTTGTTGAGTGTAGGCTATGTCGCTTCTCTCGGGGCTGTCAGCCACGGAAAAGTGAGACATGAGACCTTCCACGACGATGCCAGGGAGGGATGTGATCTCATCCAAAGAGTCCCTCCACTCTTCTAAGGGTATTCCCAATCTACCCATTCCTGTGTCTACTTTTACATGGATAAGGGCTTTCATCTGGAGCTCCTGAGAGGCTTTGGATAGGGCCCGTACTACCTCCAAGCCACTCACCACTGGTGTGAGTCCATGGACGATACAATCCTTGGCTTCCTGGGGCCATATCCCTCCTATGAGGATGATCCTCTTTCGTAGTCCCTTTTCCCGGAGGGTGACTCCTTCGTCTATGAGGGATACTATCAGAAATCTGGCTCCTTCTTGGGAGAATGCCTGGGCGCACTCTACCATGCCGTGGCCATAGGCCTGGGATTTTACCACGGCTCCAATGGCCACATTGGCAGGTAGCATACGTCTGATTTCCCTAAGGTTATTTTTTAGGGTTTCTCGGTCTATGATGATCTTAAGGAATCCCATGAATGCGGTTTTTATTCCTTTTTACTTTCATACTCAAGGGATAGAAGTGACATTGGGCCTTGACTTGCTCTTTTAAAGGAGACTATGTTATATAAGGTCGTCAAAAATAATGAAAAAGAGGGCAGTGGTTTATGGGGAGTGTCAGGGTATACATACTGGATGATCATTCTCTGTTCCGGGAGGGGTTGAAGAGGATACTCCTTGGCGAGGGAAAGGGGCAGTATAAGTTGTTGGGAGAAGCTTCGAGAGGGGGAGAGGCTATAGAAGAGATCAGGGCTCTCAAACCCGATTTAGTATTGGTAGACGTGGCCTTGCCTGATTTAGATGGCTTTCAGGTATGCAGCCTCATTAAGGAGGCCCTGCCCGACACGAAAGTGGTCATGCTTACCATGTACGGCCGGGATGAGTTTAAAGAGCAGGCCAGGGATGCCGGAGCCTCGGCATACGTGGTGAAGGATCAGGATGTACCTTCCATGATGAAGCTCCTTGAAAGGGTGGTTGGAGGAGAGGATTTTCTATCTTTAAAGGGGAAAAAGAGGAGAAGAGGTTATCTATCTCCAAGAGAGAAGGAGATATTGAAATTGATAGCCCATGGATATACAGGGAGGGAGATAGCGGCTATCCTTAACATAAGCGTGAGAACGGCTAACACTCATAGGGCCAATATCATGAGGAAGCTGGCTCTCAAAAACACTGCTTCTATGGTGAGATACGCCATCCTTTCTGGGTTGGTGGTGCCTGGGGAAAGCGAGTCTGTGTAAGCAGCCTTTTAAAGGTCTTGCAAGTGTTTTTTGGATTGTCTATTCCCATTCGATGGTACTTGGAGGTTTGGAGCTGATGTCATAGACTACCCTGTTTATTCCTTTTACCTCGTTGATGATGCGGTTGGATAGCTTTTCTAAGAGATGATAGGGGAGTTTAATCCAGTCGGCGGTCATGCCGTCTAAGCTCTCTACGGCCCTGATGGCGATGACATATTCGTAGGTGCGCTCGTCACCCATAACCCCCACGGTTTTGACGGGGAGAAGGACGGCAAAGGACTGCCACATCTTGTAATAGAGTCCTTCCCTTTTGATTTCTTCTTCCACAATGGCGTCGGCTTCCCTAAGGATCCTAAGCCTCTCTTGGGTCACCTCTCCTATAATCCTTACCCCCAGCCCGGGACCAGGGAAGGGTTGACGTCCCACTATCTCTTGAGGGATGCCCATGATGCGGCCCAGTTTCCGGACTTCGTCTTTGAAGAGTTCCCTCAAGGGTTCCAGGAGCTGAAAGGGGAGCTTTTCTGGAAGTCCTCCCACATTGTGATGACTCTTGATGGTAACCGATGGACCTTTTACCGATACGCTCTCTATCACATCGGGATAGAGGGTGCCCTGGGCCAGAAAGTTTACTTCCCCTAGTTTTTTGGCTTCCTCTTCAAAAACCCTTATGAACTCTTCTCCAATGATTTTCCTCTTGGTTTCAGGATCTGTTACCCCTTTGAGGCGGTTTAGAAATCTTTCAGAGGCGTCTACGAATCGTACGTTCATATGAAAGTGTCGGGCAAAGGTTTCCTGTACCCTATCAGCCTCTCCGCGGCGCAAGAGGCCGTTGTCTACGAAGATACATGTGAGTTGATCGTCTACAGATTTATGTACCAAGAGGGCTACCACGCTGGAGTCTATTCCTCCTGATAGGGCACAGAGAATCCTTTCTTTACCCACCTCCCTTTGGATGTCTTTCATGCTCTTTTCTAAGAAGGATTCCATGGTCCATGTGGGTTTGCATTTGCAGATGTTGAAGAGAAAATTGGAGAGAATGGATTTTCCCTGGGGTGTGTGGGCAACTTCGGGATGGAACTGAAGGCTATAGAGGGACATTTCCCGGTTGGCCATGGCAGCGTAAGGGGAGTTTTCTGTCCTGGCCAGGATTCCAAAGCCTGGGGGAAGGGTAAGGACCTTGTCTCCGTGGCTCATCCATACCTGGATCTTTTGAGGGAGGCCCTGAAAAAGGTCTCTGTTGTCCAAGATTTCCAAGGAGGCCTTGCCATATTCCCTTTTCATAGCCTTTTCTACTTGTCCTCCGCATAGGTGGGCCATGAGTTGCATTCCGTAGCAGATGCCCAAGACAGGGCATGGTAGCTGGAGGATCTTTTCTGAGCAGAAGGGTGCCTGGGGATCATGGATGCTGGAAGGTCCCCCCGACAGAACGATTCCCCTTGGATAGAAGGATAGCACCTCTTCCAATGGTGTATAGTAAGGTCTTATCTCAGAGTAGACCTTCAATTCCCGAATGCGTCGGGCAATCAGTTGGGTATACTGGGAACCGAAGTCAAGAATGAGAATCTTGTCTTCCAAGGGATCCTCCTAAAATGCCTTGGTGATAAAGATGATAATTAAGAGGAGGGCACCCGTCCATAAGATGAGGGTTTCTACCCATGAGAGGCGTAGCGCAGAGGGAGAGATGGGCTCCTCTAAGGAGAGTTTTTGAAGGACTTGTGCCAGTTCATCTTGATGGGAGAAAATAAGGGGTATGAAAAGGACTTCCTCTCTGCCGCCTATGTAGAGGACCTTTTTCATCCCTGCTCTGAAAAAGCGCACTTCTGTGATCTTTTCCCAGGGGATTCTCTTGGTGCTTAGGAATCCTCTGTATTCTATAGAATCATTATCCCATGTGAGTTTCCTTCTCCACCAACCCAAAAGGATGAAGAGGAGGGGAAGGGCCAAGGCTATAGTGATGGCCATTTGAACCTTTTCCCCTTTAAGGCCGTAAAGTCCAGAAAGGAGTAGAGCCACCACTACTATGATGGTCAAGGGGATAAACATGGCAGATGATACCCTTAGACTTTTCATGGAGCATCTATACCTCAGAGGGAGGTTCCCATCAATCCTTTTCCTAAGGGGAAAGTGTTATGATAGTAGTAATAAAATAAAGAGTAAGGGGGTTTGAATTTTGATGGGCCCTGATAACGGGTCAAAGGTTTTCCGGGCTTTAGCAGAAGCCATCAAGTCTCTTTTTTAGGACTTGATATAGAAGGGGCCTTGAAGTCTGCTATGGTCCCCGTAAAAGATCTTTTTCGCGGTGGATCTATTCCCCTTTTCCTTTGGAGGGGGAGGGAGAGATGTCTTTTTACCTTGTTGGTGGCAGGTATGTCTCAAGAAGGCTTGCCCTCTGAGGTTTGTTTGGGTGAGGGGGTGACGGGGTGGGTGGCTGCAGAAAAGAAACCCATATTTGTGGCAAATTACAGAGAAGATCATGAGGCTCATCCTGCTTGCAAGCCTTATGAGGCAAGCTTCATGTCTTGTCCCCTTTTTGTAAAGGATAGACTTTACGGCGTTGTCTCTGTGGGAAAAGGGAAGGGAGAGAAGGTTTTCTCCCAAGAGGACTTTTCCCTTTCCGAAAAGGTGGATTACCTCCTATGCTGTTGGCTCTTTCTTTCTTAGGGGGGAGGCCTATGCCAAGGCTGCTGGAGAATCGGGAGAAGGAACCTTGGTGTGCCATGTGGTTCCTCGTCCCCAGGCACTTTTGCCTATAATCCAGGAGTTCAGAAAGCTTGGGGGTGGGAGGAGGAGCCTTCCCATACCAGCTTGATAGGGTTCCTGGCGGCTATTCTTTTTGTTGGGGCCCTCAGGAGCGTGGGATCAGGGGTGGGAAGGGAATCTTTGGTGAGGAGCTTGGAGGCCTTGAACGAGGTGGAGATAGGGGGTGTGGTTTTCAACCTATCTGGTACAAATCATCAGGCCTTTTCCACCACTTATTTCACCATGGTTAGAGGGGAAAAGCTATTAAGCCTTCAGGGTTCTTTTTCGCTTTCCTCTTGATCGAGAAGGGTTCGGGCCACTTTCTCCCATTGAATAGGCACTAAAACACCAATCTCCCCCAATCCATCGGTGGTGAGGCCCAGGAGAGAGCCCACTGCCTCATAGTCTAAGGATACTGGTATACCACTGGATTCCAACAGCCCCTTTATTATATGGGCCTCAGCTGTTCCTTGGGCATTATAGACCTTGATCCAGTCTCTTTTCCTCATTTTCGGGATAATAATACCCTTCCATGTCTCTTTCCAGTATAGGGCTGGAGAAGGATTAGGTCTCGAAGAGTTAGAAAAATACTTGGGGGATATCCTGTCCACTAGAACTTCAAAAACTTAGGGAGAATTTTGGGGGGTTTTCTTGACAAGGGGTTTTGAGGGGGGTATGAGTAGGCTCATGAGTAGGAGAGGGATTTCATATAGCGAGTATAGCTGGTTTTGGTTTTATTACTGGTGGGGCCTGCCTAAGAGGTCTCCCGGTTTGTAGTTTAGACAAGGGGGCCGTGGGCAGGCAGAAGTCCATGGCCCTTTTTCTTTTCCTCCCTTAGGGCCGTGGGACCCCAACCCTCGGCCCTAATTTTTAGGAGGTGACTCATGATAGGTAAGACCATTCGCATGGAAAGAATCATGGATAGGGCCAAAGGGACCATAGTGGTTGTTCCTATGGACCATGGGGTTACAGTGGGGCCCATTAAGGGTCTTACCACCCTGAAGGAGATGGTAAATGCCGTGGCCCAGGGAGGGGCTAATGCCGTGGTGTTGCACAAGGGCATGGTGGCTGTAGGACACCGGGGAGGGGGAGAGGATATAGGTCTCATCATTCACCTTTCCGCCGGTACAGCCTTGGCCCAGGACCCCAACTGTAAGGTGCTGGTGTGTACCGTGGAGGAGGCCATAAAGCTGGGGGCCGATGCTGTTTCTATCCATGTTAATATTGGGGCCCCAGATGAGAAGACCATGCTTAGGGACTTTGGCCGAGTGGCGTCCAGTTGTTTGGATTGGGGTATGCCTCTTTTGGCCATGGTCTATCCTCGTGGACCCAAGATCGAGAACCCTTACGACGTGGCAGTGGTGAAACACGCTGCTCGTTTGGGGGCGGAGTTGGGGGCTGATCTGGTGAAAGTACCCTATACGGGTGATCCTGAGAGTTTCCAGGAAGTGACCCATGGATGCCCTGTTCCTGTGCTCATAGCGGGTGGAGAGAAGATGGACACAGATGAGGATGTGCTGGTCATGGTGAAGGGAGCTATGGATGCTGGGGGTGCTGGTGTTTCTATTGGAAGAAACGTCTTTCAGCATTCCAATCCCCATAAGATGGTGGAAGCCATTTCTCTCTTGGTTCACAAAGGTGCGTCCCTGGAGGAAGCACTGGGGGTGTTGCGTTGAAAGAGGTCTGGGTGAGGGTGATTCCTTACAGGAAGGATCTGATCACTACTGCCCTGGAGGCAGGGGCCCATGGGGTTTGGGTGGAGGAGGCAGCGGCATCCAAGGTGAGGGAGTTGGGTAGGGTGAAGGTGTTAGGTGAAGGAGGGGACTTGGAGCCTGGAAAGGATTTTTTCCCTGTGGTTATCTCCTCTGGGGAAGATCAGGAGGAGGCGTTAACCTTAGCCCACAAGGGTTTGGTTGTGGTGGAGGCTACTGACTGGCAGGTTATCCCTTTAGAAAACCTGGTAGCTGCTTCGGACGAGGTCTTTGCCGTGGTCAGGGCCAGAGAGGAGATGGCTATGGCCCTGGGGGTCTTGGAGAAGGGTGTGGGAGGGGTAGTGATAGATGTAGATGATCCAGGCCTTTTGAGGGAGATGGTCCTCATGGTTCGGGAGGAGGGGGGAAGAGTGGAATTGGCAGAGGCTGTTATCCGGGAAGTGAGGCCTTTAGGGTTGGGAGATCGTGTTTGTGTAGATACCTGTACCCTTATGGGTAAGGGGGAAGGGATGTTGGTGGGCAACTCCAGTGCCTTCCTTTTCCTTGTTCATGCTGAGAGTATAGAGAACCCGTATGTGTCTCCCCGACCATTCCGGGTCAATGCGGGGGCAGTCCATGCTTATACTCTGATTCCTGAGGGTAGGAGTCGGTACCTCTCGGAGCTTCAGGCAGGGGACGAGGTATTGCTGGTGGACTACAGGGGCGAAGCTAAGTCTGGTTTGGTGGGTAGGGCCAAAGTAGAGAGGAGGCCTCTCCTTCTGGTGAAGGCCCAGGTGGGAGATATGGAGGGGAGCTGTATCCTCCAGAACGCTGAGACCATCCGCTTGGTGTCTCCCCAGGGAGAACCCATGTCTGTAGTGAAGCTTCAGCCTGGGGACAGGGTTTTGGTCCATGGGGAAAAGGGGGGCCGTCACTTTGGTATGAAGGTAGAGGAGACTATCCAGGAGAAATGACCTGCCTCAGCTCCTGTACTCGGCGTTTATACGGATGTAATTGTAGCTGAGGTCGCATGTCCATATCCAATATTCATGGGACCCTAAGCCCAAATCCAGGGTTATGGTGTATCCCCTCTGTTTCATAATCCTGTGAGCTTTTTCTTCTGCACCGGGCATACCCTCTCCACCCTGAACCACTTGGGTGTCCCCTATCCATACCTTTACTCGCAAGGGATCTACCAGGCATCCTGAGGACCCCAAGGCAGCCATAAGTCTCCCCCAGTTGGGGTCTTCGCCGTAGAGGGCTGTCTTCACTAAAAGGGAGTTGGCCAATCTTCTAGCTGCCTTTTCTCCATCTTTGGGGGAGGAGGAACCCTTTACCATTATTTTGACCGCCTTAGTGGCTCCTTCTCCGTCTTTTACCATCATGGAGGCTAAGGTCTTACACACCTCTTTTATGGCTTCCTGGAAGGCCTGGAGGTTTTTTCCTTCCCCTTTGAGCCCTGAGGCACTGTTGGCGAGAATCAAGGCTGTGTCGTTGGTGCTGGTGTCGCCGTCTATAGAGATGCGGTTGAAGGAGAGTTCTACCGCTTCTTTTAGACATCTTTGGAGGGTAGGGGGGACTATTTCCAGGTCCGTAGTGATGAAGGCAAGCATGGTGGCCATGTGGGGGTGGACCATGCCCGCTCCCTTGGCTGCTCCTCCCACCCTGAAGGTGCCTTGGGATGTGGGAACCTCTAAGGCAACTTCTTTGGTGTTCTTATCGGTAGTGAGGATGGCCTGGGCGAAGGCCTTGTTTCCTTTGGGGGATAGCTGGGGACCCAGTTCATGTATTCCTTTTTTTATCTTATCTATGGGCAGGGGTTCTCCAATGATTCCCGTGGAGCATACCAAGACCTCTTGGGGGTTTATCCTTAGGGTGGCTGCCGTTTCCTCGACCATCTGCCAGGCGTCTTTCATTCCTCTCTCTCCTGTGCAGGCATTGGCATTTCCGCTGTTCACCACAACGGCCCGGTTTTTGCCTCGTGAGATTTGTTGGGATGAGACTAAGACAGGTGCTGCCTTAACCAGATTGGTGGTGAAAGTGCCCGCTGCCGATGATTCTCCTTGGGAAACCAGAATGCCTAAGTCTGAAACGCCATTTTTTATGCCGCAGCATAAACCCCCTGCTATGAAGCCCTTGGGAGCCGTTATTCCTCCATCTATTCTGTTCATCTTTACCCTCCTTGGTCTGATTAAAAGAGTCTATGCCAAAAAGGGGGACTGGAAAAGGCCCCTTCTATCCTTTAGAAAAGGAGGGCTATGATGGTGAGGCGAAGGACCCGTATGATTAAACTGGGGGAGGTGCATGTAGGAGGGGAGGCTCCCCTGTCTGTCCAGTCCATGACCAAGACAGACACCCGAGACGTGGAGTCTACCTTGAAACAGGCCAGGCGGCTGGAGGCGGTAGGTTGTGAGATAATTCGTATGGCCGTTCCAGACAAAGAGGCAGCGGGCAGGTTATCCCTTTATGAGGAGGCCTTGAAGGTTCCCCTGGTGGCCGACATCCATTTCGATTATCGCTTAGCCTTAGCTGCTTTGGAGGCTGGGGTGGATGGTTTGAGGATCAACCCGGGGAACATTGGTGCTAAGTGGAAGGTGAAAGAGGTAGTGGAAGCGGCTCGAGAGAGGATGGTACCCATCCGCATAGGGGTCAATACCGGTTCCTTGGAGAAGGATATTCTTGATAAGTACGGTGGTCCCCATCCCCGGGCTTTGGTGGAAAGCGCCTTAAGGCATGTGATCCTTCTGGAGGATATGAACTATTTGGAGATGAAGGTTTCTCTGAAGGCTTCAGGGGCAATGGAGACGGTGGAGGCTTACGAGATCTTTTCCCATCTTCGGGACTACCCCCTTCATCTGGGAGTGACGGAGGCAGGTGCAGGGAGACCAGGTGTTGTGAAGTCTGTAGCGGGTCTATCTATTCTCCTTGCCCAGGGTATTGGTGATACCCTCAGGATTTCTCTGACAGGGGACCCCGAGCAGGAGGTGGAGGTAGGTTTAGAGATTCTTAGGTCCCTGGGTTTGAGGAGGGATAAGGTGGAGATCATCTCGTGCCCTACTTGTGGTCGTTGTGAGTGGGATCTTATTTCCATGGTGGAGGCTCTGAGAGAGAGGCTGGACCATGTTAAGGTTCCTCTGAAGGTTGCCGTTATGGGGTGTGGGGTGAATGGTCCTGGTGAAGCCCGAGAAGCCCATGTGGGTATGGCAGGAGGAAGGAAGGGAGCTATTCTCTTTGCAAAAGGGAGGGTTGTTGCTAAAGTAAGTATGGAGGAAGCTCTGGAGGCTTTAGTTGATTTGGTAGAGGAGGTGGCTTGGGAGGAATGTATGCCCCCTTACTTTGATGATTAGTAGTGAGGGTGCTTAGATAAGGGGGATGGTGGTTGAAGTCTAAAGTCTTGTGAAGCCCTTAAGGAGGAGGTGGATAGTGAAGGTGGGAAAAGCAATGTTCGCCAGTGATTTCGAGACTATGACCCTTTCTGAGTTGAAGGCTCTTCTTCCCTTAAAGGAGGTAGGATTAGAGGAGATCATCCTTTATCATGTTTTGCAAATAGAGGATGTGGGTTTTGTACCTTATGGAGGGTTTTTGAAAGAAGCTCAAAAAAAGCTGGAGGCTGAGGCCCTGGTTCGCCTTCGGGAGTGGAGCAAGATGGTAGAAGGGGCAGGGTTGAAGGCTAGGGTCTTGGTGAAGGTAGGAGTGCCTTGGAGGTCCATTCTTCTTACGGCTCAGGAGGAACTGGTTAATCTCATTGCCTTGGGTACACAGCAAGATGATCCAGAGGAGCTGGATATAGGTTCCACCGTACTGAAGATTGTTAGGCATAGTGAGATTCCCATATTGGTTATGAAGAGGGTGGAAGGGGTAGGTGATAACCTTTTTAAAAACATCCTTCTTCCCATGGACTTTTCTCTTCCGTCGGAAAAAGCCTTAGGGGTGGTTATGGGGCTGGCTTCTGTGGTAGAGAAGGTGGAGCTTGTTCATGTGGTGAGCGAAAAGGAGGTGAGGGAGCTTTCTCCCCAAGATATAGAGCCAAAGACAAATCAGGGCATGAAAAACCTTAACATGTATATGCAAGAGCTTGCTCAGTTGGGCTTGGAGGCTCATGCTCATGTTTTCGTGGGCAATACAGTGAAGGAGATCCTCCAGTCTGCTGAGGGTTTGGATGCTACATTGATAGTTATGGGCACTACGGGTAAGGATATGATTAAAGAGTTCTGGATGGGCTCAGCTTCCCATAGGGTGGCGGAGCTGGCCCAGTGCTCGGTCCTTCTGGTGTCATAGGAGGTTAGAATGTTTGTGGAAAAGGATAGGGGTTTTTTGCTTGTTATTGATATGCAAGATCGGCTCCTGCCTGCCATATACAATGCCCAAGAAGTGGAGGAGAACATTGTGAAGCTCTTGGCCCTTGCTAAGACCTATCAGTTGCCTATGCTTCTCACGGAGCAGTATCCCAAGGGCTTGGGCAGGACAGTGGAGGGATTGAGGAGGGAGTTGGGGGATCTTTACGATCCTATAGAAAAGGTGACCTTCAGTTGCATGGGTGATGATGCCTTTAGGGACAGGATCTTCCAGCTCAGGAGGGCCGGACGGGATCAGGCGGTGGTCGCAGGTATTGAGGCCCACGTATGTGTTTACCAAACGGTGATCCACCTGCTGGCTCAGGGATGGGATGTTCATCTGGCATACGACGGGGTAGGTTCCAGGGCCCAGAGAAATCATCTCCGGGCCTTGGATGTCATGGATTCTGCCGGAGCATGGATAAAGCCCACAGAGACCATAGTATTTGAGATGTTGGAGCAGGCCGGTACCCCCCAATTTAAGGCCATGATGCCTTATATTAAGTGAGTGCTTAGGGTTTCTGAAATCTTCTATTCTCTTCAGGGGGAAGGTCAAGACATTGGCCGCCCTGGAGTCTTTTTGCGTTTAGCCGGCTGTAATCTTCGATGTGTCACCTGTGATACGGCCTATGCCTGGAAGGAGGGAGATGAGGTTTCTGTCCAGGTCCTCCAGGAACAATTGGAGACTTTCCCTTGTCGTTATTTGGTGGTAACAGGGGGGGAGCCCCTTTTGCAGGCTCGGGAAATGGTGAGGCTTTTGGATCTTCTCCCTTCATGGACCTTGGCCTTGGAGACTAATGCTACCTTGTGGGAGCCAGAGATCCTTGGACGCTTTTCCGTGGTGACAGCTTCTCCCAAGCTCCCCTCGGCAGGAGTGGGTCCTTTTCCTTATGGGGTATTTTCCAGGTACGTGGAGGCTTTTTCCTCAAGACTCCAGGTAAAGCTAGTGGTAGGTGAGGGAGATTGGAAGGCTGTGGATAGCCTTTTGAAGGAGTACCCTTCCTTGGGCATAGAGGTCCCCTTAGTGATCCAGCCTTTGGACAGGGGGGTGTCCTTTTCTCAGTATCAGGGGGAGGTTGGGAATATGGTGGAGACTTTTCTTCAAAGGGTGGGGAAATGGGAGCGGGTTGATGTCCGTTTTTTGCCCCAGTTACATAAAATCCTATGGGGCAGGGAAAGGGGAAGATGAGAAGGGAAGGGGGGAGGGAGAGTGAGTGAGGTGGTGGGACTTAATACGGCTTTTCCCTAAACTGGGAGAAGTCTTGAGGGGGGTTCTCTTGACAAGCCTGCTGGTATCTTTTAGGAAGGGCCCTTATGAAAAGGTGATCGTTTGATGAATAAAGCCCTGGTCGTGTTCTCTGGAGGATTAGACTCCACTACTGCCCTTTACTGGGCTATAGATCGCTTTGATAAAGTGTACACCCTTACTTTTTCCTATGGCCAGCGCCATGTCTTAGAGGTGGAAATGGCGCGCAGAATAGCCCAGAGGGCAGGGGTGAAGGAGCATGGTGTCTTGGAAGTAGATTTGACCCAGGTGAGGGGCTCAGCCTTAACAGACCCTTCTTTAGAGCTCCCCATGAATAGGGAGCCCACAAGAGGGGGGATTCCCATCACATATGTTCCTTTTAGAAATGGTGTGTTTCTTTCTTTGGCTGCTGCCTGGGCCGAAGGGAGAGGAATCCCCCATTTGGTGGGGGGGTGGAACGCCGTGGATTTTTCTGGGTATCCCGATTGCCGAGGGGAGTTTCTTAAAGCTATGGAGGATGCTATCAACTTGGGTACGAAGGCAGGGGTTGAGGGGGAAGGTTTTGTTATCCATGCTCCTCTCATTCATCTCACTAAGGGGCAGATCATCGCCTTGGGGTTGTCCTTAGGAGTGGACTACTCCGAGTCTATATCCTGCTATCAGGGGAGAGAGATTCCCTGTGGGCGTTGTGATAGCTGCGTTCTCAGGGCCAGGGGATGGCGGCAGTTGGGCATAATGGATCATCTGGTGGAGCGTCTTCTACGGGAGGGGAAGTTGGATACTTGGGGAATCCATAAAAATGCTTAATAGAGGGTTCTTGGCAAGGGTGGGTGTTGACAGAGAGAGGGGAGAAGCGTATATATAAAGGCCAGCTTCCCAGTTCTTCTGGATCCAAAAAGTGCGCCCATAGCTCAACTGGATAGAGCACGGGACTACGGATCCCGGGGTTGGGGGTTCGACTCCCTCTGGGCGCGCCATCTGAAGGGGATAATGGTATACTTTAATGAAAGAATCCTACATGGCTTCATGGAAGAGGCTATCGAGGAGGCCCAGAAGGCTTTTTACCTTGGAGAAGTCCCTGTGGGGGCTGTTATGGTGGATGGGGGCTACAATATTGTAGCTCGGGCTCATAATCTCATGGAGACCTTGGGGGATCCTACGGCTCATGCTGAAATCTTGGCCATAAAAGAAGCTTCCAAAAGAATGGGGGATTGGAGGCTTGAGGGGTGTAGTCTTTTTGTCACTTTGGAGCCTTGCATCATGTGCGCTGGTGCTATTATACAGTCTCGCTTAAGCTATCTGTTTTTTGGAGCCAGAGATCCCAAAGCGGGAGCGGTGGTTTCTCTGTATAGGGTACTGGATGATCCCCGTTTTAACCACAAGGTGAATTATCTGCCAGGGGTTTTGGAAAAGAGAGCGTCCAATATGCTCAAGTCATTTTTCTTGGGGCTTAGGGGCAGAAGTAAGGGAGAGGTGGCCGAGTGGACTAAGGCGGGTGACTCGAAATCACCTGACCCTTTTTGAGGGTCCGTGGGTTCGAATCCCACCCTCTCCGCCAGAGTGGGAGTATAAAATTCGTAGGGAAAATTTTTATGAAAAGAGGAGTAGCCGCATGAGTAGAGGCCGTGCAGGAACTTTGGAAGGCATGAACCTTCAGGAGCTTAAAGGAATGACTGTGTCCCAGCTTATCCAGTTGTCCAAGGACCTGGGGATCTCTGGAATTTCGGGGCTGAGGAAGCAGGAGCTCATCTTTCGTATCTTGGAGGGTCAGGCCCGGAGGAATGGGCACCTCTTTGGAGAGGGGGTATTGGAAGTGTTGCCTGATGGTTTTGGTTTTCTCCGGTCTCCCATTTACAACTATCTTCCAGGTCCCGACGATATCTATGTGTCTCCTTCCCAGATCAAGAGGTTTGGTTTGAAGACGGGAGACACTGTTTCTGGTCAGATTCGCCTTCCTAAGGATGGAGAAAAGTACTTTGCCCTCCTCAAAGTGGAGGCCATAAATTTTGAGAGTCCAGAGGTGGCCCGAGAGAGGATCCATTTTGACAATCTCACCCCTTTATATCCTGATGAGCACGTAGTGTTGGAGACCAACTCTGACAACTTTTCCATGAGGGTGATGGACCTCATCACCCCTATAGGCAAGGGTCAGAGAGGTCTCATTGTGGCTCCGCCTCGGACGGGAAAGACGGTGCTTCTTCAGGACATTGCCAATTCTGTTACCACCAATCATCCTGAGATTTATTTGATAGTCCTTCTGGTGGGGGAAAGGCCTGAAGAGGTGACGGATATGCAGAGGAGCGTCAAGGGGGAAGTGGTGAGTTCCACCTTTGATGAACCTCCTCAGCGCCATGTCCAAGTGGCCGAGATCGTCATTGAAAAGGCCAAAAGGCTGGTGGAGTATAAGAGGGATGTGGTGATTCTTCTGGATAGCATCACTCGGCTTACTCGAGCTTATAATGCCTTGGTGCCCTCCTCGGGCCGGGTGCTTTCCGGGGGGATTGAGGCCAACGCCTTGGATAAACCCAAGAAGATCTTTGGTACAGCCAGGAATATTGAAGAGGGGGGCAGCCTCACCATTATAGCCACGGCCCTGATAGAGACAGGGAGTCGCATGGACGATGTGATATTTGAGGAGTTCAAGGGAACAGGGAACATGGAGCTTCATTTGGTCAGGGCCTTGGCCGACAGGAGAACTTTTCCTGCCATAGATCTCCAGAAGTCAGGGACCCGGAGGGAGGAGCTCCTTCTTACCCCCTTTGAGCTGAACCGGGTTTGGATTCTGAGAAAGCTTCTGGCCACCCTCAACCCTGTGGAGGCCATGGAGTTTCTTTTGGGCAAGCTTAGGGGAACCAAAAGCAACAGAGAGTTCTTGGAGTCTATGAGCGCTTGAGGTCTTGGAGGTATGGACGTCAGGATTGTGTGGGAGGGGTTAGACAGGGAGACTCTCACTCATCCTGGAGTAAGGCTAAGTTATCTACTGATCAAGGAAGGAATTGATTTTCCTTTGCCATGTGGTGGGGAGGGAATTTGTGGTAAATGTAGGGTTCGATTTTTAGAGAATCCCCCTGCTCCTTCTGATGTGGAAAAGAAGCTCCTTTCTCCTAGAGATATTCAGCAGGGCGTTCGCTTGGCCTGTTGCTCAGTTGTTACCCAGGATGCTCGGGTGGAGCTGTTGCATGGGGCTTATGCGGTGCCCCCAGAAACCCTTCTTCCTTTGAAGGGGTTGGTATGCTCTGGTCCTCCGCCCCGTTCTGGATCCAAGGCCTTGGCCCTGGATCTGGGTACTACGACTTTGGCCCTTTCTCGGCTGGACCTGCACGGTCGAGAGAGGGAGGAGGCGTTGGCTTTACCCAATCCCCAGTCTCTTTGGGGAAGGGATGTGGTTTCCCGGGTGAAGGCGGCCATGGAGGGGAATAGGGAGGCCATGGTCCGAGCCTTCTGGAGGATTGTCCTTCCCCAAATCCGAGGATGTTCCTATATGGTGGTTTCGGGGAACAGCGTTATGGAAACCCTATTGGCGGGTTATCCTTTGGATTCTCTAGCCCGTTATCCCTTCCGTGCCCCCTTTGCTGGGGGAGAATGGCGGGAGGAGCCTTTTCCCCATTATCTTATGCCCTTGGTGGGCTGCTTTGTGGGAGGAGACGCCGCCTCCCTTATCCTGCTCTTAGACGTCATGGGGGTCAGGGAAAAGGGTGTAGCCTTGGATTTGGGTACCAATGCTGAGGTGCTTGTATGGTCTTCCCGTGGCATGTGGGCGGCCTCCGCACCGGCGGGTCCCGCCTTCGAGGGGATGGGGATCTCCTCGGGGATAGGATTGTCCCCGGGAGCGGTGATGATGGTGGAAAGAGAGAAAGGAGGACTTTATTTTAAAACCATAAATGGAGAATCCCCTGAGGGGTTCTGTGGCTCAGGTTTTGTGTCCCTTGTGTCCCTTCTCTTGAGGGAAGGGGTGATTGACCCTTCCGGTAGGATGAAGGAAGAAGGGGAGCTTTCTCCTTTCTGGCGTTCTCGGAGGGAGGGGGGAGGGCTGTTTTTGGGACCTGGCCTTTCCTTTACTCAAGAGGACGTAAGGAAGCTCCAGTTGGCTAAAGGGGCTGTAACCAGCGCTTTAAAGGTCCTTCTTCCCTTGGCTGGATTGGATAAGGAGGCCTTCTCCCTCTATGTGGCTGGTGCCTTTGGCTCATCCCTTGAGCCCCATGATCTGGTGACCTTGGGGTTAATTCCTCGGTGGGTGGGGGAGGTAGTTACCTTGGGGAATGCATCCCTCATGGGGGCGGAAGCCGTAGCCTTGTCGGAGGGATGCCTCAGGAGGGTGGGAGAACTGGTATCTCGAGTGAAGGTGGTTGATCTGGTTAATCAGGATAAGTATCAGGAGATATACTTAGAGAGCCTTTCTTTCGAGCCATGGTAGTGGAGATAGTACCTTTAGAGGAGTTGGAGCCTTGGGAGCAGGTCTTGGTTGACCTTTACCTCCAGTGTTACAGGGGCATGGAGGAGTATGCCTACGAGAGACCCAGGGATGTCCTTCATTATATGAGATGGCTCTTTAAGAGGGCTCCTTCTTCTTTCTTCTTGGCTTTAGAGGGGGGCAAGCCCCTGGGCTTTTTGGTGGCTGATGACCACTGGGAGGAAGGAGGGAAGTTGGGGGGTGAGATCCACGAGATTGTGGTGGTCCCAAAGGATCGCACCCAGGGGGTGGGTAAGGCCCTTGTTCAAATGGCTCTGGATTATTTTCGCGAAAAGGGCCTTAAGGGGGTTGGACTGTGGGTGGGGAAGAGGAACGAAAGGGCCAAGGCTTTTTATACCCATTTGGGTTTCCGGGAGAAAGGCTCCCAGGGCAAATGGATTAGGATGGAGTGTGCCCTGGACTGAGATCCTTCAAAAGGGCTTCTAAGGTTTTGTATGCTATCCAGAGTTCTTGAATCTCCACTCTTTCCATGGGTGTGTGGCAGAGGGGGAGGCTCCCGGGACCGAAGACCACAGGGCGTACTCCGCTCTCTATGAGATGGGCGGCGTCGGTCCAGCTTTTCATGCCTCCCAGGGTTGCCCTGTGTCCGGTGGTCTCTTCCAGTGCCTGGACCAGAGCTTGGACGATCCAAGATTCAGGGTCTATCTCGAAGGGGAGGGATACATCTTCGAAGGTGTATTCTACCCTTCCTTCGTCCAGGATGTGGGCCAGCTTTTTAGCAGCTTCTTCTATGTCTTGGTGGGGCAGGATGCGGAAGTCCAGCAGCCCTTGGCAACGGTGGGGTACCCTGAGGGTGCCATCTCCTCCTGAGAGGTAGAGGATATTCATGAGAGACTTGCCCAGACGGGGATCTTCCTCTCCCAGAAAGGAGAGGCCTTTGAGTCGGGCTATAAGAGCCAGGGCTTTGTCTACGGCGTTCTCCCCTTCTTCTACCTCGCTTCCGTGGGCCATTTTACCCTTGGCAACGAAACCTACCTCTAAGGACCCTGCTTCGCAGTGGCATATCCTCAGATTAGTGGGTTCAAGAACTATGCCCCAGGGAGGAAGCTTTTCCTGGGCCAGGGTCTCAGAGCCTTTGCCCTGGTCCTCTTCGTCTACCAGGAAAGCAAAGGTGACGGGTAGTGCTTCTAGTTCCTGGGAAAAACAAGCCAAGAGGGCTAAGATGATAGCTACCCCTGCCTTGTCGTCGCAGGCCCCTAACCCCCAAAGGACTCCATTATCCACCCGGGGTCGGGGAGGGATGCCGTCCAAGGGAGGCAGGGTATCCACATGGGCCGTGACGATGAGCCTATTTTTTTCTCGGTGATTGATGATGAGGTTGTACCACTGATCCTCTACCCTTTGTCTTAGGGCAGAAAGACCCATGGAGGTGAGCCGGTCTTCTAAATAGCCCAGTATTTCTCCTTCCTCCCCTGATTCACTGGGGATGGCTACCAGCCTGTTAAGCTCGTTTACCAGGAAATCTTTCATGTCTTTGACTCCAGGTTCCTAAGTCTGTAAATGCTTTTGATAAAAGCTTTTCTACAATTTGAAGTGGCCCTGGTTGTTTGGACTGTTTTGAGAGTCGGCTAAGCTTCCTATCCTAGCTCTTATCCTTATCCCATCAGACTGCATAATGTAAAGCCTACTGTCTTTCATGGTAGAACGTGTTTGTTGTCTTGTATTCCAATGCCTGATGAGGCCTCTCTGTATTGTACCACCCGAGCCACTTCTTTAGTCCCCTTCTCAGATCTTTTATACCTCCTTGAACTCCGTGATGTATACGTACTCGTACTTCACGCTCCTCTCTGGCGATAGGGCTCCTCTATCTTGGGCTTCCTTTTCTTCAATGAGGCGAATGGAGAGGAGGCAAAATAAGCACTTGGCTGAGTTCAAGGCGAAGGTTAATTTGGAGGCTATCAAAGGTGAGTAGAGTGTTCAGCGACTGGCCAGCAGGAGGCGTTTATCGAATGCCATACATTAAACTTAAATATAACTCGCTTTCTGGGTTAAAAACAAAGGCTTAGTGGTTCACTATCGGATTTTTCGAGGGCGATACTTATTAATACGCTATAAGTGAAATTGTACCCAGCAGCCCGACGATCTCCTTAAGCCGAGACTACTGAATGTGATCATGGCCATCTCACTTGAATTCATGAGTAAATTTCCCAGCAAAGAACCCATTTGGTCTGAATTTCAGAGCCATTCCACCCTTCCAAAGGGCTAGGTGTTCCTCCTTGAGGGGGAAGGGGTTTTCTGCTAAGCCTGAGCCCGGGAGGTGGGAAGATGAAAAAGGCCTTGGGCATATTGATAGTGGTGGTGATACTGGCAGGGGTAGGACTGGTCCTTTTTGCTCCTCCCTTCGAGAGGAGACCTCCCCAGATCCAACTACCCCTATCGGGTAGTTACATAAGCTCTAGAGCGGCCTTAAACGTGACCATACAGGATAGACCCACAGGACTGAAAGACATCCAGATAGCCCTAATGCAGGGAGAAAAGAGCTGGAGCCTCTATACTGCTGCTTTCCCTTTAGGTACTTACAGTATCCAGATACCCCTGATCATAGAACCAAGGAAGTTGGGACTGGAAGAGGGAGCTGCCACCTTGTTGGTGAGAGCTACAGATCGCTCTCTGTGGAACCTGGGCAAGGGAAACACCGCTACAGCCAAGGTCCAATTGATAGTGGACTATACCCCGCCCCTCGTAGAACTCTTGGACAACACCAGGTACATATACGAGAAAGGGGCAGGAGCTGTCCTGTTTGCTACCTCAGAAGATGCCACTGAGGCAGGGGTGCAGGTAGGCAGGCTCTTTTTTAAGGCTTATCCTAAAAAATCCAAGAAACAGATCCTCTGGGCCGCGCTCTTCGGCATACCTCCCTATGCCCATTCCCAGGAAGCCCGCTTAGTGGTAAAAGACAGGGCAGGCAACACCCGGATGTTCCCCATTCCCTTTCATCTGTTACCCAGAAAGGTGGTAAAGGTGACCTTTCCTATCTCTGATGCCTTCATCCAAAGGAAGATCTATCCCCTTCTTCCCCCAAAGGATGAAAGCCTGCCCCCCATTCAGGCATTCAAGAAAGTGAATGAGGAAGTGAGGCAACAAAACGAGGAGAGGCTATCTCAACTGGCTTCCCAATCCTCAGGACCATGCTTGTGGAAAGGAGCTTTTATCCAACTGAGAAACTCCGAGGTCACCGCTACCTTTGGAGACAAGCGGACCTACATTTACAATGGTAAGGTGGTCAGCCACTCCATTCACCTGGGTTACGACCTGGCCTCAGTGGCCCATGCACCGGTACCAGCAGGCAACAGGGGAAGGGTCCTTTTTACTGGCTTTGTAGGAATCTATGGAAACGTGGTCCTTATAGACCACGGTTTGGGCCTTACCACCCTCTATGCCCATCTCAGCAGGACAACGGTAAAGGAAGGCCAAAAGGTGAGAAAAGGCCAGATCATAGGCTATACCGACTCTACGGGCTTAGCGGGAGGAGATCACCTTCACTACGGGGTCCTCCTCTCAGGTCATCCTGTAAACCCCATGGAATGGTGGGACAGGAAGTGGCTGAGAGAAAGAATCATGGCTGTCTTGAAACCTTACATCCAGGGAGAGAAGAGTGTTCAGGCTAACGGTAAGAGATAGTTTCGCATCGGCCCACCAGTTAAGGAAGTACAAGGGCCAGTGCGAAAGGCTCCATGGCCATAACTGGCGGGTAGAGGTGGCGGTGGAGGGGAATGAGCTTAACGATCAGGGCCTTCTCCTGGATTTCAAGGATATAAAAGGCGCACTATCCTTCATTCTCAATGGTCTGGATCACACCTTCTTGAACGAGTTACCCTACTTTCAGGGAAGAAACCCTACCTCTGAGAACCTGGCCTTCTTTATCTTCAAGGAGATGGAAGAAACCCTAAGGATTTACCCTGGAATCCGGGTAAAAGAAGTAACCGTATGGGAATCAGAAAAGGCACGGGCCACCTACTCGGAGTAAAAGAGAATATCCTCCAGATGGGCCAGATCCCTGGCTACTATGTAGGGCTGCATATCCGTTGGAGCTTCTTTCAGCTCTTCAGGGGAAGTGACCCCCGAGAGTACCAGGGCTGTTTTGGCCCCTACTCTATTGCCCATCATGATATCGCTGTCCAGCTTGTCTCCTATCATGAGTACCTGGGAAGGTGTGCATCCATAGACCTTAATGGCCAACTCCAACATGTAAGTGTTAGGCTTGCCAACAATGAAGGGCTCCACCCCAGTAGCCTCCCTGATAGCCGACAAAAAAACCCCTACCCCAGGCATGAAACCGTCCTCCACAGGCCACAGAGGATCACCATTCACCCCTATGAAAAGGGCGCCTTCCATAACGTCCCTCACGGCCTTGCACAGTTTTCTATAGTTTATCTTGCGGTCCAGGCCCACCACCACCGCTTGGGCCACCTCATCATCCTGGAAAGAAAGATAACGGGGCTTCAGATACTCCAGTTCCTCCTCAAGCCCCCTTTCACCCAAAAGGAAGATAGTGGGGGAGGCACCGTCGAAGCATCTCTTCAAATACCTGCCCGTGGCGTGGGCAGCGGTAAGTATCTCTTGGGGTATCACGGGTATCCCCATGGATTCAAGCTTAGAAACATAGTAAGCTTTGGGTCTCAAGGTGCTGTTGGTGACAAAGACCAAGGATTTACCCATACCCCTTATTTGAGAGATAAAGGATGGAGCACCTGGAAGGACCCTGTCGCCCCTATAAACTACCCCATCCAGATCTATGGCAAATAGCTCGATTTCCCCTATTCCAAACATATTCCCGCCCACAGAATCCCTCTTCGGGGCCTTTCCCACAGCCCCCTAAAATTCACAGATTAAGGGAGGGAACGACCTAAATCGCTCCCTCCTCGACATTTCAGGTTATACCTGATAGGATTCACCTACCTCCAACGGGACACACCGGGAGGGGGTTTCACCCTTTACCCTGTCGCAAAAGTCCTGGGGATCTTGGGCAATAAGATCCCAGGTGTTGTAATGCATGGGAATAACCACCTTGGGCTTGAGCATTTTGACAGCCTCCAAGGCGTCGTCAGGACCCATGGTGAAGTTATCCCCAATGGGAAGAAGGGCTACATCTATATCGTTGAGACGCCCCAGGATCTCCATGTCAGCTATGAGACCCGTATCCCCGGCATGGTAGATGAGCTTACCATCTATCCTTATCAAGAAACCACACGGGTTACCGGTGTAAACTGTTTTCTCATCGTCCACGTAGGCAGAACCATGGGAGGCAGTGGTCAGCTTTACCCAGGCAAAAGGAAACTTCCTGGATCCACCGATATGCATGGGGTGGACAGACACTCCCTGGCTTTCCAAGAAGTTGGCCAGCTCAAAAGGAGCCACCACTAAGGCATTACTCTTCTTGGCTATGGCTACTGTGTCCCCTACATGATCCCCATGGCCATGGGTTACCAGTACCGCATCTACTTGAATATCTTCAGGTTTGGCTTTGGCAATGGGATTACCAGTGAGAAAGGGATCAATAGCTATCTTGCCTTGATCCCCCTCAAGCAAAAAGGCTGCGTGTCCCAAAAAGGTTAGCCTTGGCATACTTCACCTCCGATCCTGAACTTGGTTTATTAAATTTAGCATTGGTAGAGGGTTTGCTCAACTGGAAACTATACCCTCTCCTTGACCTTTCCCAAGGGGAAGTGTTATCACCCTGGCCATGAAAGGGAAAGGCATTCTGGCATTGATAGGCAAGACGCCCTTGATAGAATTGAAGGAGTTTTCTACCCCTAAAGTAGAGATCTGGGCTAAGTTGGAGATGTTCAATCCCGGGGGAAGCATCAAGGACCGGGCAGCCCTTTACATGATAGAAGATGGGGAAAGAAGAGGGTTACTAACCCGGGACAAGGTGGTGCTGGAGCCCACCAGTGGAAACACGGGCATTGGACTGGCGTTGGTCTGTTGCGTAAAGGGATACTCCTTAACTGTGGTAATGCCCGAGACTATGAGCATAGAGAGGCGTCTCCTTATTCAGGCCTACGGTGGGAAGGTCATTCTTACCCCGGGAGAAGAAGGAACAGACGGGGCCATTGAAAATGCTCTGAAATTGCTGGAGGAACAGCCGGACACCTACTTCATGCCTAATCAATTCGACAATCCCGCAAATCCATTGGCCCACTATGAAACCACCGGGATGGAGATCCTGGAACAGACGGGGGGAGAAATGACCGCCTTTGTGGCAGGCATAGGAACCTCCGGAACCCTTATGGGGGTGGGCAAAAGGTTGAAAGAGCACGATTCCTCTATCCAGATAGTGGGGGTGGAACCCTACCCTAAACACAGTATCCAGGGCTTGAAAAGCCTGGACGAGGCCAGAAGACCTTCCATATTCGATTCATCCCTTCCCCACGCCATGATGAGGGTCCATGATCGGGACGCCCTCGCTACGACCAGGGAACTGGCCAAAAAAGAGGCCATCCTCACGGGCATGAGCTCTGGAGCCGCTCTCTATGCAGCCCTCCAATGGGCCAGAGAAATAGGGAGGGGAAAGATCGTGGTCATCTTCCCTGACGGCGGAGAGAGATACCTGAGCACGGGGCTCTTCCATCCCCAGTAAAATTTCGAGTGAAGGTTCTTATAAGAATTCTCGAAGGCTGGCTTAAAGGGGAAAAACCCCTCGTTACAAGGGCGTGGGGATCCCTGCTGGGCTATTTACTATACATCTGGCGTAAGGACCTCCCCCAGCCTCCACTAATCGTTCTCCCGGAAGAGATGGGAGAAGAGTGGGTAGGCCCCCTCTCCGCCTTTCAAGAAACGATCTATATGCCCCCCTGGGACTCGGATCCCTCCTCAGGCATCCCACCCACCAGTTGGGTCCTGGGACAAAGGATGGAGGGCCTCTTGTCCCTGTTGGAAAGGTCTCCCCTTCTGGTTACCACCCTCAAAGGGTTAGCCCAGAAGGTAATGGATCCAGACGCATTTGTGGAAAGTATCTTGGTGCTGGTGAAAGGAGCTATCTTTCCCAGAAGGTATTTGACAGAAGGGTTAGTGAAGCTGGGATATCAAAGGGTAGACCAAGTAGAGGAGCCGGGAAGCTTCAGTGTCAAGGGATACGTGGTGGATGTATTTCCCATAAATGAGCCCCTCCCTATGAGAATAGAACTGTGGGGTGATGAGGTAGAATCCATCAGGACCTTTCATCCTCAGACCCAGACCTCACTTAAAGAAAAGGGCAAGATCATGGTTCTTCCCCAAAGGGAAATGATGGGGGAAAAGAGGGTGCCTCTCACTACCCTAATAAAGGAGAGACCCCTGGTCCTTATCCAACCCGAGGACGTGGAAATGGAAAGAGAAAATCTCCTTTTGGAAGACCGGGACTTTCTCTCACCCCAAGAGATCCGGGATTTCATTGCCCAAAGACCCACCTTGTGGGTCAACAGCTTATACCAAGAGGGCATAACCCTCCCAGTAGAGGGTTATCCCTTGGGCCTAACCCCCCTGAAAGGCACATCCAGGATCTTCCAAGGGATGGGCTGGATACGGTCCCAACTGACTCAAGGGATGGCAGTCTATGTGAGTCATCCCTTGGGAGAGGAAGACCGCATGGCACGGCTCTTTAAAGAGTACGACATTCATCCTGTATCCCTTCCCCACTTCCAAGAACAGGGGAAAGGCCTCTACCTCTTTCCCTCTTCCCTCACCAAGGGATTTCTGTGGCCCCAGATGAACGTTGCTTTTGTAGCCCAGGAAGAACTCTTGGGAAGAAAGAAAAAGAAGGCGAAGAGGACCATAAAAAGAAGGGGGGACCCCCTGACCACCCTAAGGGATCTCTCCCCTGAGGACTATGTGGTCCATTTAGAACATGGCATAGGCCGGTATTTGGGACTACGTCTCCTGGAAGTTAAAGGGGTTAATCAGGAGTTCATGGTCTTAGAGTACGACCAGGGAGATCAGCTTCTTGTCCCTGTTACCCGCCTCCATATGGTACAGAAATATCGAGGGGCCCAGGCCATTCCCCCTACCTTGGACAAACTGGGAGGCATCACCTGGAAAAGGACCAAAAAAAGGGTAAAGAAGGCTATAGAAGAGTATGCCCGAGAACTCTTACGCATAGAGGCCGAAAGGCAAATAACCCCCGGACACTCCTTCTCGCCAGATACAGTGGAACAGGGGGAGTTTGAGGAGGAGTTTCCATTCGAAGAGACCCCGGACCAAGAGAAGGCTGTCCAGGAGATCAAGAAAGACATGGAAGCCCCCCACCCCATGGATCGCCTCCTCTGTGGCGATGTGGGATACGGAAAGACGGAAGTAGCCATGAGGGCCGCTTTCAAGGCTATCTTAGACGGGAAACAGGTTGCAGTCTTGGTACCCACCACTATTTTAGCTGAACAGCACGTGGAAACCTTTTTAGAAAGATTCAAGCATTATCCAGTAAACATAGAGGTCCTGTCCCGTTTCAAAACCCCAAGAGAACAGAAAGAGATCCTGGATCGGGTGTTTAAGGGGGATGTAGATATCCTCATAGGAACCCATCGCCTTTTCTCCCCTGACGTAATCTTTCGGGACTTGGGCTTGGTTATTATTGACGAGGAACACCGATTTGGGGTTCGTCAGAAGGATCGGCTTAAAAAGCTGAAAAAGGGGGTGGATGTTCTGTCGCTATCGGCCACACCCATTCCCCGAACCCTCCACTTGGCCATCTCCGGAGCAAAGAGGATGAGCATTATGGAGACCCCACCCTATGGAAGAAGGCCCGTAAAGACTTACATCTCCCGATGGAATCCTAGCATCATCAAAAGGGCCCTCTTAAAAGAAGAAGGACGAAGGGGTAGGGTCTTTGTGGTCCAACCCCGGGTGGAGGGTCTGGAAGAGCTTTTGGAGCTGGTAATAAGGCTTACCCCCCACCTAAAGGTAGCTATGGCCCATGGCCAGATGAAGGAGAGAGAACTGGAGGAGGTGATGCACCGATTCATGAAGGGAGATGTCAATGTATTGGTATCCACTCCCATAGTAGAGTCGGGCTTAGACGTTCCCATGGCCAACACCCTTGTTGTGAAAGACGCTCACAAGCTAGGACTCTCTCAGCTCTATCAGCTTCGGGGAAGGGTGGGAAGAAGCCGGGAGATGGGATATGCTTACTTCTTTATCCCGGGCATGGAACACCTTACCCAAGAGGGGAAAAAAAGACTCCAAGCCCTCAGGGAGTTTGCCCAGTTGGGTTCCGGCCTCAAACTAGCCATGAGAGACATGGAAATCAGAGGTGCAGGTAACATCCTGGGAACCCAGCAGTGGGGTCACGCCTCCCAGGTGGGATTCACTCTCTATTGCCAGATGCTGGAAAAGACAATCCAGGAACTTCAGGGTCAAGAAGTGAGAAAGGAGATAGAGCCCCAACTGGAACTGGGGGTAGAAGCCCTCCTCCCCTCCACCTACGTGGGCAATGAAAGAGCCAAGATAGCCCTCTACAAAAGGATAGCACAGGCCCCAGACGAGGAGAAACTCAAGGGGCTGGAAGAAGAGGTGAGAGACCGGTTCGGACCCCTGCCCCCTCCTGCTCGAAACCTCTTTACCATAGCAGCCATAAGGCTCATAATAAAAGATCTGGGAGGAGAACGGCTGGTGAGGAGCCCAAAGGGCCTCTTCTTATACTTTTCCTCTTCCACAGCCCTGGCATGGGAGAAAATCTCCTCCCTGATCAAAAGGGGAAAGGTGAAAGTCAAAGGAGAGTACCTCATAAAGCTTTCCTCCAACAGCCAGGATGTTGGAGAAACGAAAAAGCTGTTGAAGGAGCTTCATGAGAGTGTTAGCCTTACACAAAATCTAAATGTGAAAGGAGCAGAAGCATGAAGAAAGGCATCGTATCCCTCTTCCTTCTTACAGCGTTGGTCCTTGCAGGCCCTCTTTTGAGGGCAGAGGCGAAAAAAGCCAAGGTCACCAGTATCAAGGAAAAAAGCCCCGTACTGGCTCGCTTCGATAATGAAGTGATAACCGCGGAGGATTACAAAGCAGCCTTGGAAACCCTCCCCCCTCAGCTTCAATGGGCCGTCCATCAGAACAAGGATCTAAGAGTCAAATTCTTGGACAACATTATTAAGAAACGCATGCTGGTAAAGACAGCCAAGGCCAAAGGTATCAAGGAAGACCAGACAATGAAAAGGAAAATCAGCCAGTTCAGGGACGAACTCATCCTGGATCGGTATCTGAAGGGAGAATTGAAAAACGTTCGGGTCACCGACAAAGAGGTTCAGGAATACTACCAAAACCACAGAGAAGAATTCAAAACAGAGAAACGGATAAGGGCCAGGCACATCCTGGTAAAAGATAAAGCCCAGGCCCAAAAGATACTGAAGGAGCTGCAAAAAGGCGCAGACTTCGCTCAGTTGGCCAAGAAGTACTCCGTTGACAAGGCCACGGCGTCAAAAGGCGGAGAATTAGGTTTTTTTACCCAAAAGGACATGGTAAAACCCTTCTCCGATGTCGCCTTCTCTCTGAAACCTGGTCAACTCAGCCCTGTAGTGAAAACCCCCTTCGGGTATCACATCATCCAGGTAGAAGAGGTGAAACCGGCAGAGCAAAAGTCTTTCAATGATGTAAAGGCCAAAATCAAGTCTCAGCTTCTCAAGGAAAAACAGCAGGAAGCCTTCAACAGACTCATGGCCCAAATCGAAAAAAAATGGAAGGTGGAAACCTACCCTGACAGGCTTGATCAGATTTTCAAAGAAAAAGCTTCTACCCTTAAGTAGCCTCCTGGTCTTTTTAGCCCTTGCATGGGGATGCGGGAAAAACTCCCCTACCTCTAAAGGGCGGGTGGTGGCCCGGGTTAATGGGGAGGTCATCACCCTGAGAGAACTGAGGAATCGGTTAGACAACCTCACCGGGGAAAGGGAAGGAGACCAGAGGCTTCCTGAACTGGCTTTAAGAGAGCTTATAAAAGAGCACCTTCTTCTCCAGAAGGCCCGGGAAATGGGCCTTCATCCACCGCATTCCATTTTAGATCTCATGGCGGAGGAGATTCATGGAAAGACCCCTCTCCAAACCGGTCCTTCAAAGGAGGAAGTAGAAGAAAAGCTCGCCAGGCTCTGGTTGCTGGGTAAGGTTACAGAAAGACTCTGCCCACCTCCCAGCATCACAGAGAGAGAGGCTCGGAGGTACTATAAAAGCCATAAAGGGAAGTACAAAATACCCGAAAGGGTGGTTGCTAGACAAATCGTGGTGACAAGTAAAAAGGATGCCCAAGAGGTTTTGAAAGCCCTCAAGTCCAGAAAGACCCGCTTTCAAGTCATGGCTAAGAAGTATTCCATAGGTCCCGAAGGAGAGAAGGGAGGGCTTCTGGACCCTATCTATAAAGGTGAGGAACCTCCCGGATTTCATATCCTCTTCGCCCTTAAAAAGGGACAGTTGAGCCCTATTGTTAGATCACCTTACGGCTACCACATCTTTAAACTGGAAAAGAGAGAGAAGGCTGAGATCTTTCCCTTCTCCCAAGTGAAAGAAGAGATCAAAAGGCATCTCCAAAGCAGCCAAATGGAAGGCTGCTTGGACAAGTGGCTAACCCTGGCTATGCAGAAGGGAGAGATTGAGATATATAAGGACAAACTCTCTTTGCTGGAGGAGGAACAATGAAGAAGGGCGTTATCCTAACTATTGTACTGTTAATCCTGGAGTCTTTCCTGCCCTCTCCGAGCGGGGCAGTAATTATAGAGAAGGTCGTGGCAGTGGTAAATAAACAGGTTATCACCCTCACCGAACTCCAGGAGAGGGCCATCCTCATCAGAAAAGCCCTTAGAAATCCCAATATTCCTCTGAAAGAGGTCCTCCGCCATATCGTGGTTGAAACCATACAGGTTCAGAGGGCAAAGGAGCTGGGTTTAAGCGTCCCCGAGGATGTAATAGATAACTACATAGAGAACTTTATGAAGGAGAACAACCTTGACAGTGACTCCTTTGACAAACTTCTAAAGGACTGGGGCATCACCTTAAAAGCTTATAGAGAGGAGGTGAGAAGGAGAATCCTCATCTCTAAGGTGGTGAATCTGGAGGTAAAGTCCAGGATAGCTGTTCCCGAGGAAGATGCCCGGGAGTACTATGAAAAGCACAAGGACGAAACCTATCTTTTACCCGCCAAGGCAAGGCTGGCTGATATCTTCATTCCTAGGGGAGAGGGCGATAAGGAAGCCATGAAAAAAGCCCAGGACATCCTCCAAAAGCTGGAATTGGGGGAGAGTTTCAAGAAGATGGCCTCCCTTTATTCCCAAGGGCCTAACGCCCAGGGAGGGGGGGACATGGGGTGGGTAAGGAAGGGAGAGCTTATGGCACCCTTAGACGCCTTCCTCTTTTCCCCTGAGAGTAAACCAGGAGACATGAAACTTATAGAGACAGAATCAGGGGTGCATATTGTGAAGATTCTGGAGAAGCAGGAGAAGAACTATGTCCCCTTTGATAAGGTGAAAAAGGATATAACAAAGCAGCTATACCAAGAACGGGCCTCCAAGAGATACCAAGACTGGCTTAACACTTTGGTAAAAAAGGCTTACGTTAAGATCCTCTTGTGATACTCCCCAGAGTCCTCCTATTATTTGTAGATGGCCTTGGCCTACCCTCTAAGTCTCCTTTTGGTCACACTCAGCTATTAGGGTTGGATGCAAGGCAGCTACCTGGAGGGATACCCTACCAAGGAATAGGAGTATCCGCCGATGCCCAGTTAGGCATCCCAGGCCTACCCCAAAGTGCCACGGGACAAGCAGCCCTCTTTACTGGTATAAACGCCCCTGCCCTCATGGGAAGACATGTAAGCGGCTTGCCAGGGTCTACCCTGAAGAAACTAATAGAAAGAAAGGGCCTCTTCAGCCGTCTAAGAAAAAGGGGATTGAAAACATCCCACATGTGCTTCGCCAATGCCTTCAGACCCGCCTTTTTCGAAAAAGACCAACCCAGGACCTCGGTTTCTACCTATCATGCCCAGGCGGGAGGCGTGCCTTTAAGAACCCTCCAAGACCTCTCCCAGGGGAAGGCCCTTTATCACGACTTCACCAACGCACTCTTGGTCCATACCCATAAAGGCGCATCCTTACCCCTCCTCTCACCTGAAGAAGCGGGAGCTATTCTTGGCCGTATCACCCAGGAACACACCTTCACCGTCTATGAATACTTCCTGACGGATCTGGTGGGCCACGGCAGGTTAAATGGCACCCCTCTCCAGGTGATACGGGATTTAGACACCATGATTTGCTCTCTTTTGGAACATCTGCCCTTAAAGAATGAAACTGTAATCCTGGCCAGCGATCACGGCAATGTAGAAGATACCCAGAGGACTACTCATACCTCTAACCCTGTACCCATAATGGTCTGGGGGAGGGGAAAGGAGAGGGTTCTATCGGTAAAAACCATTCAGGACATACCCTGGATGGTGGAGGACCTCGTGGGGGATCACCTGACAGCTATACCCACCTCAGAGATGCCTGCCCCCTTGCAAAGTCCCATAACCCGGACCACATCCCCATAGGGCAAAGAGCGGTCCGCTCTCACAACTACAGAACCTATCTTACCTTTCTCCTGAGAAAGCCTCCCCTCCAACCCCTTCCAGGACACGGGGCGCCCATTCCAGAAGAGGGCCCCAGAGGCGGTCATTTCTATAACCACCTCTTTCTTCTTTACCTCTACTTTACCAGCCTTGGCCTTGGGGAGGGCCACTTCCAAGCGCTTTTGAAAAGTGACAAACTGGGTGGACACCATGAAGAAGATGAGAAGAAGAAAGACTACGTCGATGAGGGGGGTATAGTCCAAGCTAAAATCCTCTTCAGGCCCCCTCAAAAAGCGCATTAATCAATCCTCCCGTTCCACCAGTCTCTCCAGAAAGGACAGGGCTGCATCTTCCATCTCCACCACATACCGATCGATCTTGCTCCTGAGATAGTGGTAACCCGCCAGGGTAGGAATGGCCACAATGAGACCTGCCGCTGTGGTTAACAGGGCTTCAGAGATCCCCGAAGCTATGAGCTCTGGACGGCCAGTGCCTGCCCTGGCAATGACGGAAAAGGCATGGATCATACCCAAAACCGTACCCAACAGACCCAGCATGGGAGCCAAGTTAGATATGGCTCCCATCATTCTAAGGTTGGTAGATAAAAGGGCTGCCTCGTGCTGTCCCATTCCCTCCACGGCATGGGCCACCTCCGAAAACCCATAGGCTATCCTTTCCGCCCCGGCCTTGATGATCCGGGCCAGGGCTGAATCGTACCGATCACAAAGGGTAATCAGGGCTTCCCTTCCCCCCTCCCTTTCTTTAAAGAACCCCAGCTCTGCAACGAAACCTTGGGGAATAACATTGGCGCGCCTCAGGGCGTAAAGCCTTTCCAGAAAGATGGCTAAAGCCAATACAGAGGAGAAGAGAATGGGGTACATTACAATTCCCCCCTCCTGTATCCACATCCAGATCTTCAAAGATCCACCTCCATCTGAAAGCTGTCGGACTTTAAAAATCACAAAAGGCAAGGAAAAGCAACGAAGGGCCCTAAAAAGAGGGTGAGATGCCCAAGAAACTTGATTAAGGACAAGGCCCTGGGCTATCCTTTCCCAAGAGATCTCAGGAGATTAAAAATATGGATATAATCATTTTCAGATTAGCCGCCGTCTTTTACCTGGCCTCGGCCGCTCTATATGTATACTATCTATACCGGACCAAGGAGGCTATTTCCCAAAAGGCCTACATCCTGCTTTTTATCGGGTTCATACTTCACACCGTAGCCCTGACGGTGCGGGGTCTAATAGCTCAACACTTTCCTGCCACCAACCTATTCGAGTCTCTCTCTCTATTCTCTTGGATGATAGCTGGGGGATATCTCCTGTTAGAGTGGCGTTACAAGATTCCTATACTGGGCTCTTTTGTAGCCCCTCTGAACTCCCTGGGTGTCCTGATTGCTACCCTTAACCCCCAAGCCATCAGTCCCCTGCCTCCAGCTCTGAAAAGCACATGGCTATACATCCATGCTGCCACATCCTTTTTAGGAGAGGGGGCATTTGCCCTGGCCTTTGTGGTGAGCTTTGTGTATCTCATTCAGGAACGCTACATCAGAAAGAAGAAACTGGGAGGCCTTTTCCAAAAGCTCCCTTCCCTCAGCCAACTGGACGATCTCAATTACAGGCTCCTCACCTTAGGATTTCCCTTTCTCACCCTGGGTATAATTACCGGTGCCATATGGGCCCAGTATGCCTGGGGTTCCTATTGGAGCTGGGACCCCAAGGAGACCTGGTCCCTAATAACCTGGCTCATCTACGCCGCTATACTCCACGGAAGGATGACTGTTGGATGGCAGGGGAGAAGGGCAGCCATCCTTTCTGTCATAGGCTTTGGAGCTGTCCTCTTCACATTCTTAGGGGTTAACTTGCTTCTTCCCGGCCTCCACAGTTACTCTGCCATGTGAGGACAGCATGGATATTCTCGTAGTAGGGCTCAATCACCGCACCAGCCCCGTAGAACTCCGTGAGAAACTGGCCTTCAGCGCGGTAGAAGCCCAAAAGCTCTATGAAAAGCTTTTAGACTACAAAAGGGTGAGAGAGGCTGTATTGCTCTCAACTTGCAATAGGGTAGAGGTTTACTCATGGGCCAATGAGGAGGGAGAGGATCACGTCCTCTCCCTCTTGGAGGAAAGCAAAGGTGTACCTTCCCAAGCTGTTCTCCCATCCCTTTATATTTATCGAGGTAAGGAGGCTGTTAGACATATCTTCAGGGTAGCCTCCAGCTTAGACTCCATGGTACTGGGAGAACCCCAAATAGTAGGCCAGGTAAAAGATGCCTTCGAAGAGGCCCTCACGTGTGACGCTACCGGGGTCATACTGAATCAGCTCATGAAAAAAGCCCTCTCCGTCTCCAAGAGGGTGAGAACAGAGACAGCCATAGGGGAGAGCGCTGTATCCGTGAGCTATGCCGCCGTGGAACTGTCCAAAAAGATTTTTGGGGACTTGGCCAATAGAAAAGCTATGCTGGTGGGAGCAGGGGAGATGGCAGAACTGGCAGCCCGCCATCTGGTACACCAAGGGGTTTCTCGACTCACGGTAGTGAATAGGACTCTAACCAGGGCCCAGGAGCTGGCTCAGGAACTACAAGGCCAGGCTGTGCCCATGGAGCACCTGGAGGAAAAACTGGTAGAGGCAGACATTGTTATTACTTCCACAGGGGCTCCCCATACCCTTATCACATCAGAGGCTGTCCAGAGGGCCATGAAGGAGAGAAAGAGAAGGCCCATCTTTTTCATCGATATCGCCGTACCCCGGGATGTAGACCCTGAAGTGGAAAGGTTGGAAAACGTGTACCTATACGACATAGATGATCTGGGGCAAGTGGTAGAAGAAAATCGAAGGCGGAGGGAAAAGGAATCCGTAAAGGCCGAGGCCATAGTAATTGAAGAGGTAGATAGGTTTCTCCAATGGCTTAAAAGTCAAGAGGTGGTACCAGTCATTGTTTCTTTGAGGAATAGGTGTGAAGAGATCCGACGGAAGGAGTTAGAAAAGGCCATAAGCCGAATGCATCTGAACGGCAAGGAGACCAAGGCATTAGAAGCCCTTACAACAGCAATAGTAAAAAAGATACTTCACACTCCCCTGTCCTATGTAAAAGAGGCCGCCTCTCGGGGGGAGGGAGAAAAAGTAGCCAAGCTTGTGAAAGAACTCTTTGCTTTGGAGGAAAAAGATGACCATACGGATAGGCACCAGGGGCAGTAAACTGGCCCTATGGCAAGCAAACCACATCAAAGATCTGATAGAGAGCATCTCTCCCCACTGGGTGGAACTGGTAGTAGTGAAAACCAAAGGGGATAAAATCTTGGATTCCCCTCTTGCCAAGATTGGAGGCAAGGGCCTCTTCGTCAAGGAGATCGAAGAAGCCCTTTTGGAAGGAAGAGTGGATATGGCCGTTCACTCTATGAAGGACGTGCCAGCCGATCTTCCACCGGGGCTGGAAATAGGGGCCATTCCTCAAAGAGAGGAGCCCTGGGATCTCCTTGTGGTGAAAGAGAGAGATTACTTAGAGAAACTCCCCTCAGAAGCCCAGGTGGGTACCTCCAGTCTCCGAAGGCAAGCCCAACTTCTGGCAAGAAGGCCGGACCTAAAGATCCAGTCTCTCAGGGGAAATCTGGATACCCGATATAGAAAATTGAAAGAGGGAACCCTGGACGCCATTGTAGTGGCTTTAGCTGGGGTGAAGAGATTGAGAATCAACTCCTTGCCTTCCAGGGTCCTTACTCCTCAGGAGTGCCTCCCAGCCATAGGTCAGGGAGCCTTGGCCGTGGAAGTCCGGGAGGGAGACTGGCAAGAGATATTAGGGTCTATCCACCATCCATCTACAGCCTTGGAGGTAGGAGCCGAAAGGGCCTTTCTGAAATGCATAGGGGGCTCCTGCCAAGTCCCCGTGGCTGCCCTGGGAATAACAGATGGTAACACCCTAACCCTTCAAGGGCTCATAGCCAGCCCCAATGGAAAAGAGATCTTCAGGGGCCAAAAGAAGGGCCCACTCCATGAGGCAAAAACCATAGGCATCCATTTAGCCCAAGAGCTTTTGGCCCAAGGAGGAGGAAGGATTATCCAACAAGTCTTAGGCCTGTAAGTTTCCGAGGAAAAGGACGGTGGGGATTTCTATGAGTTACCCCTTTTC
>WFSI01000032.1 GCA_015486105.1 Aquificota bacterium | reverse complement strand
CATCTGGTGATCATGGCGGGGTGAACCCCATACCTGCTGGCCAGTTGCTGGACCGTCTCCTCGCCTTTGATAGCCTCCAGGGCTACCTTTGCCTTGAACTCAGCCGAGTACTTCTTGCGCTTCCTTTTCATCGCTCGCCTCCTTGAAATTGTTTGTGGATAGGAAGCTTACCATACAGTCCAGTTTTTTGGGGCCATTTTCGTCTGAAAGCAAGTAAAAAGGTAGTGCATTCTTCTTTTTACCATGAATTCGCCGCATGTCCCCGTATACGGCTATTAGCCATCAGCTATCATCTATCTTCCATCTCATGGGCTGCGATCGAAAAACACCGCCCCTTTCTTCCAGAAAAATTAGGGAAGTCCCGGACATGTTAAGATTGACATGACAGGAGATGAAAACTTTCCTCCAGAACGTCTCCCACTCATCCTTTTCCACTACCTTCCCTACTTTGCCACCTAGGGCAAACCCCTTGATATTTCTACTTCTATCTTAGAAAAGGCTCCCAGGCAAGACAGGATTTTGATGGGGTAACAAGCAAGCGGCAAAACCCTGAAAGTCCACTGATGGAGAGCATTTTAAAAGACAAAATGGAACAAAATCAAGCCAAGGAAGGGAGATTTTACTCCATGACATGAGATAAAACCTCCACAGGATCGCCCTCTTTAAGACCCAGAAGCATGCTGGCGCTTCCTTTGTTCACAAATACCTCAAGCAAGTCCCAGCTGTTCCAGATGGCCCCGGGTTGCCCAGAGGGCAGCTCACCGTAGTGGCTGCACAAGGGTAGGCACTTCCTTCCAGCAAGAACGCCTCCAAACCTATGCTCCCCCAACATCTCCCTCTCTATGTTGGCCACTAAGTTGCCGAATGGATCTACCCATAGAACTTCTCCCACCAGTCTCCCTTCCACCCACTGGGGACAAGGAAGATCCAACATTACTACGTCTCTTACAGGTCGGCCCAACATGGGCAAGGGCACTCTCCGAGCCAGCCAGGCCCCCAAGGGAGCAAACACGTCCCTACCATGGAAAGTAGCACTCACCTGAGGCAGGGCAAACTCCCATCGCTCAAAGACAAAGACTTCAGCCCTTTCCAGCCTCCCCAGCACCAGGGTGAGGACCCCATTGTCAGGGACAACAAAGAGGTGCTTTGCCACCTGGGCCAAGAGGACTCGCCTATCGCTGCCCACTCCAGGATCCACCACGGCCACGTGTACAGTGCCAGGGGGAAAATGACGGAAGGAGTGGTAAAGAACATAAGCCGCCAAGGTCACATTCCCCATGGGCACATGGTGGTAAAGATCCACCACCTTCCCCTGGGGTGCTAAAGAAAGGATCACCCCCTTCATGATCCCGGGGTAAGGGGCATCCCCAAAATCGGTGAGAAGGGTAACCATGGCCATGACCTAATCCAGGGTCTCCAGCCATCTTCTGAACCGCCTCATACCCTCCTCCAGGCGCTCTAAGGTATTGGCATAGGAGAAGCGCACAAAGAGATGGGTCTCGTTGTCCCCAAAATCCACCCCAGGGGTGATACCAATGTGGGCCTCCTCCAGGGCCCTTTTGGCAAAAGTAAAAGAGTCCTGGGTATAACGAGAGGCCTTGGCATAAACATAAAAGGCCCCCTGTGGTCTGATATCCACCTTCATACCCATGGAATTAAGGGCCTCTACTATGAAATCCCGCCTTTTACGATAAATCTCCACCTTCTCCCTGAACTGGGCCAGGACTCTCTCCTTAAAACAGGCTAAAGCAGCATACTGGGCCGCTGCTGGGGGACAAATGAAGAGGTTCTGAACGATGGACTGAACCAGACGTACCATCTCCTTAGGCACCACCATCCACCCCAAGCGCCATCCTGTCATGAGGAAGAATTTAGAGAAGCCATTGATCACTATGGCTCTATCGGTGAACTCCAAGATTGAAGGAGCCCGTTCCTCGTAAGTGATGCCATGGTAAATCTCGTCAGAGATCAGGGCTATGCCCCGGGCCTGAGCCGCCTCCAACAAGACTTCCAGCTCCTTCTGGTTGTACACGGCCCCCGTAGGATTGGCAGGGGAACCAATGATCAGGAGATGGACCCCTTTCAATTGCCGGGCTGCCACCTTGAAACCACCTTCCGATTCCACAGGAATAGGTACAAAGGCACCACCTAAGAAACGGGCCATATTCTTGTAACAGGGATAGCCAGGATCAGGCAGCCCACACACTTTACCTCCCTCGGTAAGGATGCGAATGGCTACCAAAAGAGCAGGGGATGACCCTGGGGTGAGAATGATCCTCTCAGGCTCCACCTCCAGACCATACTGACTTAGATAATACTGGGAGATGCTTTCCCTCAGCTCGGGGATGCCCACGCTCTGGGTGTAAAAGGTACGTTTATCACAAAGAGCCCTGATTCCTGCCTCTACCACCTCGTCCGGTGTGGGAAAATCGGGCTCCCCCACTTCCATATGAACCACGTCCACGCCTTGGGCCTCCAGCTCCTTGGCTCGCTCCAGGATATCCATGACAATGAAGGACGTAATCTCCATAGCTACTTCAGAACCCTCTTTATCTCTTCTTCAATACTGGGATTGCTGGGCACCTTGGAATCCAGTGTATAAAACCGATGAGAAACGACCTTCACGCCAGCTCCCTCCCATTCCAATACCACCTCTCCCACCTGAGCTCCCTTGGGTCTTTTCAACCAAAAAATGAAAGGGGGACCTTCCACCGTATCCCTACCCCTTCCATGAACACCTCCCAGAATAAGACTGACCTTAGCTGAAGCAAAATTCTGCTTTCTCACGGGAGAGGAACATAAAAGGATTATCAGAGAGTAAAAAGAAGGAGTTATAGAACACATGGTCTCCTTCAAAGAGGAAATGGGATTCTTCCAATCCATCGAAGACTCGAAGCTCCCCTTCCCTGTCACCCCCACAATAGCCACCTTCCAGCCCTTCAACCTCACTACCCGGAAAGGCTTCACACCAGGAATAGCCACATTGGCAGAAACCCAGGGTAAATCGGTGCCCCTACCCTCTTCCAAAGCACTATAATCACCCCACCCCAGGGCTACCGCCTGGTAACCCCACTCCTTATATATCCTGGACAAGTAAAGATCCTCCTTTCCGTCTCTCTTAAATAGATAAGGGCTGGAAAAGACATTCCCTGTATCCACCAGTAACACAGGACCCAGGGCCCGGACCCTGTCAATAATAGTCCTTCGCCTGGCAAGACCGCCGGCTTTGTTACAGCCTCACCCCGTAGGAACCAGATGCCCCCATGTGTCGCCGGTGAACAATACATGTAATCTCTCCCCTTTTTTCACCTGGGTACCGGCACAGCCTACAGAGAAGGAAGAAAATAGAACCAATATAACCAAAGCTATCCACTTTCTCATGCCAATCTCCAGAT
>WFSI01000031.1 GCA_015486105.1 Aquificota bacterium | reverse complement strand
TATATACCCCTCCGTCACTGAAGGCACTCTGGCCACAGTAGAGGTAGATGTACCAGATCCCCCCTTTGGTCTGCCCTCTGGGGCTACCTTGGATGTTGCCCTGGTAATCAAAAAAGTGGAGGGCGTCATTGTGCCCACTAGGGCCCTGCTCCATACCACCATGGGTGACTCAGTCTTCGCCCTGACAGGCCACAACAGGGTAAAGGTGGTACACGTAGTAAAGGTCCTGGGCAAGACCGACACCAAAGCGGCTATCTTAGCCCCCCTCTCTCCTAATCAAAGGGTGGTGACTGGCAGCGACAGCGCCCTTTTAAGGCTCCATGAAGGCATCAAGGTAAAGCCTGTATACGGAGAAAACCCATGAACTTCGTGGAGTCCTACACGAAAAGACCCCACCTCCTCACTGCTATCATTCTCCTGGTTGTAGCCCTGGGGGTTATCTCCTTCAAGCTCATGCCCCTGAACCTGTTCCCCGACGCCAACTACCCCGTAATCAGCGTGGTCATCTACCAGCCGGGAGCCTCGGCCAAAGACATGGAGGACAAGGTGGCCAGGCCCATAGAGAAAGAGCTGGGCACCATAGACCTGGTGAGGAAGGTGACCTCGGTGAGCAACGACGAGATCGCCGCTGTCTCTGTAGAGTTCGAATACAAGAAGAGCCTGGACGCAGCAGCCACCGATGTGGCCAACACCCTGCAACGCATCATGTGGAAACTGCCTAAGGGGATCCTTCCTCCCCAGATATTCAAGGTGAGCGACGCCACCAGTCCCGTGGTCACCCTGGCCCTCACCCCCAAGAAAGAAAGCCAGCTGGACCTGGCCAAGGTGAGACAACTGGCAGACAACGAAATCAAGGAGTCCCTTTTGCGTATACCCCACGTGGCTGACGTGGAAGTCTTCGGGGGGTACAAGCCCGAGTACCTGGTGGCCGTAGACCAGACCAGGCTCCACCGCTACCGTCTCTCCTTACCCCAAATCATGGCCGCCATAGGAGCCCAGAACCTGAACATACCCAACGGCCTCATCATAAGGAAAAAGAGCCAGTACCTCTTCAAAGTGGCCGGGGAGAAGAAAGTCATGGAAGAGCTGGGTTCCATGGTGGTGGGTAAAGGCCCCGACAACCGGGAGGTCCACCTGAGGGACGTGGCCCGGATAGAGGCCTCCTACAAAGAGCGCCAGTCCCTCTTTCACGGCAATGGAGAGAGGGCCATTGGAATAAACATCCTCCGGTCCCCCCGGGGCCATGTCACCACCACCTTGACATCCCTAAACAAGTACCTGCCCCAGATTGAGAGAAAATACCCCCACATAGCCTTCAAGGTAGTTGACACCCAGAGAAACATCATAGAGACCAGCATATCCAACATGGTAGACTCCCTGAGGGATGCCATCATCATGACCATTCTAATCATATTCCTGTTTCTGGCCAACGTGAGGATGTCAGTGCTGGCCGCCATCTCCATTCCTTTCGTCTATTTCATGACCTTCGCCGAGATGAAACTCCTTAGTTACGAACTGAACATCGTCACCCTCACCGCCGTGATTCTGGCCGTGGGACTCCTTCTGGACGATGCCATCGTGGTGATAGAGAACATAGAGCGTCACCACAGCCAACTGGGCAAACCCATTACCAGGGCGGCCATAGAAGGCACCCAGGAGATCATCCTCGCCGACTTCGCCGGCACCTACACCACGGTCATCGTACTAATACCCATTATGTTCATAGGCGGATACGTCCAGAAGATCCTGAGACCCCTATCCGTGGTTTTGGCCCTGTCTCTGCTCAACTCCTTCATCATCTCGGTCACCGTCATCCCTCTCTTGGCTCCCCGCTTCCTGGGAGGGAAAAAGGGCAAAAACAGGCTGGAAAGGCTGCTGGACTTATTCGACAGCTATGTCATAGGCGGCATCAGGCGCCTCTTTGTGAGGCTGCTGGACAGGGGGCTGAGGCACCGCTTCGCCTTCATACTTCTGGCCATCTTGCTACTCATGGTAAGCAGAAAAGTGATGCCTTTAGCGGGCAGGGATCTCATGCCCCCCATGGACACGGGTATCCTAAAGGTCTCCTTTGAAACGGACTCCGGCTCCTCCCTTGCTCAGACGGAGAGGACCCTACAGAAAATGGAAGCCATCATAAAAAGGCAAAAGGGACTGGTGCGTTTTGACTCCATGGTGGGCTCGGAACCGGGAGTCATTAGCTTTGGTAAGGGTAGGACACCCCAGATGGGCCTCATCACCGCCCACTTCGTAGATCGCTTTCACAGAAAGGAGAGCATATGGGGAATCGAAGAGAGACTGCGCAAGGCTTTCGGGATGATTCCAGGCCTCAAGTACGTTAACGTCTACGACTTTGGAGCAACGCCCCTCTCCAGCATTTCGGCCCCAGTGGATGTCATGATCAGCGGGCCTGATCCTAAGGTCCTGGACAGGCTGGCTTCCCGGATTGAAGACCAACTGAGAAAGGTAAAGGGGTTAACCAGCGTATCCCGGACCTGGACCCTGGACAAGAAAGAGGCCCAGTTCATAGTAAACATGCACCAGGCCGCTCTCTATGGTCTTTCTCCCATAGACATCTCTCGCCAGGTAGCAGCGTCGGTGAAGGGTGGAGAGGCATCGGTATTCCGGGTGCCGGGAGAAGACGGCTACGCGATCAGAGTTCAGTATCTCCCCTCAGAAAGGGATTCCATCAGTAGAATGAAAACCCTCCAGATTCAGAGTCCCCTGGGGCCCGTGCCCCTGAGGTCCCTGGGCAAAATAAGGCTGGTAAAAACCAGGACCACCATCACCCATCAGAACTACCAGCCCACGGTGGATGTTTACGGCTACCGATCCACCATGGCCATCTCCCACATCCAGGAACAGGTGAACAGGCTCTTGAAGGGCATCCCCCTGCCCCCGGGCTACCACATCAGCCAGGAAGGAGAAGTCAAAAAGATGAAAGAGTCCTTCACCAGGCTCATCCATGCCCTGGCCTTCGCCATCATCCTCCTCTACTTCTCCCTGGTGCCCACCTTCAAATCCTGGATTCACCCCTTCACCATCATGGCCGCCATACCCCTGGCCCTAATAGGGGCTATCTGGGGACTCCTCATAGTAGGCCGCCACTCCTGCATGCCCGCCTTCATGGGCATGATACTCCTGGCGGGCATCGTGGTGAACAACTCCATTCTCCTCCTGGACTTTGCCGAGAAGGCCTTGGAGAAAGGGGCCAGCCTCCGGGAAGCCCTGGAAGGTGCGGTCCGGGTAAGGGTGAGACCCATCCTCATGACAGCCTCAGCCACCATTGTGGGCATGATCCCCATCGCCGCCCAGTGGGCCGTGGGCTTGGAGAGGCTCTCTCCCCTGGCCGTGGTGGCCATTGGAGGACTGGCCGTTTCCACCCTCCTCACCCTCTTTTACATCCCCCTCCTCTACAGCCTCTTTCACGATGCCCGGGAGAAGGTGAAGGTCTTCAGAGAAAGGTTATCCGGTAAGCATGTCCTCCCGGGCCTGGAGGGAAAGAATTGATTCACCATATATTGAAATGTAGATGAGAAAGGGGTAATTTTCTTGGGTGATTAAAGAGGAGAAGGAGGAAAAAACATGAAGATCACAGAAGAACTGCTAAATCAGGCCTTTTATTTCCACGGTCACAAATGCCCCGCCATGCCCCTGGGGCTCAGGGCCGGTCTGAAGGCCATGGAAGTCTTGAGGGTGGAAAGGAGCCAGGACAAGGAACTCTACGTCATATCAGAAACAGGCAAGGGTCACGCTGCCGGCTGTTTCCTGGATGGCATCATGTTCGCCACGGGCTGCACCTACGGAAAGGCCAACATTGAAAAACGCTACTGGGACAAAATGGCCTTCACCCTCATAGACACCAGAAATCAGAAAGCTGTAAGGGTATCACTGAAACCCGCCTTCTTTGCCAAGGCTCTACGATCACCATTTGTAGAGTTCAGAAAAAAAGGTGTACCACCTCAAGAGGTGCCCTTTGAGATCTTGAAGCCCCTGCTGGATAATGCCCTTTCCGCGCCCGAAGAGCAGTTTTTGGATGTGAACGGGCCCTTCGAGTATCCCTGGGAGAAGAACCCTGGATGCTTCACGGCCGTGCCCTGCACCGTCTGTGGCGAACTCACCTTTGAAAAGGCCTTAAGGGTAAAAGAAGGTAAGCCGGTCTGCATCCCCTGCTCAGGATACAAAAACTGTGAGTGTCATGGATAAAGGAGCTGCCGTCACTCCCCTGCACCCCAATTGGAGGTCGATATGTCCATAGCTATTCTGGCACCTATCATCTTCTTTGTCATATCCTTCGTCTTCTCCATGCTGGGCATGGGCGGCAGTCAGCTCTACGTTCCCATCCTCTACTGGCTGGGTATGAACTTTAAACACGAAGCCATCCCTCTGGGACTCCTATTAAACGTGTTTACCTCTGGATCAGCCGCTGTCACCTACTATCAACACAGGCTAATTAGAGTGAGACTGGCCGTTCCCTTTGCCCTGGCTATGATCATCTGCGCCCCCTTAGGGGCCTTCATAAACTTCCAGGTACCCACCAAACTGGTGATCCTGGTATTTGCCCTCTTCACTCTGGCAGGCTCTATTATGGCCTACACCAATTGGAAACCCAAAAAGAAGGTGGAGTCCAAAAAGGCAGAGTTGATTATGGGGATATCTGCAGGCTCTATCTTGGGGTTGGTAGTGGGCTTCGCCGGCAGGGGTGGTGGAGCCATGGTGGTACCCATCCTCCTTATGTCAGGCCTTGAGGCTAAAGAAGCAGCGGCCACCTCCTCCCTTATTGTCACATGTGCCGCTATATCAGGATTTATGGGCCACCTACCAAAAGCCCACTTTCACCTTCTTCTCACCTTAGCCACCATAGCCGCCGTCTTGGTAGGCTCTCAGATAGGCTCCCGGCTCATGGCAGGGAAGATGAAACCCAAAGGGGTACGCTACGTCTTTGCCACTGTACTGCTTTTGGTGGCCGTACTGCTATTGAGGGATGTATTTAAATAAGAAGATAAGCATTACTGTCTGGATACTCCTGGTGACATGGACCATGCCGGCCCGGGGAGGAAGACTAATACTCTCTACCCAGGAGCGCTTCCGGTATGAGTTCCAGGACAGGTTCAATCAGAAATACTACGGCCAGGATCCCCCCTATGGCAAGACCAGGGATGGGTTCCTCCTGGGCAGATTCCGTTTTGGGGCAGATTGGTACCCCACTTCTCGTCTCCATTTGGTCATGTGGATCCAGGATTCTCGAGCATGGGACTGGGACATGCCGGAAAGGGCTTTTTACAACAAGACCCTGGACGCTTACCACAACCCGGAAAAAGACTACCTTGAACTCTACACAACCTATATTGAATTCACCCACCCCCTAAACCTTCCTCTCTCTGTAAAGGCTGGGCGCCAGCGTATCGCTTATGGGGACCACAGGGTCTTTGGACCGGGGCAGTGGGGCAATTCGGGACGCTACATCTGGGACGCTCTGAAGGTACGCCTGGAGAAGGGCAAGGCCTTCCTGGACATCTTCTACGGCAGGAACATAATCCATGAGGTTCGCCGTTTTTCCCTTAACCACCGCCATGACAAGAGCACCCTGGCGGCTTACGGACACCTCCCCTGGTCCCCTCGGAAGGGCCTCAATACCATCATAGAACCCTTCCTCTTCACCAAATGGGACCGCCACGACAGGTTCACAGGAGAAAAGGGAGGAGTAGGTAAGCTCCAGCTCATATACGCTGGCCTTCACTGGACAGGTCATTGGCGGGCCATAGACTGGAACCATACCTGGGTTGGCATGTGGGGGAAGAAGGGTCCTGATCCAGTAACAGCCTATGCCTATCACGTGGAGGCTGGCCTACTCCCTCCCATCCCCATAAAAACCAGATTCTACCTGGCCTACAGCTATGCCTCGGGAGACAAAAACCCGACAGACGGTAGGAATAACCGATTCGACGGGGCCTTTGGCTCCGTGGATATGGCCTACGGCCGCATGAACCTCTTTAAATGGTCCAACCTGGAGGATACAGAAGGGGGCATAGAGATTTGGCCCATAAAGGCCCTCCATATCAAGGCCGAATATCATCACTTCCGCCTGGCCCAGAGCAGGGACGGCTGGTCCCATAACCCCTCCTTCTACCGGGACCCCTCGGGACTTGTGGGTAAGGAGATGGGCCACGAGCTGGATGTGGTGACCAAGTGGAAACTTGGACAACACCAAGAACTACAGGTGGGGTACGGCCACTTTTGGCCCGGAGAGTTCGTTAAAAAAGAAGCATCTCCTTCGGAGGCCAACTGGTTCTTCCTCCAGTACAGGACCAAAATAAGCACTATCCTGTAGATTCTGACTTGGATTACCCTTTCTTCCTGTTTATAATCCACACTATGGAAAGGGACAGCCACTACATCTTAAAGATCAAAGAGCTCAGAGCCGAAGAGAAGCCCCGGGAAAAGCTTATGGCCTATGGCCCATCGAGCCTGAGAAACTATGAACTCATGGCTATCATTCTCTCCAGAGGCACCAGGAGAGAGGGTGTCCTGGAAACAGCCCATCGCATCATGGACCAGTATCATCCCGCCGCTTTAGAGCAAGACCTCACCGTGGAGCAGGTGAAAACCCTCTACGACCTGGGAGAAGTTCACGCCTGCCAGTTTATAGCCACCTTGGAGCTAGGCAAGCGCCTGTTCCAGAAGGGTAAAGAGATCTACTTCAGGACCCCGGCCCAGGTCTATGAATACCTGAAAAACATGACATTCCTGGCCAAGGAACATGTCCGGGCCCTCTATCTGGATGTAAAAAACCGCCTTATCCGAGAAGAGGTAATAAGCATAGGAAGTCTCAACTCCAGCCCCCTTCATCCACGGGAGGTGGTACGCCCTGCCATCCTTTGCAACGCCGCGGGGATCATCTTAGCCCATAACCACCCTTCGGGGGATCCCACCCCCAGCCCAGGGGACAGGGAGATCACCCACAGGATCATGGAAGCCTGCAGACTTATGGAAGTAGAGCTCCTGGACCACATCATCCTGGGGGAAGAAAGGTACGTGAGCCTCCGTGAGAAAGGGGCCCTCTAAGAAAGAAAAATCAGAACTCACTTCCCTACAGGAATAAGCACACCATTAGTATAACGGTAGAGGAAAACCTTGGTCAAACCTACATGGTCCATAGGAGAATAAGAAATCTTTTCGGGCAACCCCACATCCAGACCCTTTACGGACTCAGCCCCTTTGACAATACCCCATGAATCCATGGAGCGCACCTGCCTCAAGATCTGTCCCAAGGTCCTGGCCATGAGATAACCCATGAAAACGGCCGGATCAGGGGATTCATCAGGGGCGTATTTCTGAAGGGCCTCTCTATACCAACTAATGCAAGGATAGTTCTCATGAAGCATAGAGAAAAAACGGCCCATAGCTGCCCTCTTGAAAACAATCCCGTGAATCTCCAGGGCCTGAAGGGCCTGGGGCAATCTGCAGTAATATTCAAAAAAACCCTTTATTCCAGACGCTTCGCCTCCTCCCAGTAGCGATCCATGGTTTCCAAATCCGTTCCTTGAGGGGTTTGTCCCTGTTCCCTAAGGCGCTTTTCCACATAAGAAAAACGATTAATGAAGCGCTTATTGCACTGTTTTAAAGCATCCTCAGCATCTATCTCCAAGAAGCGGGATAAATTGACTATGGCAAAGAGAAGATCCCCCAGTTCCCTGAACATAGCATCCCTTTCCCCCTGGGTACAGGCCTCCTTAAACTCCTTCCATTCCTCAGCTACCTTATCCCACACAGGCTCCACCTGAGACCAGTCAAAACCTACCCTGGAAGCCTTATCCTGGATCCTTCTAGCCTGTAGGAGAGCAGGGAGGGAAGAAGGCACACCTCCAAGGGTTGAGGAGTGACCCTCTTCCTGCTCCTTTATAACTTCCCAATTTTCCAAGACCTCCTGGGCATTTCTCACCATAGCTTCCCCAAAAACATGGGGATGGCGACGGATGAGCTTCTCTGCAAGAAACTGGAGGACCTGGGACATATCAAACTCCCCCCTCTCTTTGGCTATCTGGGCGTGAAAGACAATCTGTAGAAGAAGATCCCCCAGCTCCTCCTTCAATGCTTCCGGATCCTTCCCATCAATGGCCTCTAAAACCTCATAGGCCTCCTCTATAAGGTAAGGCTTAAGGGACTCCTTGGTCTGTTCCCTGTCCCAGGGACAACCCCCCTCTCCCCTAAGGATCTCCATGATTTTTACCACCCTCCAAAAAGGATCCTTCTCCTCCATCCCTCACCCCTCTAACACCTTGACAAACACCCGCCTGGTCCTGGGACCGTCAAACTCGGCAAAAAATATGCCCTGCCACGTTCCCAGTTGGAGTCTTCCCCCCCTAACAAACACCATCTGGGATGTCCCCACCAAAGTGGCCTTAATATGAGCATCGGCATTTCCCTCCAAATGTTTGTATCCTTTTCCGTAAGGTACCAAGCGGGCCAAGGTACCCTGGATGTCTTGGACCACAGAGGGATCGGCATGCTCATTTATGAAAACCCCTGCCGTAGTGTGGGGAACATAGATATAACATATCCCCTCCTGTATCCCCCAACCTCTAATTACCCCGTCCACATAGGAGGTGATGTCTACCATTTCCTCCCTCCTACTGGACTTAACATTCAAGATCTTTACCATAAAACCCTCCTTCAATCTCCCTTCATCCCTCAGTATCTCCCCATTTATACCATCTACCAATTAGAGGAACCCCCCTCAACAGCACAAATATCCCCCTATTCACAGGATTTTACTTATGGTAATAAAGGCCAACAACTTCCAAGGAGGAGCCATGGATACAGATGTTCTAGTCATTGGAACCGGTGTAGCAGCCTGTTCGGCTGCATTAGAACTGGCCAAGAAGGGCCACCAAATCACCATGGTGACGAAGGGAGACAGGCCTGAGGAATCCAATACCTACCATGCCCAGGGAGGCATCATCTATAAAGGAGAAAAAGACCGCCCCGAGCTCCTGGTAAAGGACATCCAAGAGGCCGGTGCCGGTGCCACTTGGTCCCCAGCAGCCCAAATCCTGGCCCAGGAAGGACCCCAACTGGTAGAGGATATCCTCATTAAAAAAGTTCAGGTGCCCTTCAACGTCAACGAAGAGGGCAAATTAGACCTCACAGAGGAAGCCGCCCACTCCATGAGGCGCATAATCCATTCCGACGATTTTACAGGCAAAGCCATAGAAACCTCTCTCATACAGCACGTCTCCAAAATCCCTCAGATCACCATCCTTACCAACCATGTAGCCATAGACCTCATCACCCCGGAACATCACTCGCTTGATCCCTTAGCCATCTACCCTCCCACATCCTGCCTGGGTGCTTACGTGTTCAATGCCAGAGATAGGAAGGCCACCAAAATCACGGCAGCTGTCACCATTTTAGCCACAGGTGGGCTGGGACAGGCTTTCCTCCACACTACCAATCCCGACGGAGCCACAGGAGATGGCTTCGCCATGGCCTATCGGGCAGGAGCCAAGCTTATAAACATGGAGTACGTTCAGTTCCACCCCACCACCCTTTTTCACAAAGACGCAAAGAGGTTCCTCATCTCGGAATCGGTGAGAGGGGAAGGAGCCGTTCTCAAAACCCCTAAGGGGAAGACCTTCATGGAAAAGTACCATCCCTTAGGCTCCTTGGCCCCCAGGGACGTAGTGGCCAGGGCCATTCACGAAGAGATGGTGGAACATGGCTATAAATACGTCCTTTTGGATCTGGCATCCTATATGGACTCAGAAGCCGTAAGGCGCAGGTTTCCCATGATTTATGAAACCTGCCTTCAGTACGGTATTGACATGACCAAGGAACCTATCCCTGTGGTGCCTGCCGTCCACTTCTCCTGTGGAGGGGTAAAGGTGGATCTGTGGGGCAAAACCTCTATAAATCGCCTCTTTGCCGTAGGAGAAGTATCCTGTACAGGCCTACATGGCGCCAACCGTCTGGCCAGCACATCCCTTTTGGAAGGGCTGGTCTGGGGAAACAGGGCCGCCCGATGGATCCACCAGAACTGGGAGGAGTATATCAAGGAGATCCCCCCTTTCCCCATCACCGACTGGATAGATACAGGGATGGAAGAACCTGACCCTGCCCTCATAAAGCAAGACTTGATCAACCTTCGACACATCATGTGGAATTACGTGGGGCTGGTCCGCACCAGAAAAAGACTGAAACGGGCCATCACTGACCTCCGCCACTTATGGAGAGAGGTAGAAGACTTTTACAAATACGCCAAGCTCCATCAGAAGCTCTTAGAGTTGAGAAACGGGATCCAGACTGGATTGATCATCACTCGTGCAGCCCAGAGGAATCATACAAGCAGGGGCTGCCACTTCAGAAAGGACTAACACCATGGATAAAACCGTACTCCAACAAGAAATCATCAAATTGAAGAGAAACCAGGGAGTCATCATCCTGGCCCACTACTATCAAAGACCCGAGGTCCAGGACATAGCCGACTTTGTGGGAGACTCCTTAGAACTAAGCCGCAAGGCAGCCCAAACGGAGGAAGAAACCATCCTCTTCTGCGGGGTCACTTTCATGGCAGAAATAGCCAAGATCCTTTCACCCCAAAAAAAGGTGCTCATACCCTACCCCCTGGCAGGGTGCCTGTTAGCAGACATGGCAGAACCCCGGGAGGTTATGGAAACCAAAAAGGACCATCCCTCCGCCAAAGTAGTGGCCTATGTGAACACCTACGCCCAGGTAAAAGCGCTGTCAGATACCATCTGTACCTCTGCCAATGCCCGGAAGGTAATGGAAAAGATGGAGGGAGAAGAAATCCTCTTCCTCCCCGACAAAAACCTGGGAGCCTATCACGCCAAAACCTTGAACAAAAAGGTCGTCCTTTGGAATGGCCACTGCCCTGTCCACCAAAGAATCACTTGGGAGTCCATAGAAAGGGTAAAAAAAGATCATCCCCAGGCCCTGATCATCGTCCATCCCGAATGCCCCCCAGAGGTTACAGAGAAGGCAGACTTCGTGGGCTCCACTTCCCAACTGGTCCGTTTTGTCCAAGACTCCCCCGCCCAAAGCTTTATAGTAGGCACAGAAGATGGAACCCTTCATCAAATGAAAAAGAAGTCCCCGGGAAAAACCTTCCTCCTCCCTTTTCCCCTACCCCTATGTGACCAAATGAAGATGATTACCTTAGAACGGGTCTATAGATCCTTAAAAGAAGGGATTTACCCCGTGGAGGTGGAAGAAGAAATAGCCATGAAAGCAGAAAAAGCTATCACGAGGATGTTTGAGCTGTGAAGGGCCTGGATCCCCTCGCACTCCAAGAGGTTTTAAAGATCTACCTATCGGAGGACTTGGGACATGGGGATATCACCACCTGCCACCTCCCCAAGAGAGAGAAGTGGGTCTCTGCCGTTGTAAAAGCCAAATCAACGGGGGTGGTGGCAGGACTCATCCTCTTACATCCTCTTTTCCATATGCTGGATCCCACAGTTCAGGTGGAGTCCCTGACAAAAGATGGAGAAACCTTCGAAGAGGGTACCCCCTTGGCCCATGTGAAAGGACCAGCCTTGGCCCTCCTCAGAGGAGAAAGAACAGCCTTAAACCTCCTTCAAAGGCTATCGGGTATTGCCACCATTACAAGGGAGATGGTAAATCTCATCTCCTCCACCAAGGCAAAACTGGTGGACACACGAAAGACCACACCAGGCCTTCGCCTTTTGGAGAAATACGCCGTTACCGTGGGAGGTGCCCTCAACCACCGGATGGGACTCTACGACGCCGCCATGATAAAAGATAACCACATTAAAGTGGCAGGTTCCATAAAAGAGGCAGTGAAAGCCATACGCCAGGCCATTCCTTTCACCTCCTCCATAGAGGTAGAGGTTAAAAACCTGACGGAACTCCAAGAGGCTATACAAGCAGGGGCAGACATCGTACTATTGGACAATATGGATGCTTCCCTTTTGAAAGAGGCTGTGAGTATAACCCAGGGTAAGGTTATTACAGAGGCTTCGGGAGGCATCACCCCCCAGAATATCCTCCAGGTCGCCCAAACAGGGGTGGATTACATCTCATCAGGAGCCATGGTTCACCATGCCACTTGGGTTGATATCAACATGAAAATAGAGTAATCCCCTACCCAAGGTCCCGTACTAATCCCAGTGGAGCACTTTCCCAAGTACCTTATAACTCATTGCTCATCTTCCTGAGCGGCTTAGAGTTATGGGGCCCCAAAAAGTCGCAAACTTTTTGGGGTTTAAGACCTGGGCTGGGATCGAAAAGCACCGCTCCCCCTCTTCCATAGATGGGAAAAGTACTATAAACTCAACAGTGTTGACCTCTTTCATCCTTAGCTTTACTTTAATAACAATCCTATGGACTAAGGAGGATATAAAATGAAGAAGGGCCTGAAAGTACTTCTGGTAGCTTCAGTCTTTACAATACTATCCGGAGTAACTCCTTCCCTTATCAAGGCCAGGGAGGTGACTACAGTAGTAACCCCTTCCTGCAGTGCCAGCGACAACGTGGCTGCCTGCATCTCTCCAGGAGACAGATATACCGTCATTACCTATTACATTAATCCCCTGGGAAATCTAAAGAAAGGGACCGCCTCCTACATCACACTGGTAATCTTGGACAATCAGACAGGGAAACTCTATATAAAAAAGATCCCTGAAAGGGAGTTCGAAAACAGAAGAACCTTTCTTTTAAACCTCAGATCCTACTTCCCCCGATAAAGAGATAATGTAAAGGGCAAAACCCTTTCCCTTGCCTCTCCCTCACTAAAGAGGAGGCTGATTAAACCTCTTCCCTCTCCACTCTGTTAACAGCCTTGCAACTAGGGCAGTTTATCTCCTCTTTGGCAGGGGTAGAAAGAAACATTCTATGGCGATTGAGTACCCTTCCACACCGCCAACACCGCTCCTCTACCCAGTAATCCCCATCGCTGCTGAAGACCCTCACCTTAAAAGCAGGGTTTATCCTTGGCCTTCTCCCCCTTCTTGTGGCAGAACTCCTGGCCTTTTTTCTGCTCAACATCCATATCACCTCCTCAGCTATCCTATATGAAATATAGGACATTTAATAGATATTTCAAAGGGAAAACTCCCTTAAAACAGGCCTTTCTAATCTGTCAATAGTTTCTCCAATTACCTGGAATCCCTCTTGTTCCCTAAAACCTGGCACTTCTACATAAACCCTTTTTATTTGTTTGGCCAGGTCCAAGGCCTGGCGAAGAGCCGAAATCAAGTCTCCCTCGTAGATCCCACACTGCTGCACAATGGTGCTGAGATTCATACCTTTTACCCACAAAAAACCAGCATCAGCAAAGTTCCAGTTGACCTTACCACTGTTTGGTTCAGCAAGATGGCGCTCCTCCAAGCCCACTATATATTCAGCCAACTCCTCCACCTCCCGCCTAAGCCCTTTGGAAAACACCTTGGAGCGTACCCTTATTCTGTCAGGGTCTCTCCCCACACATATCAGAAGGGCCCCCACCTCCAGTGGATCCAAGCGATCAAAAAGTCCCTCCAAAATCATCTCCGCTACCAAAAGCTCCTCTATGTGAAGGCGGCGGAGGATCTCAGCCCCAATACGAAAGGATCGATCCTCTCCCAAATACTCCATCTCTTTAAGCACATCACATTTACCCTCGAACTCCCTCACCAAATAGCTGGAGAGAAAGCGTAGCTGGTTTTCTGCCTTTTGGAGCCGTTTACTCAACTGCTTGCGTTTCCTCTCCATAGCTCTGCACTGAGCACGATGGGGGCAGAAGTTACACTGCTGGAGTTTCAAGTCCTTGATCTGGTATTCTAAACGCAAGATCCCCTGAACCAGATCCCCTTTCTTGAGATTGAGCCTCTTAAGTTGCTTAGCAGAGGTAGTAGCCCCCCCATCTAGTTTACCCTGGATATAAGAAAGCCTTTCCTTCTTCACCTCCAAGGCCTCCTCCAATTCCTCCCGTCTCTTGAGGAAAAGGGTTTCATCGTATTGGCACTGGAAAGTGGGCAAAACTTCCATCTCCCTCTTGATATCCTCGATCTGACGGGAGAAGCGCTTCTTCTCCTCCTCATGCTGGAAGGACCACAGGGAAGAAGAAAGAAAATCTTCTATCTTCATAAAGTGCCTCCTGGCCAAAAGGTTAACCACAGAGTTATAGGAAAGGCGGAAGGAACTCTCTATGGATTCTATCCTATCCTCCTTGTAATAAGGTATCTCTTCCTGGTCCTTGGGATCGAAGCGCACCACTACATAACCCACATCATCTATACCCCTCCTCCCTGCCCTGCCTGCCTTTTGGAAAAACTCCATATTAGTTAGGGGCCTGAAAGAGTGGCCATCGTACTTTATCACCGTCTCAAAACAGACGGTCCTGGCAGGCATATTCACCCCCAAGGCAAAGGTGGAGGTACAATAGACCACCTTCAGGAGTCGCCTTTCGAAAAGGACCTCTACCGCCCTCTTGAGATGGGGCATGAGACCGGCATGGTGAAAACCCACCCCCTTGATCAAAAGTCCCCTCACTTTCTCAAAAAAGGGCCTGGCCTCCTCCGGTATGTCCAAGGAGTTGAGGTATTCCCTCACATCCCGCTTTTCTGGATTGGTGAGGAAAGAGTGATACCTGCCCAACTCATAAGCATAAGCCTCCACCTTCTTCCTATTGAAGAGAAAGTAAAGGGCAGGGAGCATGCCCCTGCCTTGAATCTCAGAGACAATTTCCAAATGATTCATGGCCTTAAAGATAGGCCCCTTACGCCTGTCCCTTCGACAGAGCTCCACCCTCTTCAACACCCTGTTCAGGGGTTTCAAGCCCGTTTCTTTAGTGATGCCCATAAGCTTCAAGGGCACAGCCCTCCTAGTATGGCGAATCACCTCCGTCCTTCTCCCCCTGATCACCTCCAGCCAAAGGGCAATTTCCCTGGCATTGGGGGCAGTAGCCGAAAGCCCCAGTATCTGAGTGTCAGAAGGGAGAAGGACTATACTCTCTTCCCACGCCGCTCCCCTGTCCACATCGGCTAGATAGTGAATCTCATCATAAACCACCATGGAAGGAGCCTCTTCCAAAGCCCCTTCCTGTAGCATGTTTCTCAAGACCTCTGTGGTCATCACCACCAATGGGGCTCTGTCATTCACCACCTCATCCCCAGTGATAAGTCCCACCCTATCTTCACCAAAGATACGACTAAAATCCCTAAACTTCTGATTGCACAAAGCCTTAAGGGGAGCAGTAAAGGCCACCTTGCCCCCTCCATTCAACATCTCCCAAAGGATATGATCCACAATGGCTGTTTTACCCGTTCCTGTAGGGGCAGCTACTATAAGGCTTTTACCCTCCTGGAGCTTCTTGACGGCCTGCTTCTGGAAGCCATCTAAATCTTCATAAGGTATCATTATTTCTCCTTCCTCTCAGGAACTATAGGCCTAAAGATAGTAGATGCAATGGATTGTGAATCCTGCCACAACTCTGAAACCCTTACAAACATGAGAGATTGCCCCTGGGAGAGGAGAGGTATACCTTTTAACAGGGAGGGGCTATGGAAAATAATAATAGAAAATTGGCCAGGATTTTAAGCCGCATAGCCGACTTTCTAGAGTTCAAAGGCGATAGCATCTACCGGGTAAACGCCTATCGTAAGGCAGCCAGGGTTATAAAAGACCTGCCTGAGGATATCAAAGAACTCCACAGTAAAGGAAAACTGGGTAGCATCCATGGCATTGGGGAGAAGCTAAGAGAAAAGATTGGACAGTATTTGGAAGGAGGTACCATTAAGAAGTACGAAGAACTTAAAAGGGAAATCCCTGAGGAACTCATAATCCTTATGGATGTGCCCAACCTGGGTCCTAAGACCCTTCGTCTGGCCTACGAAGGCTTAGGGGTGAGAAACCTGAACGATATGAAGAAGGTGATAAAGGAAGGCACCTTGACCCAGCTCCCCGGCATGGGGTCCAAAAAGGTTAAAAAAATAGAAAAGGGCTTGGAGATCTTTCTTAAGGGCCAAGATAGGATGCTCCTGGGAGAGGCCATCCAAATAGGGGAAAGGGTCCTGAGACACTTGGCCCCCCATGCATCCAACCTCTCCATAGCTGGATCTTTACGACGGATGAAGGAAACCGTGGGGGACCTGGACATCTTGGGCGTGGGAGGAAAAGAAATCATGGAGGCCTTTGTTCAAATCCCCGGCACAAAAGAGGTGCTGGCTAAAGGAGAAACCAAGGCCTCCATCTTCTTAGAAGAGACACAGATTGACCTTAGGGTCATCAGAGAAAAAGAATGGGGAGCTGCCCTTCAGTATTTCACAGGCTCCAAGGAACACAATGTACACTTAAGGGAGATCGCCCGGGACAAAAAACTAAAGATAAACGAATATGGAATCTTCGCCATAGAAGGAGGAAAAAAGCTGGGAGGGGCAAAAGAGGAAGACGTGTATAAGGCCCTGGGGTTGGCCTACATCTCCCCCGAACTCCGGGAGGACAGAGGAGAGATAGAAGCAGCCAGGGACCTTACTTTACCCACCCTGGTAGAATACCACCAGATCCAGGGAGACCTCCATACCCACTCCCAGTGGTCCGACGGTACAGCCACTCTGGAAGAGATATCCTTAGAGGGTAAGAAACTGGGTTATCAGTACATAGCCGTCACCGACCACTCCAAGTCCATGAAAATCGCCCATGGCTTGGATGAAAAACGGTTGGAGGATCAGATAAAAACCATCAGAACCATCAATGCCCAGGGCAAAGGGGCCTATCTCCTGGCCGGAATAGAGATGGATATCCACCCCGATGGCACCCTGGACCTAGAACCTGATATACTGAAAGAGTTGGATTGGGTGGTAGCCTCTGTTCACTCCCACTTCACCCAAGACGCCACAGAGAGGATTCTGTCAGCGTGTCACTCCCCCTGGGTCCATTGTATAGGCCATCCCACCGGGAGAATCATCTTTTCCCGAGAACCCTATCCCTTAGACCTGGAGAAGGTCTTTAAAGGAGCAGCCTCCACAGGAACGGTCTTAGAGATCAATGCCCATCAAGACCGACTGGACTTGATGGACATCCATTGCCGGAAGGCCAAAGAGATGGGAGTAAAGGTAGCCATCGGCACCGACAGTCACCACATAGGTCAGCTCTGGATGATGCGCTTGGGAGTAGGGATAGCTCGAAGGGGTTGGCTGGAGGCTCCTGACGTGATCAATACCTATCCCTTGAAAGACCTTTTGGCCTTCACCAAGAGAAAAAGAAAAGGGGGTTAGCCATGCCAGTAACTTATGAAAAGGTCTTGTGTGCAGTGAACATTACTGAATCAGCCCAAGAGGTGATTAAGCACGCTACCAGCATTGCCAAAAGGTACAAAGCCACCCTCTATCTCCTCTATGCCTTTGAGGAAAAGCCCGTTGAAAGCTTAGCCTCCCGTATGGGCAGCACCCTGTCAGGGGAAACCCTGAGGGAGTATCAGCAACTCCTGAGCACCTTAGAAGAGAGAGACTCCTTTATCCTAAAAGACATGTCCATCCAAGCAGAGAACCTATGCAGCTGCATGGTGAAGACCCTGGTAACCCAAGGAAAAGCAGCAGAAGAGATCATTAGGACAGCCCAAGAAAAAAATGTGGACATGATTAATGTGGACATGATTATCATAGGAAGCCACAGTTCCCTCCCCCTGGGTAAAATGCTCTTGGGGTCCACTGCGGAAAGGGTGCTCCACAAGGCCCCCTGCCCCGTCCTCATGGTACCTCTAAGATAATCGGAATTAGGAGACTTAAGAACCGTACTCCCTCCTCCATCTCTCCAAGAGGAAAAGGGCCTCCATAGGAGAAAGGCGGGAGGTATCCAGGAGCCTCAACTCGTCCCTCAAAGGGTCATCCTGAAGGGAAAAAAGGCTCCCCTGGGAGGTTAAAGGGGATATCTCCAATCTTCCCCTCTCCAACATATCAAGAATGGCCGTTGCCCTCTCTGTCACCTCCCTGGGCAAACCCGCCAGTCTGGCCACGTGTATGCCATAGCTCCTGTCCGTAGCCCCCGGGACCACCCGGTGGAGAAAGACCACCTGGTCTTTCCACTCCTTCACCTCCACATTGTAGTTCTCTACCTGAGGCAACAGAGAAGCCAAGCGAGTGAGTTCGTGATAATGGGTAGCAAAGAGGGTGTATCCCTTCACCCTCTTTTGGATGTACTCTACCGTGGCCCAGGCCAAAGCCAGACCATCATAGGTGCTCGTACCCCTGCCCACTTCATCCAAAATTATGAGGCTCCTCTCGGTGGCATTGTGAAGAATATTGGCCACTTCCTCCATCTCTACCAAAAAGGTGGAACGCCCTCCCACCAGATGGTCCCCTGTCCCGATCCTGGTAAGGATCCTATCCACAGGGGAAAATCTCATAGACTCCGCTGGAACGTAGGAACCCATCTGGGCCATGACAAGGAGCAAGGCCACCTGGCGGATATAGGTGGACTTTCCGCTCATATTGGGCCCCGTGATAATATGAATGGACCTCTCAGATGTCAGAAGGGTTGAGTTGGGGACAAACTCCTCCCTCAATTGGGCCTCCACCACAGGATGCCGACCCTTCACTATCCTGAGACCTGGACGTTCAGAGAGGGTGGGACGCCTATATCCCAAAGAACCAGCCACCTGGGCAAGGGAAAGGACAACATCCACTAAAGCCAACTTTTCGGCAGCCCCTTGTATCCTTCCCACCTCTTCTCCCACCCTTTCTCTGAGCCTCTGGAAAAGCTCTTGCTCCAAAGCAATACTCCTCTCCTTAGAGGTGAGGAGACGGTATTCCAGCTCCTTGAGCTGAGGAGTAATGTAACGTTCGGCGTTGGCCAATGTCTGTTTCCTCTCATAGTGGGAAGGTACCTTGTCCAAGTGGGTCCGAGTCACCTCTATATAGTATCCAAAAACTTTATTGTACCGTACCTTTAAGCTGGGAATGGAAGTGGTCGCCCTCTCTGCAGCCTCCATCTTCCCCAGGAGGTCCTCCCCATCCCTGGCCAGTTGACGAAGCTCGTCCAACTCTTTGGAATATCCCTCTCTGAAAAGGCCTCCTTCCCTGCTGGAAAGGGGAGGCCGATCCACCAAGGCCTGCCTCAGCATACCTAAGAGATCCTCCAGGGTATCCCAACCATCAGCTAATTGGGACCAAAGGGGACTCACAAATCCAGCCACAATCTCCCCTATCCTCCCCATGACAGAGAGGGAGTCCCGAAGGAGGGCCAGATCTCGAGGTGTGGCCAACCCTAAAGCCACCCGGCTGGCCAATCTCTCCATATCCCTAACCCCCTCCAGAAGATCCCTAAGGGCCCCCATGGCTCCCTTGTTCTCCATAAGCTCTCCCAAAGCGTCCCAGCGCTTTTCCATTTCATGAGGATCCAAAAGGGGGTGCAGAATCCACTTAACAAGGAGCCTACCCCCCATAGGGGTCTTGGTCCTATCCAATAAAGCCAGGAGGGTCTGCCTCTTGCCGCCATCCACCATGTTCCGAACCAACTCCAGATGACGGAGGGCCACAGGATCCAGATAGAGGTAACCCTGGGGAGAATAAAAAGAGAGGGATCTCACATGGCTGAGGGGCCTCTGTTCCAATCGGGTGAGATAATAGAGAAGGGCCCCAGCGGCTATCACCCCTTCCCTCTTGCCATCGCAACCGAAACCTGCCAAGGTGGCCACGCCAAAATGGTCAAGGAGAACATCCCTGGCAGTCTCCAAAGAGAAGGCCCAGCTCTCCAAGGTATCAACGAAAAGGCCAGGTAAACCCCTCTTTAAAGACTCCACCAAAGGATCATCAGTCAAGCCCTCATCCAGGATGAGGGAAGAAGGGGAAAGCCGCTCCAAGACCTCCCGGGCCAGACTATCCTCACCTTCAAAAAAGGCAAACTCCCCACTCCCCAAATCAAGAAAAGCCAATCCCCACAGTTTCCCAGGCACCAGAGCTGCCACATACTCCCTCTCCCCTCCATCTTCCATGAGGGTACCAGGAGTGACCACCCTCACCACATCCCTCTTCACCACCCCCCGGCCCTGGGCAGGATCCTCCACCTGCTCACAAATGGCCACCTTGTATCCCGCTTCAACAAGCCGAGGAAGATACTGATCAAGGGCATGATAAGGCACTCCGCACATGGGCACCCCGTTCCTCTTAGTAAGGGTGATCTGGAGAACCTGAGAAGCCTCCTGGGCGTCATCATAGAAGAGTTCATAGAAATCCCCCAAGCGATAAAGCAAAAGGGCATCCCTGTACTGGGCCTTTATCCCATGGTACTGTTTCATCATAGGGGTGAAGGACTGGGACACGGTCTCTTCCCTTCTTTTCAATTTTTATCAAATTTAAGATAGAAAGAGGCAAATGAAAAGGGTTTATCTGATCCCCTTAGGGTGCCCCAAAAATCTGGTGGACTCCGAAGTGATTTTAGGTCTCTTGGAAAGGGAAGGCTTCGTAGCCGTGGCTTCCCCCTCAGAGGCAGACGTCCTCATAGTCAACACCTGCGCCTTCATCAGAGAGGCCGTAGAGGAAAGCCTTGAAACCATCCTTACATTGGCCCAAGGAAAAGGAAGAGACCAGATCCTAACTGTGGCAGGCTGCCTTCCCCAAAGATATCAGGGAGAACTGGAAAAGGCCCTCCCCGAAGTGGATAGATGGGTAGATCTCCACTCCTTAGAAGACTTTCCCAACATTCTTAAGGGCTTAAAACCCCATCCCTCTCCTCACACCTTCCTCCTCAATCACACCCATCCCCGCCACAGGCTTACCCACCCCTCCTGGGCCTATGTAAAGATAGGAGAAGGCTGCAGCAACCGATGCTCCTACTGCACCATCCCCTTCATCAAAGGGCCACTCAGAAGCCGCTCCATAAAGGATATCATAAAAGAAGGGGAAAAGCTGGCAGAGGACGGAGTAATGGAAATCAATCTCATTGCCCAGGACATCACCCGATACGGAGAGGATCTGGGCTACCACCACGGTCTCTTACACCTAATAGACGCCCTGGAAGAGGTAGAAGGCATTCAGTGGATAAGACTCCTATACGCCCATCCTGACGGCATCACTAAAGAATTGGCCCAAAGGCTGGGCAAGGGAAAGGTCCTGCCCTACTTAGAGATGCCTATCCAGCATGTGTCAGAAGACGTCCTCAGAGCCATGGGAAGAAGGGGAGGCAAAAAGGCCATCATGGAGGCCATGGACCACTTAGCTGCAGGAGAAGAAATATTCTTAAGGACTACCGTCATAGTAGGATTCCCCACCGAAGGAGAAAAGGAGTTCAAAGAACTAATGGACTTCCTTCAGGAGAGATCCTTCTTCCGCTTGGCCGTCTTTCCCTACTCCCCAGAAGAGGGCACCCCTGCCGCCACCCTGGATCAATTACCGGAAGAGGTGATTCAGGACAGGCACAATCAGATGATAACCCTCCAGGATGAAATCCACTTTGCCAGGAACCTGGAGCTGGTAGGGAGAGAGTTTTCTATCCTTATGGAAGGGAGGGACTGGGGCCGCTTTCCAGGGCAAGCCCCCGAGATAGACGGCAGGGTAAAGGTCATGGGAAAAGCGGGGACCCCTATCATTATGGCCTTGATCAGTGAAGCCGACGGGGTAGATCTCTATGGCAAAGCAACTCCCATAGGAAGCAAAAAACCGTAAGAATCTCCGTTACTCCAACACCTCATCCAAGGCTTTCAGAAAACAATCTATCTCATCCTTCTCCACCACAAGGGGGGGCAAGAAACGGACCACCCTATCTCCAGAAGGGATGGTTAGGAAACCTCTATCCATGAGGGCCCTTATTACAGGGGCACTGGGGCGATCCAACTCCACGGCCAGCATGAGTCCCATGCCTCGGACCTCCCTTACCCATGCCTTGGAAATCGCCAAGGCCTTCAACCCCTCCAAAAAATATCTCCCCTTTTCCCGTACTGCCTCCATGAAACCGGGTTGGATCATCACCTCCACAACTGCCTTGCCGGCAGCACAGGCCAGAGGGTTACCCCCAAAAGTGGAGGCATGAGTACCAGGCTCAAAGGCTCTCGCCACCTCTTCCACAGCCAGAAGGGCTCCTATGGCCACTCCCCCCCCCAATCCCTTTGCCAGGGTGGCTATATGGGGGGTCACCCCAAACCTCTCATGACCCAAGAGGGTACCCAAACGCCCCATACCTGTTTGAACCTCATCCACCATAAGCAATAGACCCTCCCGGTCACAAATGCGGGCCACCCTCTGAACATAATCACCGGGGGGTACCACCACCCCCCCCTCTCCCTGGACCACTTCCAGCATGATCCCACAGGTTTTAGGTGTGAGGGCCTTCTCCAAAGCTTCCAGATCTCCAAATGGCACATGAACGAAGCCAGGAGGCAAGGGATCGAAACCTTTTCTCACCTTCTCCTGTCCCGTAGCAGCCATGGTCATCATGGTTCTACCGTGGAAGGAACCCTTCATAGCGATGATCTCAAAGCGATCATCGCCCATGAATCGCCGGGCATAGAGTCTGGCCAATTTTATGGCCGCCTCATTGGCCTCGGCCCCCGAATTGCAAAAGAACACGCGCTGAGCAAAGGTATGCTCCACCAGCAATTTGGAAAGCTCTATCTGAGGCACTATATGATAGAGGTTAGATACATGAAGGAGGGTGGCGGCCTGCTCCTGAATGGCCTTCACAACCCGAGGGTGACAATGACCCAGGCTACATACAGCGATACCCGCCCCAAAATCCATATACTCCTTCCCATCTGCATCCCATACCCGAATGCCCCTTCCTCTAACCAAGACCACAGGATAACGGCGATAGGTAGTCATAAGATATCGCTGAGACAGATCAATCCACAGAGATGCTTCCATCTCTCACCCCCTCACGCATAACTGTGGAGCCCCGAAATAAGAAGATTCACCCCCAAGTAAGTGAAAAGGACAGCGGCAAAACCTATAATGGATAAAACAGCCGTTTTTTTACCCCTCCATCCCCGAGCGAAACGGGCATGGAGAAAGGCAGCGTAAATGAGCCAAGTGATCAGGGACCAAGTCTCCTTGGGGTCCCAACTCCAGTAAGAACCCCACGCGTAATTGGCCCAAGCCGCCCCCGTAATAATGCCCAAGGTAAGGAGGGGAAAACCCACCACAACCGACTTATAGTTGATCTCATCCAGGGCCCCCAGGTCAGGCAGAAAGGCTACATCCTTTCCCCTATCCCGAGACCGGGCTTTTATGAGATACATGATACTCACCCCACAAGAAACGGCAAAGGCAGCATAGCCCAGAAAGCAGGTGATGACATGGGCAATAAGCCAGTTGCTCTGAAGGGCAGGAATAAGGGGCTCTATCTGGGTCCTGATGCCAGGTCCTATGGTGGTATAGGCCAGGGCTACAAAGGCAAAAGGCATAACAAAGGCCCCCATAGTCTTATTCTTATACCGCCACTCTATAATGAGATAAATGAGCACGATGGCCCATGCGAAAAAAACCATAGACTCGTAAAGATTGGTAAAGGGGGCATGGCCCCAACCCATTCTGTAAGAGATAACCACCCGAGCCACCATGGATGCAGTGACGAGACCCCATCCTATCAAAGCCACAAGGCTGGCTCCTATACCCACACTTTGTTTCCTAAAAGGCAGGTAAACGAAATATAAAACCGTGGCCAAGAGATACACAAATATGGCAATCCCCACCAATCTGGTGTCCAAGGTATGGCTTACTACCGCACTGTGCATGCCCAATCCTCCTCTTAATCTGTCCTTGCCCCAAGGGCCTTCTTGAAGGCATCCACCAACTCCTCAAAATACTGGGAGAAGGCCCCTTGGCTCCTGTTGGCATTGCCCACCACCAACACCTCCCTCTTCTTGCCCTTATCCTCTATGTAAACCCAAATCCGCCTGTGGGAGAGGAAGAATGAAACAGTAAGTCCCAACACCATCAAAGTACACCCCAACCAGACAATCCAGACCCCCGGGTCCCTTGAAACCTGAAGTCCCGTGTATTGGAGACCCTTAAAAGAGACGTACTTAAACTTAAAAGGCGTATGTTTCACACTGTGCACCTCAGGGAAAAAGGCGAATACCCAGCTCCTGAACTGAGGCTTACCTTCTTCATCCACCTCCAAAAGGGCAGCAGGATTTCTAAGCTCATCAGAACGGTTCACGGGCTGATTGTCCCGGCCGATAACCAAGTCGGGATAAAAAGCCACCAGCTTCAGGGTGTATCCCCCCTTTAATGGCACACTACCCCCTACCCTTACACGGACCCGAAAACTCTCCCCTACCCTTGGCATCACTTCTAAGGCCAGGGTACCATCCCGGTTGGATATGGTTCCATAATTGGCCTGGTAAAACTTTATGCCCCTATAAGTAAGGGGATGGTTCACCCGGATGTCCTTGGTGAGCACCGCATTGCCGTCTTCCAAGATGGTAACGGTACTCCTGTAATCCTTGGGGGTCATGGTTCCTGGATAGTAAGTGACCTGGAAAGCATCGCATCTCACATCGAAGGGGAGGGTGATAACCTTATGGGCTCCAAAAATGGATACGTTCCTGCTGGATTCCCCCTCTACAATGGTCATGCCTCCAGTAAAACCCCATATACCACCTATAAGGCCGCCAATGAGGATAGTGAGGACAGAAAGATGGGTTAGATAAACACCCATGCGGTTGATCACCCCTCGCTGAGCGAAAACCCTTCCTTCTCCCTCACCAACCCGTTTTTCCGCTTTGCACCCCTTGGAGTGAAGCACATCCCAAATCTTATCCGTTGACTCTTCCAGAGAATAGCCCGTCTTAAGTCTCTCCTGGGGCTTCATCTCTCTCAATATAGCCAAGGATGGCCAGCGCAAGGGCTCCTTGATGAACTTCCAGGCCCGGGGGAACCGGTCTATGGAGCAAACTATGATATTAGCAGCCAGAACAGCTATGAAAACGAGAAACCACCAAGAATGGTATACATCATAAAGCTCCAGGGCCTTGATAATCTTATAACCCACCTCGCCATAAGCTTTAACGTACCTTTGAGGATCCCCCCTCTGAAGGATAAGGGTCCCTGAAATAGAAGTAACAGCAAGAATGATGAGGAGAAATATGGTGAGCTTCAACGAAGAGAATAACCCCCATACCCTCCCTAAGACGCTCCTCTCCTTCTTCAACAGATCAAGCCCTCCTTATCCAAAAGCCTCATCAATTGATAATGTTTATCATTTTTTATTCAAGGGGCCATGCCAAAACCTCTCCTAACCCAGTAATCGGAGATTTGCAATAACAGACCTTCTTCCCCAACTTGTAAGAAGAAGACAGGGGAGTATAATTAAAAATAACAATGATGAAAACTGGAGAGTACTTCCCATTGAAAGCTTGTCTCTCCCAAAGAGGATAATGGCTAAAGAGAAAGAGAGCTATGTTTGCAGCAGTTGCGGTGCTTTACTGCCCAAATGGATGGGGAAATGCCCATCCTGTGGAGAGTGGAACACGGTGGTTCCTTCCGCCCCCAAAAAGAGAAAGGGTCACCATCCCCACTACCTCTCCCTAGATCAGGTTCCCATAAAAGGGGAAGAGAGACGAGAGCTACCTTTCCAAGAGTGCAGCAGAATATTGGGAGGCGGACTAGTGAGAGGAAGCCTGATCCTCCTGGGTGGAGAACCAGGGGTGGGCAAATCCACCCTCCTCCTTCAAATAGCCATGGCTATGGCATCTCAAGGCGAAAAGGTCCTTTATGTATGTGCCGAAGAAAACCCCCAACAGGTGAAGCTCCGGGCGGAAAGACTGGGGAGAACCAACCACAACCTTTGCCTACTGCAAGAAACCCAAATAGAGGAGATACTCCTCCAAAGGGAACTCTTCTCGCCTGAGGTGATGATTATGGATTCCATACAGACAGTGGTCTTAGAAGATCTCCCTTCCTCCCCAGGGACGGTGGTCCAGGTGAGGGAAGCCACTTCTAAAATCATGGAGGTAGCCAAATCCACCAACACCACAATGATCTTAGTGGGGCATGTGACCAAGGACGGTAGCTTAGCCGGGCCCAAAACCTTAGAACACATGGTGGACACCGTCCTCCAAATGGAGGGGGAAAAAGGACAACCCTACCGGATCCTCAGGGTCCTCAAAAATCGATATGGGCCTACCATGGAGATGGCTATCCTGGAAATGACAGAGAGGGGACTGGAAGAAGTAAAAGACCCTTCAGCCCTCTTCCTCCAGGAAAGACTGATTGGGACCCCAGGATCCATAGTGGTAGCCAGCCTCCAAGGCAGCAAACCTCTCCTCTTAGAGGTTCAGGCCCTGGTATCTCCCTCCTCAATAGGCATGCCCAGAAGGGTTATGGCCGGCGTAGATCCAACCAGGATATCTTTTATTCTAGCCGTAGCAGAAAAACACTTAGATATTCAGCTTCAGAACCTGGATATCTTCATCAACATACCTGGAGGCATGCGGATCACTGAGCCAGGAGGGGATCTGGCCGTGCTTTTGGCTTTGGTCTCCAGCTTCCATGAAAGACCCTTAAGCCAGGATTTAGCTGTCTTTGGAGAGGTGGGGTTGGGAGGGGAAATCCGCCGAGCCAAAGGCGCTCTTTACAGGGCCAAGGAGGCAGAAAAACATGGTTTTTCTCAGATCATGCTTCCCATTACTGATGCAGAAAAGATAACCAAAGAAACCAAAATAAAACCCTTAGGGGTTAGCAGTGTCCAAGAAGCCCTTGAAATTTCGGAGCATTTGTGAGATGATTGTAACCATGAAAAAGGAAGAAGCAACATTTAAGATAGGAGACAAAATAGTTTATCCTGCTCATGGTGTAGGCATAATAGAGGGAATAGAAGACATCTCCGTAGAAGGTGAAAGCCTGTCCTTCTTCTCCATTCGTATCTTGGAAAAGGAGGTTGTGATACGGGTTCCTGTAAAGAAGGTAGAAAAGGTGGGACTAAGAAAGATTATCACCGATAGCTCTGTTAAGGATATTGTAGACATCCTCACCAGTCCCCCCACTCCCCAGGGTGAAGAAAAGGTGAGCTGGACTGTAAGGCACAGGGAATACGCTGATAAAATAAAAAGTGGATCCATTGAGGAAGTAGCAGAGGTATACAGAGATCTCATGCAACTAAGAAAAGACAAGGAGCTTTCTTTCGGAGAAAGGAAAATACTGGAAAGCGCTCAGCAGTTCCTCATCGGAGAGATCTCTGAGGCCAAACACATTGCACCTGAAGAGGCAGAAGAACTCCTCAAAGGCCTCTTCCAAAGAGAAGGAGAAAACTAAAATGCTAATGTTAATCTTCAGATTTTCCATAGTGCTCTCGGGAGCGCTCTTGGGATTTTTCATGGGAAAGGGTTACCTCCCTTCCGTGGAAGGAGCCGTCCTGGGAACGGGCATAGGATGTGTAGCAGGCCTTCTATTCATTTACACGGTACAGAAGGTCCTGGAATTTAACCTAAAAACCCTTGTAGGGGCACTAACAGGTCTCACCATGGGACTCGTCCTCTCCTACCTCATAATCGATATTGCCGAAATCCGCTTCCCTTTGGCAGGGGCCAGAACCCTTTTCAACATCTTTGTGGGACTCTGTTTTGGGTATTTAGGAGGCATACTGGGGGTAAGGGTAGCCGAATCCGTGGAGTTCCCCCGGGTTGGTCGGGACAAACTCCCCTTGGGATGGGGGGGGCACAACAAAATCCTGGACACCAGTGCTATCATTGACGGGCGCATCGCCGATATAGTGGATACGGGCTTCTTAGAAGGCTCCCTCATCATACCCCAATTCGTCCTCAAAGAGCTTCAACACATAGCTGACTCCCATGATCCCATGAGAAGAAGCCGAGGAAGACGGGGTCTGGACGTGCTCAAAAGGCTCCAGGAAAACAACACGGTTAGGGTAAAGGTATCTTCCCAAGACTTCCCCAAAATCCAGGAAGTGGACGAAAAACTCATCGCGCTGGCCAAACGGATGAAGGCCAAGATCATCACCACCGACTACAATCTCAATCAGATAGCCCAACTTCAGGATATAGAAGTGCTCAACGTCAACGAACTCTCAGGGGCCTTAAGGCCAGTGGTCCTCCCCGGAGAAGAAATGGAGGTCTTTATCCTCCGCCAGGGCAAGGAACCTCAGCAGGGAGTAGGATACTTAGACGACGGCACTATGATCGTTGTGGAGAACGGCAAGGGATACATCGGCAAAAAGGTAAAGATAGATGTAACCAGTCTCCTTCAAACCCCATCGGGTCGCATGATCTTTGGCAGGATAAGGGAAGAAGCAAGGGAAAAGAGTGAGAGGGAAGGCCTCCCTAAGGAACGGGGAAGATAGCCTCCTAAACTTTAGTTATCCCGTCCGCTATCAGCCGATAAACCAAATGGGCTCAGTATCCGTCATAATAGTGGCAGCAGGTCGAGGAAAAAGGACAGGCATCCAGAAACAATGGGTGACCGTGGACTCCAAACCTTTGGTGGCCTATTCCTTGCAAGCCTTTGAAGAACACCCCCTAGTCCAAACCATCTACTTAGGAGTAGACAAAGATCACCTACGGGAGGGAAGGGAAGTCTTATCTCGATGGGCTCCTGGCAAGGGAGCAAGTATGTATCCCGGCGGAGAAAGGCGTCAAGATACTGTTTGGAAAGGCCTAAGGCTTTTGGATGAAAAATGCACCCTGGTAGGGATTCACGATGGAGCCCGGCCCCTGACCTCCTCCCATCTCATCCACAGGGTGATTCAAAAGGCCCAAGATAAGGGAGCAGCTATTCCTGTTCTGTCCCTGAGAGACACAGTAAAAGAGGTGGAGAAGGACCAAACAATCCGCACCCTCCAAAGGGAAAGGCTAAGGGTCGCCCAAACCCCCCAGTTTTTCCAGAGAGAAATCATCGTTGAGGCTTATAAAAGGGCCTTACAGGAAGGCCGAGAGGCCACAGACGACGCAACCCTGGTAGAGGCCATGGGTCATCCCGTATGGTGGGTAGAGGGAGAAGAAACCAACTTTAAAGTCACCTATCCCCAAGACTTGGAAAGGATAAGGGTCATGTTGGAGTGTCCTATAAAAGCGGGGTTTGGATACGATGTCCATCCCCTGGTGAAAGGAAGAAGACTAATACTGGGGGGTGTAGAAATCCCCCACGAAAAAGGACTCCAGGGCCACTCCGATGCTGATGTCTTATGCCACGCTGTAGTAGACGCCCTCTTGGGAGCAGGGGGGTTGAAAGACATTGGTACCCACTTTCCCGACAGCAGCCCCTACTATAAGGACCGTTCCAGTTTAGAGTTTCTGAGGGATGTAGCCCATCTATTACAGGCAAGGAACTTGGAGATTGTCCACATAGATGCCACTCTTGTACTGGAAAAGCCCAAAATAGCCCCTTACAGAAAGGAAATGGAGCAACGTATAGCCCAGGCCTTAAGCATACCAACTCAGAGGATCAACATCAAAGCCACCACCACAGAGGGATTGGGTTTCACCGGCCGGGGAGAAGGAATAGCAGCACACACTATAGCCACCCTGAGAAAGAGGTATATACGAAATTGGTGACCCGCGTAGGACTCGAACCTACAACCCACGGATTAAGAGTCCGTTGCTCTACCAAATTGAGCTAGCGGGCCACCTTGGGGTGAGTGAGGGGATTCGAACCCCTGACCCCCGGAGCCACAGTCCGGTGCTCTAACCAACTGAGCTACACTCACCATATTTCCTTATCAAGCTTCTCTTTTGGCGCGCCTGGAGGGACTCGAACCCCCGACCAGCGGATTAGAAGTCCGCTGCTCTATCCTGCTGAGCTACAGGCGCCCTTTTTATCGGGGCGAGAGGACTTGAACCTCCGACCCCCTGCTCCCAAGGCAGGTGCGCTAACCAGCCTGCGCTACGCCCCGTCAAAATAGGCAAGCCTCTATATAGGCAATGCCATGTTTCAGGTCAATAGGCGAGCAGAAATCGAAAGCTGACCCTTAGGGTCTCCTCTCCACCCTCTCTGTGAGCCACCGTTTCACTTCGTCCAGGAGTTCCTGCTTATACTCCTCACTCTTGATCACCTCGTCCAGATAGAACTTGTATTTCTCCAAGGTCTTGTCCCCTTCTTCCTTGAAGCCCTCATCCCCTGTAATCCTAGCCAAGGCGTAATTGACCTCCACCACATGGCGCAGCCACCCCTTCTCTTCCTTCTCCACCATATCCTGGCAGTATTTAAGGAACTCCTTATAAGAGGCTACAGCATCGTCCTTTAAGCCAAGGCGTTCGGAAATATCCGCCACATCGCTCAAGAACACGGGATCATCCTCCTTTACCCTCTCCTGGTAATACTTCAGAGCCTTCTTCCAGCACCTGCGAACAGCCTTGTCGCTTCCCACCTTCTCCCAGTCCCTGGCGGCATCTTCCCAGTACCAACCCTCTGTCTCAGCCAGCTTCTCCAACACTTGAGCTGCCCTGGTAAAGTCCTGTAGCTTTTCTTCAAAGATCTCCCGGGCCTTTCTCAAATAGTACTCCCCGTCTTCCTCCTTTTCGGCAATCAAAAGATAGAGTTCAGCCACTTTATCCCAATCCCCCGCCTCCTCGTAACAAAGGGCCGCAGAGGTATGCCACTCCAGCTCCTCATACACCCTAGCCGCATCCCTGTAACACCCACCCCTCTTGAGCTTTATGGCCGCCTTCTCCTTCTTTCCTTCCTTCAGGAGCCTCTTAGGAGATTTAAAGCGGTCTATAATGCCCAAGTCGGGCTCCGTGACATATAGGGCCGCTGCTACCGACATCAGAATGAAGAGAAGGAGGACAAACCAAAAAAGAAAGGGACTGGCAAAGGTGAAGGACTCATAAGCACCCAACAAACCCAAGAGCCCTATGAAACCACTTACCCCTCCAATCTTCCAATTCCTGGCCCAAAGGCCCAATCCCCCGATAAAAAGCAGCCCCAAACCCCCAGCTAAATAACCCAATCCCAAAAGATACCGGACTATCAAACCCACTATATGCATCTGCTTCCCCCTTTTGGCTCGGTATACCAATTGCGTAACTTTAATCTAATTCCACCGCTCCTTTCAACGTCTTTACCCCCAGGACTTCCCCCATTTTCTGGGAGGAAAGGGGCGGTGCGTTTCGATCGCATCCCATGTCTGAGCCGACCAAGGAGGTAATCCACGAGTTATAAATTACTCGGGAACAGCACTCCACGTGGGCATGCGGCGAATTCATGAGCAAGAGAGGAGGAACGGGGTCCCCACAAAATCTGTTGATTTTGTGGGGTAAAAGAGGAATGCACTACCTTTTCACTTGCTTTCAGATAGACTTCCTTTAATTTGAATATGTTAACTAATGCAATGGCCAGTCCCTGGGGGAAGTCCTGCTTCATCCCCTATTCTTTTGTCATCCATTCCTTGATAAAATTAAAATATGGCACAGTCTTTCTTATCGCTGGGTTCAAACTTAGGATCCAGGATCCACAACTGCTGCTCGGCTATAAGGCTCCTCTCAAGAAAGGGCACCACCCTAAAGACCCTATCCCCCTGGTTTCTAACCGAACCCTTTGGCATCCCCCAACCCTGGTTCATCAACGCCGTGGTCCAGATCCAAACAACCCTGTCTCCCATGGCACTCTTAGAAACCCTACAGCAGATAGAAAAAACCCTGGGGAGAGAGGAAAAAGGCACGGGAGGCCCCAGAATCATAGACCTGGATATTCTCCTTTATGACGAGGTAATCCTAAAAACCCCCAGGCTCACCCTTCCACACCCCAGGCTTAAAGGAAGACGTTTTATGCTGTTCCCCTTAGCCACCTTAGCCCCTAATCTGATAGAACCCACCACGGGATACAGCGTCCAGGAACTCTTAAAAAACTGTCAAGATCCTTCCCAGGTCATTCCCCTTACAATAAGAGGGGCGCCATCTCAGGGAAGCGAACTCCAACACCCTTCAAAACCTCCTGAAATACTTCCTCGGGCATTCTGGTGCCATCGATGACCAAAAAGAGATCCGGTTCCCTTCGGGCCTGGGCCCAAAACCCCTCCCTAACCCTTTCATGAAAAGAGAAGGCCTCCTGCTCCATCCTGTCCAAAGACCTCCCCCTGATCCTCTCCAGAGCCACTCTTACAGGAAGATCCAACAAAACCACCAGATGAGGTTTGAAACCTTCAATGGCTCTATCATTAGCCTCCTCCACAAAGGCAAGATCCAATCCCCTGGCGTAGCCCTGATAGGCCAATGTAGAGAAATAGTAGCGATCACAAAGAACCATCCTGCCCCCCCTCAGGGCAGGACGGATCACCTCCTTCACATGCTGGGCCCGGTCGGCCAAATAAAGGAAGAGCTCGGCTCGGGGAGAAGGGTTCCCATCTTTCAAAAGAAGCCTACGGATCCCCTCTCCCAGCCTGGTTCCCCCAGGCTCTCGGGTCACCAGAGGCTTTATGCCCTTCTTCCTGAGATACCGAGCCAACAGTTTTAATTGAAGCGTCTTGCCCGACCCCTCAATACCTTCAAAGACGATAAACAAGCCCGGCAACTAACACCTCCCATTGAGCCAAAGGTCAAAAGCGAAAAGACAAAAACATAGTAGAAAACGTACGACAAGTTGGGAGGAAATTTCACTCATTCCAACTATTTAACCTATTTCAACTAATTAACTCTCTTTTGCCTCACCCGTCTCCCGTCTTCCTCCCGTCTTCCATCTTGCCCTTCCCGATCTCCCACCTTACACCTAACGTCCCCCGATCTCCCTCCTCCAACTGTACTATCTCTGTGCCAATGCCCCTATCAGTGAAGAGTTCCAAAAGGATGGTATGGGGAATCCTACCATCCACGATATGGGCCTTGCC
>WFSI01000030.1 GCA_015486105.1 Aquificota bacterium | reverse complement strand
TGGAGTTGCCCCGGTTTAGTGGAGAGAGGTTAGTGTTTACCAACCTGCTCACCCTGATACCTCCTCTCGTAATTTACAGGAGAGAGATATTCAAGCCTCGAATGTCTGCGACGGGGATTATACCAACCCTCAATAAACTCAAACACCGCTATTTTTGCTTCTTCTCTGCTCCTGAACTTGTTCCTGTCCAACAACTCACACTCAAGGGTGGCAAAGAAACTCTCTGCCATGGCATTGTCAAAACAGTCCCCAACTGAACCCATAGATGGCCTCACATTGGCCTTCTTGCACCTGTTACCGAAGGCTATAGAGGTGTATTGGCTCCCTTGATCAGAGTGATGAATCACCCCTTTGGGTTTTCTTTGGTGCAATGCCATATCCAAAGCCTTCAATACCAGTTCTGTGCGTAGATGATTTTCCATGGCCCATCCTACCACCTTCCTACTGAAGACATCCAATACAACTGCTAAATAGAGAGTTCCTCCCTGTGTCGGAATGTAGGTTATGTCAGCTACCCATAACCTGTTGGGGACGTCTGCTGCAAAATTCCTCTTCACCAGGTCCGGAGCAGGACGAGCATCTTTATCCCTCACTGTGGTGAACCTGTTCTTTCTCCTGCTCACCCCTGATATTCCTTCCTCTCTCATCAACCTCGCTATACGCTTTTTACCCACAAACACCCCTTGCTCTTTGAGTTCTTCATGGACTCGAGGCGCGCCATACGTGCCTTTAGATTGACTATGAATGGCCAAAATAAGCCTTTTTAGCCTTGTGTCTTCCAAGGTACGGTTTGAAGGCGTACGGCTTAGCCATGAGTAGTACCCGCTCGGGGAGACTCCAAGCAGAGTACACATCAGGGTCACCGGATATGTGGCCTGGTTTGTCTTCACGAACCCGAAGATTTTGGGGGTATAGAGCCGGTCTCCTGAGCAAACCAGGCCGCGGCTTTTGCCAGAATCTCGCGTTCCATCTTAAGCCGCTTGTTCTCTCTTCGAAGCTTTCTCAGCTCTTCTCTTTCCGCGCTTGTGAGACCATCTGACCTTCTTCCCACATCCAGGTCTGCCTGGATCATCCAAGCCCTTATGGTTGAAGGTGCAGGACCAAACTCCCTCGACAGCTCCAATGGAGTACGACCAGATCTAGTAAGCTCCACTATCTGTTGCCTGAACTCCTGCGGGTACCTCTTCTTTACTCTCGGCATAATGAACTCCTCCCAAATCGATTATTGAGTGTCCACTAAACCGGGTCAACTCCATCATCCACCATCCCAATAAACAGGGTCTTATTAGCCTTAATTACATTATTATATTTATGTTATTATATGAAGGCAGGGGGCTCCCTGTCAAAGCGTTTTTTGCCTGTGTGCATATTTCAGTGAAAGTCCCCACCTCATCTGATACCCTGACTCTGGCATGGTGATCCCCAAGGGTCTATTTCTTTTCTATTCCCACCTCTACGGACATGCCAGGCACCAGTCTTTTGCCTCTGGTGTCGGTAAAGAGGATCTTTATGGGAATTCTCTGAACCACTTTGGTGAACTCCCCCGCCGTCACGTCCCTGGGGATGAGGGCAAACTTAGCTGCTGAGGCCTCTCCTATTCTCACCACTTTTCCTTTCAGCTTCACCCCGGAGTAGGTGTCTACCCAGATGTCTACAGGGGCATCTAAGCGAACCCTTTTGGCCTTGGTCTCCTCCAGATTGGCTGTGATGTAAACCTCTTCCTGATTGTAAAGGCTTAAGACGGGATACCCCGGGGAGGCAAAGTCCCCAGGATTCATGAATTTCTTGGCCACTATCCCTGCAATGGGGCTCTTGACCCGGGTGTGTTCCAGTTGGATTCGGGCCGCTTCTACTTCCCTTTTGGCCCTTTCTTGGGTAGCCTTGGCTGCTTCTAAGGCCTTTTTTGCCTCTTGGATGGTCTTTTGGGCCAGGGTTATGCGATCCCTCTGGGCCAGAGCGTTGTGGTAAGCAGCATTCATAGCCTTGAGGGTCTCTTTTGCCTCTTTAAAGGCCGTCTCTACCTCTTGAAACTTCCGTTTACCGATGACTCTCCGTTGGTACAGGGCTTGGAAACGGTGGAAGTCGTTGTTGGCCATATTGAATTTGGCCAAGGCTGCAGCCCTTTGGGCTCTGGCCTGGATTATGCCTTGGTGGACCTCTTTTTTTGTGAGTTCTCCGGCCTCTTTTACCTTTTCCCAGGTGGCCTTTTTTACCTGTACCAGGTGCCAGGCCTCTTTCAAAGCTGCTTCAGCTACGGATAAATGGGCCCGGTAGTCCTTATCATCTATGACAAAGAGGAGCTGTCCCTTCTTTACCTTTTGAGCTTCGTCTACCAGCATGGTGGCGATGTGCCCTGGTACCAAGGGAGAGATGTTGACCAGGTCTGCATCTACGAAGGCATCGTCGGTGGTGGCGTGGGTGAACCGATAGTGAAGCCAGAATCCACCCTTTATCATGGCCATGATGAGGCCCAGGATCCCTACGGCCAGTATAACCTTCCGCCAGCGGGTTCCTTTTGTCTCTTTTCCCTCTTGTGTTTCTTCTGGATTCACTCCTCTTCTCCCATGACCCGAAGGAGCCGGGATACAGCCACGTTGTACTGATATACGGCCCTGTGGTAGTAGGTTTGGGCCTGGGTGAGAAGGGTTTGGGCGTCCAGGACTTCCGTGGAAGTGTCTATCTGTTCTTTGTACCGCTCCTCCGTCACCCGGAAGTTTTCTTTGGCTTGTTCCACGGCTTTTCTTGCCGTTTCAATGTTTTTTATCGCCGTTTCCATGTCTAAAAAGGCCTTCTGGACCTCTAAGGATACCTGATCTTCTATCTCTTTTAGTTGGGCCAGGGCTTTGAGCCTGCCCAGGCGTGCTTTTTCCACTTGATGGCGGGTGCGGCCCATTTCGAATAGGGTCCATTCCAGACCTGTAGTTATTCTCCAGCTTTCGGCATCGGTTAGGTTATCCCCATTACAGTTGGGATGGTTGCCGTGTTTCCTGTAAACCCCTTCCATCTGTAGGTGGGGGAAGTATCCGCTTTGGGCCAACCTTATCCCCTCTCGGCCTTTTTCTACCTCTTTCATCCCAGCTTCTACGATGGGTCTGACTTCCATGGCCCGGTGTATAGCCTTTTTGAGGGAGAGACCTGGAGGGTTCAGCAGGTTCATCTCTTTTATCTCTAAGGGTGCCGTTACCTCCCGGTGGAGGATGGCATTGAGGGTGGCTTTGGCTATGGCCACATTGTTTTTGGCCCTCTCCAGGTCCTGCTTGGCTTGGGCCAGGGCCACCTGGGATTTGAGGAGGTCGTTTCGGGGTATGACCCCCTCTTCAAAGAGGTTTTTAGCCACAAAGAGATGCCTGGAGAGCTGTTTTACGGCCAGCTGGGCTACCTTTTCCATTTTTTGGGCTTCTAAAATGCTGAAGTAGGCCCGTTTTACATTGAAGGCCACTTCCAGGCGGGTTTCCTTGGCCTCCAGCTCTGCTTCCTGGGCGGTAATAAGGGCTATTCTATGGGTGGCCGTGATGGCCCATCCAGTGAAGAGGGGCTGTTGGAAGGAGAATGTATACTCATACTCGTTTTGTCTGCTGGTGACTACGTTTCCAGGCTTTAGAGTTACGGACTCCATTCCAGGGGCTAAGGGAGGGATGGTCACAGGCTTGAGATTCACGTGTTGCTCCTCGTTCCAACGAGTATAGGAGTAATTGAACTTTATTGAAGGGAAAAACCTGGTCCAGGCCTCTCTCTCTGCCTCTTTAGCCATAGAGAAGGTGTACCGGGCAGCCTGGAGATTAGGGTTCTCCTTCAGGGCTATGTTGACGGCGTCTCTCAAGGTAAGGGTTTGAGCCCAAATGGGGAGGGGGAGAAGGAGGAAAAGGAGGATTATTATCCCTTTCCTGCACCTTGTTTCCTTCATTTCTTGGCCCCTTTCATGAACAGGGAGAGGATGGTTTTTTGGTTTTCCCTCAGACTGTCCAGGTTACCCTTGAGCCAATCAAAAAAGAAGCTGTTAAGGATCCCCATGTAAGCCCTGGTGAGATGGACAGAGGGAAGGTCCCTTAGCTCGCCCCTTTTTACACCTTGATCCATAATTCCCTGGAAGAGCTGAAAGAAGCGGGCATAAATCACGTCGGCCTTTAGGCCCAGCTTTTCCCTTACGGCTTCTAATGTGGCTAGTTGTTCGGAGAGGTAGAGCTTGAAGAAGGATCGGTGCTTCTCTACGAAGTCTATTTGGGCCGTAAGAAGCCTTTCCAGGTTTTCTTCAGTGGAATCCTCTTCTTTCACCAAAGCCAAAAGGGTATTCAAGAGCCTGGTGCATTTTTCTTCCAGGAGGGAGTGATAGAGCTCTTCTTTGCCTTGGAAGTGTTGATACAGTGTTCCTACCCCTACCCCTGCCCTCTGGGCTACCTGCGCCATAGTGGTGTTATGGAACCCCCTTTTAGAGAAAAGGTCCAGGGCGGCTTCCATGATCTCCTGCTTTCTTAGAACCTTTCCCTTGGTTTTCCAGCCCCTTTCCATGGTGTCTATCTGTACAATTGAACGTATATTCACGTCAAGAACAACTGTTCAGATATTATGAGGAAGAAGAAAGGTGTCTATTTCGTGCCTCTGTTTTTCTTTCTCCTCCAAACTAAATATCCTATGGTGAGGATCACTGATAGGCATACCATGGCCCAGACGGTTTTATGGAGGTAGGACTGGAGGAGTTCCTGGTTGTAGCCCACCAAATAGCCCACCGTGGCCAGTACCAGTACCCATAAACCCGCTCCTAAGGAGGTGAAGATGACAAAAAGGGGGAGGTCCATACGGGCCATACCTGCGGGTAGGGAGATATACTGGCGGATACCTGGAAGGAGTCTTCCCACCAATGTGCTGATGTGGCCATGCTCATCAAAGAACCGATCTACCCGAGTTAGGGTTTTCTCCCCTATGAGAAGGTATCTGCCGTAGCGCTCGAAAAAGGGCCTGCCCAAGGTTAGGGAGATCCAGTAATTGAAGAGGGCTCCCAGAAGGGAGCCTGCGATGCCGGAGATGACCACTAAGGTGAAGCTCATCTCCCCTCGGGCTGCCAGGTAACCTGCCGGTGGTATGATCACTTCGCTGGGAAAGGGGAAGAAAGAGGATTCCAAGAACATGAGGACCACAATGCCTGGATAGCCCAGCCTTCCAATGGTTACCACGATCCATGTGATGAGGTGTTGGAACATGGCCTCAAATGGTGAGGCACTTTTGGCAGAGGAGCCCTTTCAGGTTTTCCGCCAGGTATCTCCTTCGGATCTCCAGGAACCCTGGGCTATTCCAGACCTCCTTCAGGGACTGCTCTCTCAGGTTTCCCAAGATAGTGGTACGCTCCCAGTCTACGCAGCACAGGATTACACCTCCATTGTACAGGATATATGCCTGCTCGAAGAGGCGGTTACAAAAAGAGAAGGGTTTCCAGGTTTTGGGGTTGAGGCCGGTTGCAGCAATCTCCCTTCTGGCCCGGTTCTCCAGGGGTCTAACGTTAACTCTCACTCCCCGGGTGTTCCAGTAGGCCATGATATCGGGGAGTTCTTCCTCTATGGCTTTTGTCCTTACCATGGTGATCCGCACTCGGGGCTTGTTGGCTCTTTTTTCCTCTTGAGCTCTAAAAAAGCGTCTATGTTTTCCAGCACCATATCCAGCTTTAATCCTACCATCTGGGACTCGTAGGTGCCTTTTCTGATGCCATGTACGCTAAAGTTGATCCTGTCCAGCCCGGATTCTATGAGTTGCTCTTCCATCTCTTTGTCCAGGAGGGCGCCGTTGGAGTTGATCTTGATTACCGTTCCTGGTCTCTTCCTATCTGCCAGGTAACGGACCTTCTCTCCCAGGTTCCGGTCTAAAAGGGGCTCGTTCATAAGATAGGGACTGATACGGGTTAGGGAATACTGGGTGATCTCGTCGGAGATTTTGGTAAAGAGATCCCACTCCATCTCTCCATGGGTTAGTTGGTCTCCCACAAGGGAGTTGGGACAGAAGACGCACCGGGCGTTGCACCCGCTCTTGGTCTGAATCTGGATCACCTTGGGAAATGGGGGTAGGGGACGCTCCTTCTTAATCAACCTCTTGTAAAGGCCTTTTATGGCCCCTGTTGACTGGAGTAAATAGTATCTTCTCATGGCCTCTTCTCTCTAAGGGATGAAGGGTTAGAAATCAATGGGTTTTCTGCCAACTGGACAAGGACCTTTAAGGGATGTTTAGGTTAGAGTCATGGTCTGGATTCAATTTGGGGTCTGTGCCTTATTGGTGAT
>WFSI01000029.1 GCA_015486105.1 Aquificota bacterium | reverse complement strand
TCCTGGAAGAGTACCCAGGAACCCCCCTCCCCCAGGCCAAAAAGGCCTCCGTAAAGCACTACGCCGAGGCCATTCGCCTATGGGACGAGGAGATGAACCTAAAAGGCACCCTTCAAGCCATAAACCAAGCCATAGAGATCCAAGGCATTGAAAAGGAGCCTCTATTTTTCATGGTAAGGGGCCTACTCCTGGCCAAGGCTGGGGAATACGAAGCCGCTCAAAGAGACTTTCAAGGAATCCTCAACTCTTTTCTATCCCCCTATCGAAAGGCCCAGGCCCTTCTGTGGATGGGAAGGCTGGCAGACCTGAGGGGGGAAAGGGGGAAAGCCCTGGAGATTTACAGGGAACTCCTCTCCCAATCCTCCTGGCTGGATATAACCCGGGCAGCCTGGCAGGGTACAAAGAAGCCCTACAACGTCACTCTGCTCAAGAGGATGGACGTGGCCCCTTTGATGGCCGACTACATAGACTACTAAAGGAGGAGACATGCTTTTCAGAACCATCAGTGGCACGGTTTTGGGTATAGAAGCCCACCTCATAGACGTAGAAGTAGACTTTTCCCGGGGTCTCCCTGCCTTCAATGTGGTAGGGCTACCCGACACCGCCGTAAAGGAGGCCAGGGACCGGGTGAGAGCAGCCATCAAAAACTCAGGATTCGACTTCCCCATGAAACGCATCACGGTGAATTTAGCCCCAGCAGACCTGAAAAAGGAAGGAGCCGCCTTCGACCTTCCCATGGCCATGGGCATCCTGGGAGCCATGGGAGCAGTAGAAGAAACAAAAGCCCGAGGTCTCATGATGGCAGGGGAACTCTCCCTCAACGGAGATCTCAAACCCATCAAGGGGGCACTCCCCCTGGCCTTAGGGGCTCAGGAAGAGGGAATTCAAGGGTTTCTCCTCCCCATGGCCAATACCCAAGAGGCTGCCCTGGTCGACGGGTTGAAGGTATACGGATTCTCCCATCTAACAGAAGTGCTGGCCTTCCTCCGGGGAGAAATACCTCCTCAAGCCATTACTATAGATCGAGACGCCCTCTTCCGCCAATCCCGGAACTACCCCTTGGATTTTGCCGATGTAAAAGGTCAAGAGGCCACCAAGAGGGCATTAGAAGTGGCTGCGGCAGGGGGACATAACATCCTCATGTTTGGTCCTCCCGGCTCAGGGAAAACCATGCTGGCCAGGAGACTCCCCACCATCCTGCCTGATCTCACCTTCCAAGAAGCCTTAGAGACCACCAAGATCCACAGCGTGGCAGGCATCCTAAAAGGGCCCTTAGTAGCGGTGAGGCCCTACCGCTCTCCCCATCACACCATATCCGATGTAGCCCTCATTGGGGGAGGTAGCTATCCCAAACCCGGAGAGGTCTCCTTGGCCCACAACGGGGTCCTCTTTTTGGACGAATTGCCCGAATTCAAGAGAAACGTCTTGGAGGTGTTGCGCCAACCCCTGGAAGATGGAGAAGTAACCATTGCCCGGGCCAGTCTCACCATCACCTATCCCGCCCGTTTTCTCCTGGTGGGATCCATGAACCCCTGCCCCTGCGGGTATCTGGGACATCCCACCAAAGAGTGCCACTGCACCCCCCAACAAATCCAGCGGTATACGGCCAAGATCTCGGGGCCCCTTTTAGACCGCATCGACCTTTACATCGAAGTGCCCGCCTTGGAATACCAAGAGATGCGAAAAGAGAGGGAAGGAGAACCCTCCCACGTCATACGGGAACGGGTAGAGTCGGCCCGCCAGATCCAGGAGCAACGCTTCTCAGGCACAGGATTCCACTTCAATGCCCACATGGGTGTACGGGAGATCAAGAATTTCTGCAGGCTCAATGGGCCATCCCATACCCTCTTAGAAAGGGCCGTCAAAAGCTTTGGCCTCTCCGCCAGGGCCTACCATCGCATCCTCAAAGTGGCAAGGACCGTCGCCGATCTGGCAGGAGAAGAGGAGATCTCCCCTGCCCACATCGCCGAGGCTATCCAATACCGAAGCTTAGAGAGACGGGAGAGGTGGGTCTGACAACCCCTGTGGGAACCGGCCTCCAATATGATCAAAACGACCGTGGCCACCTCTGTTCATTTCCACGGATGATGGAGGTTTCCATGTTTGTTACCCTGACACCCTGTTTCTTTCCTCTTCTTCCAGTGTCCAGGTGGATATAGCCTCTTGTGCTCCTCAAAGAACTTGTAAGGTTCATCTGTGTCCATCTCTATTTTCACATAGCCTTTTAACCTGGATCTGTAGTAGACAGGAAGACTTGCAGCTACCCGCCAATTGGACCCTTCCAAATAGAAGTACACTCTCCTGCTTGCGTCAAAGTACACGAAAGCATCGGGATAGTACCAGTAGAGGTGTTTTGCCCTATAGCCCCAGGCCGGTGCATGGGAAGGTGGGCCATAACCTTTATGAGGGGATGCAGCTTTCCCATTTGTTGTACCACATGCAGATAAAAGGGGCAGGCTCAACAAAGCTGCAAACAACATGACAGACTGCAGTGATTTCATGTTGGCCCCTTAACTTATTTTACTGGATTTCCTCTATTTCTCAAGAGGTGATGCAAAAGCTACGCATCCTTAATCCCCAAGTGAAAGTGTTCTTTACCAGTGGCAATTTGAACGACTTACCCCCCCAGACAGCAGAGAAACTGAAGGTCAGCGAGATAATAGAGAAACCCTTTTCCCTTGCATCTCTCCTCAAGAAGATAAAAAATGCCTTCCATGAAGAGGAACCCTTGCCTTATTAGTGCCTGCCTATTGGGGGTAAACTGCCGGTACGACGGCACCCATCGAGCCCTGGACCCCAAACTCATCACCAAACTGACAAAAGAACTCTACCTTATTCCCATTTGCCCAGAGCAATGGGGTGGTCTACCCACACCCCGCTCACCAGCTCAGTTCTCCGGAGGAACAGGGAGAGATCTCATCCAGGGAAAAGCCAGGATACTGAATGAAGAAGGAGAAGAAATCACCCATTACCTTTTGAAGGCCGCCAAGGAGATTTTGAAACTGGTAGGTCTCTTTGATATAAAAATAGCCATCTTCAAAGACAGAAGCCCTGCCTGCGGCGTAGAGCAGGTTTACAGGGATGGAAAAATCGTTTCTGGTGAAGGAGTGGTTACATCGGCCCTTCGGACCCGCGGAGTGAAGGTCCTATCAGGGGATAGCCTTTGATACCCCTTAAAGACGAAAACCCCACTGAAACCTTCCCCTATATGACCATTGCCCTCATCGCAGCCAACGCTTTGGTCTTCTTTTTAATAGGCCCAGCAATAGGCTCCAAGCTAAAACTTCTAATATTTTACCATGGGAGACCCTTCTTGATGAAAGGCACCCAGGCCATGGCCTTCGTATATGGGGCCATCCCTTATGAACTCTTCCATGGAGTAGACCTCACCCCCCAATACCCTTTTCCCATCCCCCTCACCATCCTAACCTGTATGTTCATCCATGGAGGCTTCTTCCACATAGCAGGAAACATGCTCTTTCTGTGGATCTTTGGAAACAACGTGGAGGACGAATTGGGTCACTTCAGATTCCTGCTCTTCTATCTGATTTGCGGGGTGATAGCCACCTTAGCCCATGCCGCTGTGGTACCCTCCTCCCGGGTCCCTATGATAGGAGCCAGCGGTGCCATCTCTGGCATCTTAGGGGCCTACATGATCCGATTCCCCTGGGCCAAGATAAAGACCCTGGTCTTTCTCTTCTTCTTCATCACTATAATAGACATACCAGCCCTCATATTCTTGGGATTCTGGTTTTTCATCCAGTTCCTCAATGGCACCACAGCCCTGGGCATGGGTAACCCTGGTGGGGTCGCCTGGTTCGCTCATATAGGTGGATTCATAGCCGGCATACTTCTCTTCCGCCCTTTCCCCAAGAGAAAATCACGGGTGCGAATAAGCTATAAGATCCAGTAACCAAAACCTCCCCCCTAAAAATTATGGGAGACGGAAAAGGGACACCTTAAATGAGAAAGCAAAGAAGGTCTATTTCAAGCTACTGCTGTTGGCCTGTCCCCTTCTCCGGCAAAATGGGTTTAATGACCTGAATGGGAGCCTGGAGGATCCTCTTCATCACCCCCAAGATCCCAGAACCTACAGCTGAAGGGTTAATGGGGATCACCTTAGGATCATCCAAAGGACCTTTCACCTTAAGGGGAACAGATATGAAGGTCTTACTCTTGCCCGTAAGAATCCAACCCACAAGGGGCACCCTGCTGAGAATGGTATCCAAGGTCTTTAAGGGAGCCACCAAAACGGTGAGGTCCACCCTTTCCTTCACCAGGTCCACCGTCCCAGTTCCAAAGATCTTCATGGGCCGCCCATCCACCACCAGTTTCTCTACTAAAAGCCGGCCGTTCTTTAATTGAGCCTTTCCTTTGATTGAATTGTAAGCAAAACCCTCCTTAGTCAAATCGGGAAGGCGACCCCTAAAAATCTCCATAACATTGAGGACCGAAAAAATCTTGGAAAGAATAGTGAGTCTATAAATCCGCCCCTTGCCAGAGGTAAGAGAAGCCTCTCCCGTAGAGTGCTCTGCCAAGGGATCCTCTTTACCTGTTGCCCTTATACTCCCCTGCAAATCAAATTTGCCCTTAGCAATGCCCTTTTCTTGGAAAAGACAGGTGAGGGCACGATCCCAAGAAGCCTTCTTAGCCCAGAAGTTGAAACTGAAAGATGTATTTCCTGGAACTACTATCACCACCCCAGGGGTGACAATGCCACAGAGATGAGCCCTCACCACATCCACCCTCACCTCTCGGGGATAAAGATGAACGGTGCCCTCCAAGGGACCCCAGGTAAACCCCTCATAGAAGAAGGTGGTAACCTTCATCTTGATGTCACCGTCAAAGGGAAGGGTCCACTTCCCCCCCTCCCCTCCCGTGCCCACAAACCCCTCAATATCCTTCATATCCAAGGAAGGGGCCGTTGCCTCTAAAGATAAATGTATGGTAGTATCTCCAGAATTCACCCCACCATGAAGAAAGACCGTGGATCGGCCAAGACCAAGACGGGCAGAGTGAACCACGAGCTTCTCCCCTTTAGCCTCCAAAGAAGCAGCCTCGATGTTCAAGGGCATCTTCACTCCCCATAGATAAGTGAGACCCTTCACCTCCAGCTCACCCTGGGCATTAAAGTTGGCTTTACCGTTGAGGAGAAGGCGAGTCTTAAAATCCCCCTTGGCCCAACCTTTTAAAATAGTGTTTTTCTCCAAAAGGCGATCCAGCATATCCTTGTTCACCTCCCCTCTGTAAACCAAGGCCAAAGCATTCCCCTTAAGGGAAACCGAGAGATGACAGGACGCACCTTTACCCTCAAGATCTATCTTCTTTATGGAAAAACCCTTGGGTAACACATCGAGATCCATGGAGGTCTTAATCCCACCCCTCTCCAAGAGGCCATCCAGGTGGGTCTTTCCATTCCTCACCCAAAGAAGATGCACCCCTTCTGATACAACCGGAGGCTTAAATCTGTACTCCTGGGGAAGTGCAACAAAGGAGTAAAGCCAATGTAAGGCCTTGGCACCCACCCTGCCATCCATGGAAAGAGCAAGGCTTTTCACCCCTTCCTTATAGCCCTCCAGCTTGCCTGAAGCATGAAAAGAGGCATCCTCCAAGGAAGCAGTGCAGTTCTGGAATGAGATCTCATCCTGAGTGAAGGCCACCTGCCCCTTTTCTACCCTCAGTAGAGAGGGAAAGATGGAAAACCCAAAGAGGAAACCCTCAACCCTGCCCTTAAGGCTGAATTGCCACTTCTCGGGAGCAGAGGGAGGACCCTTGAGACCAAGGGTATCCACATACAAAAGGCCCTTCATAGATTTGAAGTCTGAGAGGGCATCTTTCACCTGGGGATAGGAAAAAATCCATGGATACACCTGATCCAAAGAAACAACAGCCTTCATAGAAGAGACTTTCAGCCAAAGCTCCTTCCGCCAATCGAGTTGAGCATCCAACCCAGAAAAGGAGCTTTCCCCCACCATGCCTGCCAGATTCGCCACTGCCACCTGGGAGTCCTTGTAAGAAAAACCACCCCCAGTAATCTTTATAGGATAGGGCACCCTTTTATAGACGCAGGAGAGACTCAGCCGGCTAATCCTTATCTCCACCTTATTCACCTGGGCATCCCCTCCCAATACCAACCTACCCAGGGCCCTGCCCTTAATATTCCTCACATGCTGGATCTCCCGAAGTAGTAAGCCACCATGGAGCATCTGTTTAAGAACCCCAGGAAGCTCGGCCAAATCCGCATCCACTGCCGCGTCAAAATGAAAGGGCAGTTCCTTCCCATGCAATCCCAAAGTCAAGGTACCATCAGAGGCCCGGGAGTTTCCCACCCTACCTGACAGGTTTCTGCCCTTAAGAACACCCCGGGAGATAACCACCTCTCCTCCGGCGTCTTCCACTTCGAGATGGACACCAGGAATGAAAATGTTCCCCCTCGTCACCCGTCCCTCCATCACCATACTCTTCAGAGACCCCAGTTGGGAAAGAGAGGGTACACTATCTCTAAAGCTGATAGATGGCACCCGTCCGCCCCGGACTATACCAAAGACCTGTTGGACGGCATGGTTTCTTCCCAAAAGGGAAAGGAACACCCCCCTTAGAGAGGAGACATCAACATCCCTGCCTTCTAACGCCAAGCTGGCCAGGGGGAGCTGAGGATCCCACAGAAAAGAACCCGAAAGATGAAGCTGGGGGTATTTAAGATCCATGTGAGCAAGGGACACCTCTATCCTGGGACCCAAGAGGTGAAATTTCCCCTCCAGATTCCCGCACTCCATAACCAAAGAATGCTTCCCCTTTTTCAGTGCAAAACACGGAACAGACCCCTTAAAAACCCCTGACACATCCCTCAGTCCCTTCAGTTTCAAGGCAATCTCCATGTCCATCATGGATTCCACAGGGCCAACAGGGGTCAGGGGCAAGAGACAACAAGCCAATTTGTGAGGCTGGAACTGGGTCAGGCCGATCTTCAACTCTCCAGTAATGCTTAGGGGGTCGAGCCGTCCCTTAAGGACAAAACCCTTTCCCATGTTGGAGTTGAAAGCCACATCCATCTTGAGGTACTGGGGGGGCAAAACCACATGGGCCTTAAGATCTTTAATCCAAAGGGCCGCCTTTTTAGCCCCTTTGTAGATATAAACCTCTCCCCTTTCCACATCGATCACAAGTCCGGGAAAGCGAGAGGACAAAAGGGCAAAAAAACCTTTCAGCTTCTCTTCCAATCCATAGGGGGGAAAGGGACCCTCTTTCCTCTTCTTTAAGTAAACGTGAGCCCTCAGCCCTGAAACCTTTACGTGGCGTACCTGCACCTCTCCCCTTAAAAGGGGAAAAAGGCGGGGAATAAGACTAAAAGAGTCTGCGGAGATTTCCCCTTTCCCTGGAAGCTTTAGAGATACCTGATGGATGACCACCCTGGGAGAGGGGAAAAGGGAGAGGTCCAATCTTGAAAAGGCCACCTCGCCCCTCACCTGACGAGAGGCCTGGGCCATGATCTTATCCCTAACCGAAGGAAGGTGAAGAAGGTGGGGTAGAATAATAGCCAGGGCCACCAGGGCGATGAGCAATCCCCCTACAAGACCTCCCCCCATCCAGAGGAGCCTTTTTTTGGCCCTACCCTTCATCAAGAACCTCCTCTAAAGCCTCCAAGACTTCCTCCGGTGTAAGCCTCTCCATACATGGATAAAAGGTACACCCTGGAGAGCACTTTCTACAATGGGGCACAGAGGGCATAAGCACCCTTCTTCCCGGTCCCTCATGGCCCCACCTCTGGGGGTTGCAGCCCCACCTAGGATCAAACAACTGGACCAAAGGTATGTCCAGAGCAGCCCCTATGTGCATGGGACCTGTGTTGTTAGCCACCATGGCCTTAGAAAGGGAAAGGAGGGCCATGAGTTGCCTGAGATCCGTATAAGGGGCCATTTTAAGCCCATCCCCTGCCACATACCGGGCCAGGTCCTCCTCCCCAGGGCCCCAGAAGACCACCACTCCCAAGCCCCTGTCCTGAATCATCCTACCCAATTCTCTGAAAAAGGGAGGCGGCCAATGTATCTCCTTACCACCTCCAGGATAGAGGGCCACAAAATCCGTAGGCCATCCCTCCCCTCGCACCAGATCCCAAGCCCAATCCAGTTCCTGAGGGGAAAGATAGAGGCGGGGTTCCCGGTAGGAACCATCCCATCCCAAGGGTTTCAACAGGTCCTGGTTGTACTCCCACTCCTTCTTGAGACAACGGGAGCGTCGGAGGTAGACCCTTCGATTGAACAAGCCCTGATACCATCGAAACCCCGAGGCTACCCTCACGGGGACCTTCGCTGAATACAAAGCCCAGGCCAAATAAAAGGTAGGAAAAAGCACCACAGACCTTTGGAACCCTATCTCTTTTAAAATTTTGGCAAGGTCACTGGGCCCCTCTCCATCATAAAGGATCACCCCTTTAAGATGGGGATTATGCTCCAATACAGGAGCAGCGTATTTACCAGCCAGAAAATGTACCTCCCAGGAAGGCCATTTTTCTTTTATCCCTTGGATACAAGAGGTGGCTAAAACCAGATCCCCCACCCTGTCGGTGCGAACGAGAAGAAGCCTATCCATCCTCACTTCCCAATGCAAAACCTACTAAAGATAGCTTCCAAGGTGTCCTCACTCGTAGTCTCTCCGGTGATCTCTCCCAAGACCTTCAAGGCCTCCCTAATATCCTCAGCCAGGAACTCATCAGTCAAACCTTCCTGCCAGGCGGCCCTAAATCCCTTTAAGGCCTCTTTGGCCCTCACCAGGGCCTGATAGTGCCGGATATTGGTGAGAAGAGGCCTACCCTCCCAGGTACTCTGCTTCCGGGCCACTATTTCAGCCATACCCTTCTTCAGCTCATCCAGCCCATCCCCCCTCTTAGCGGAGACCTCAAAGAAGGGCACCTCCCCTAATCTATCACTTAGATCCTCCCAAAACCAAACCCGGGGCAGATCTATCTTGTTTAGAACACCAACTCCTTTGGAACCAGCAGAGCGCAAGAGATCCAGTTCCTCCTTTTCAAAAGGCCTGGACACATCCAAAACGACCAAAACCAAGTCAGCATCGTCCAGGCACCTCCTGGTCCTCTCCATGCCCTTCTCCTCTACCACGTTGCTCGCCTTGCCTATCCCCGCCGTGTCCATAAACCTAAAGAGGACTCCTCCAACCCGGAGGTAATCCTCCACCACATCCCGGGTAGTGCCCGGCACAGAAGTGACAATAGCCCTCTCCTCTCCCAAAAGGGCATTGAGGAGGCTGGATTTGCCCACATTGGGCAAACCCACCAGAGCCGTTGCTACCCCCTCTCTCTGAATCCTTCCATCCTTAAAGGTATCCAAGAGAGTGTCTATGCCATCTAAAATATCATCCACCACTTCCAGAACCCCGGATCCATTTCTAACTCCAGCCTCCTCGGGAAAGTCTATGGAGGCCTCCAACTGGGCCAGAACAGACCCCAAAGCCTTCACCATATCCTTTATCTCCCGGGATAACCCCCCTTCTAACTGGTCCAAAGCCGCCTTGACTCCTCCCCCTGTCCTGGCTTCAATGAGATCCAGGACAGCCTCAGCCTGGACCAAATCCAGACGGCCGTTAATAAAAGCCCGCAAGGTAAATTCCCCAGGCTCGGCCACTCGGGCCCCAGTCTCAAGAAGGACTTCGAGTCCCCGTCTAAGAACCTCAGGTCCTCCATGGCAGGTGATCTCCACCATATCCTCCCGGGTATAGCTCTTCGGAGCCCTGAAAACGCTAAAAAGGACCTCGTCTATTTTTACCCTGTTCCCGGCCACCAAATATCCGTAGTGAACGGTATGGGAAGGTAACCCTCCCACATTGTATGGCTCTCCTCTGAGATTCTTTAAAACCCCAGAAGCCACGGTAAAGGTCCCCTCCCCCGAGAGCCTCAATACCCCCAAAGCCCCTATCCCTGGAGGGGTGGCTATTGCCGCAATAGTATCCTTTAAAGAATACCTCATAGGGACACCCTCAAGAAGCTATCCCCATGGGAAAAAAAGGTAAAGCCCTTCAGAAAGAAATAGGCTCATTACCATGGGCACGGTTCGGGATACCCCCTTAACCCTGGATCGTCAGGCATACACCTTCTTGATGAGAAACTGCTCGAAGATGGTGATAACATTGTTCACCAACCAGTAAATCACCAAACCCGAAGGGAAATTGATGAAGAGAAAAGTGAAAACAATGGGCATAAGCATCATCAACTTGGCCTGGGTGGGATCGCCCACGGGGGTCATCTTCTGCTGAATAAGCATACTGATCCCCATAAGGATAGGGGTAATATAATAGGGGTCCTTGGCAGAGAGATCTGTAATCCAAAATATGAAGGGGGCATGTCGAAGCTCAATGGCCACCATGAGCACCTTGTAAAGGGCAAAGAAGACAGGTATTTGAAGAATCATGGGGAGGCACCCCCCCATGGGATTTACCTTGTACTTCTTGTAAAGGGCCATCATCTCTCGGTTAACAGCACCAGGGTCATCCTTATAGGTCTTCTTAAGTTGTTTGATATAGGGCTGTAGCTCCTGCATCTTGTTCATAGACTTGTATCCCTTCACCGTTAGGGGATGAAAAACGATCTTGATAAGGATGGTGAGGATGATAATAGCCCACCCATAATTGTGTATGTACCTATTGATGAACTTGAGGGCCTCCAGGGCAGGTTTAGCTATAACCTTAAAGATGCCGAATCGGATATTTTCCTCCAGCTTCACGCCGTAACCTTTTAAAAGGGAATAATCCTTTGGACCCATGAAACTCCAAAAGGAGATTTCCCCCTTCTTGCTCAAGAGGGCCAGATAATACTCTCCCTTGGTGAGACCCTTCCAAATCAGCACCTGGCAGGGAGCCTTTGGCACCAGAGTGGCGGTAAAGTAAAGGGACTGGAGGGAAGTCCAGAGAAAATCCCCATAGACCTCCCTCTCTTTCTTTTTCAGCTTCACCTCTATGGCCTTCCTTCCCTTAAAAACCAGGGGCCCGGAGAAGGAGTAACGGCTCTTCCTGTCCTTAGGAGCTATTTTGGGACCTATTAGCACCCCCTCGACCTCCCTGTGACCAGGAAGAAGGGCCTTAAAGGCCACATCAAACCTGTAATCAGGGTGAAAAACGTAGGTTTTCTCCACCCGAATCCCATACTTTGCCAAATCCAAAAGAAAAGTGACCCTTTCTCCCTTGTCCTCCTTCTTGACCTTAACTCTATAAACAGAGTCGTTGAGCACTTTAGTCAGAGTCACCTCACCGGGGACATAGTACCTAAAATAACCTGGCCCTCCCACCAACTCCATGGGTTGCCCCTTCTCATTGGTGTATCGGGTGAGAAGATAGCTTTTTATCGTCCCCCCTTCACTACTAAGAACCACACGATAAGAGGGAAAACTCAACTTAATATCCCTGACCTTTCCTTTCACTGGCTGAACCCCCAAAGGCAGAGACCCCGTCTCATGGGTTAAAGCCTTGGAAGGTTTAACGGGCTTTTGGATCACATTCTTACCAGGGGAAAGTTTCTTCACCACCTTGGTAGATTGCACCGAGGACTTACCCCTCTTAGGAGGGGCTATAAACCCCTGGTAAAGCACCACCGCCAAAATAGAAAAGGCAAAAACCAACAACAAACGCTTCTCTGTATCCATCTAAACCACTCTCCCTCTCATCTATTTTTTTTATGCTCTGGCACAGGATCGTACCCTCCAGGGTGAAAAGGATGGCATTTGAGAACCCTTCTAACCCCTAACCAAAGCCCTTTCACTATCCCAAATCTTTCCACCGCCTCAAAGGTATACTGGGAACAGGATGGATAAAACCTGCAACTCCTGGGTAGAAGGGGTGACAGGAAAACCTGGTATCCCCTTATAAACAGAAGCACCAATCGCCTCATAACCGCTTAACCAGCTTCAACAGATCCTCTTCCAGATCCCCATGGGCAGGCACGGCCACCTCCCTCTTCACAGTTACCACCAAGTCCGCAGGGGGGAAAAGGGCTTTGTTCTCACGAAAAGCCTCTCTCACAAGCCTCTTCCACCGGTTCCTCACCACCGCCTTCCCCGACTTCTTGGTTACCGTAACCCCCACTCTGGGATGCCCCAGAGTGTTAGGTAAGGCGTGAAGAACAAAGTAGCGCCCCACTACCCTCTTACCCTGAGCGTACACCCTTTTAAAGTCATCCCGCCTACGAATCCTATACGCCTTGGGAAAAGACTGTCCCCTCAAACCGTGAGCCTCTTCCTCCCCTTTGCCCTACGCCTTCTGATAATGGCCCGTCCCGAACGTGTACGCATCCTGGCTCTGAATCCATGTTTCCTCTTGGCTTTCCTCCGGCTGGGCTGGTATGTCCTCTTCAAATCCCTAACCTCCAAGCAGATTTTCCAGATGTGTAAACCACAAAAAAGGGCAAAAGGTCAACTTCACAGGATCAAGGACCTCCCCCACCCATGAAAGATGGCTAACAGCTAATTGGTGTACTCACCACGAATACAGCTATCAGCCATCAACCATCAGCTATCTCACGGGCTGTGATCGAAACGCACCGCCCCTCTCCTTTTAGAAAAGCGAGGGAAGTCCAGATATCCTTACCTCCTGGATTCATGACTGTCACTACCATAAAATTCAATGGTAGACCCCTATATGTTATATAGAACGCTTTTATTATTTCCTTGTTGACTTTTTGCAGCGAATTCCTGATTTATCCAAATTAAGAAGATGGAAATTGACCCCCCTGGCTTTGTTTGGTAAGGCTGGGAATTATTAATTATTAATCCTGGGAGGGTTGGATATCCAACCTTCTGTATTGTGGAGTTTTATGACTGTTCCAAAAAGAGTAATAGTTTTTATTAGCAGGAGTGACTTCTGTTGCGTTTTAAAGGAGGGGGGGGAACACATCCATAGATTTCAGGGACTTATGCGTTTCTAAATAGGGAATTGTGTAGTGGCCGTATCTACCTTGATAGAGATAAACACAAAAAATCGTATGACAGGGGGAGGGAAGTATGGGAAGGAAAATGGTGGGGATACTGGTATGTATTTTGGCAATAGGTTTCTTTGGGATCCAGAGCTGGTCAGCCACTCTAAGCGGAATGATGCCCAATAAGACCTCTTTCGTTGGGGGAAGCGCCTCTCAGTACAATGAACAGCACTTAGAACTCACCTATACGGTAAACGGTATTGCAGGGGAGACCGGTTCCCTCTATGTATCTGTGACCC